>NZ_JAAKXB010000018.1:0-84201 GCF_029479985.1 Aeromonas sp. A600620 | reverse complement strand
AGGCCTTTTTGCTATGGGCGGTTTTTGCCCATAAGTCCCACTGGTTTGCACACCAGAACCAACACAAAGCCCAGTCTTACGACCGCGCGTTGGTGTTTTTAGCGTGTTAAACAGCCTGTATTAGCATTTATCTGCAGGAAGAGAACTAAAAATCCTGTCATTTCCTCCATTTTCTATCTATATCAAGCCCTTATCTGATGGATTACTGGCTATTTTAACTGGTTTACTTTTGGCCAAACTCTGTTCATGGCGCGCGATTAGGGTTGTATCTCGCTTATAACTCGGTAGAGTAAGGGCATCTTGAGTTTGCCTGTCCCGCGCCGAGTTTGCCGGGTTCCAGGTGTAACTTGGCCAGTTTTTATCAACCTTAAGTCAGTGGTATCGATATGGAACAAGTAAACAAGTCCACCTTCAGCGATGTACTGGAATATGTGCGTATGTCCCGTCGCCAGAACAAACTCAAGCGTGAAATTGCGGATAACGAGAAAAAGATCCGTGACAACCAGAAGCGCGTGCTGCTGCTCGACAACCTGAGCGACTACATCAAGCCGGGCATGAGTATTGATGATGTGCAGGCGATCATCGCCAACATGCGTGCCGACTATGAAGAGCGCGTGGATGACCACATCATCAAGAACGCCGAGCTTTCCAAAGAGCGTAAAGAGCTGAGCACCAAACTGAAGGGCATGAGCTCTCACAAGTAAGCGTTCAGCTTTTGCTTAAAAGACACCGGCCACTGGCCGGTGTTTTGTTATCAGCTCTGATCTCTGCCACTCCTGCAACAATCGGCTCCCCTTTTTAGAATTGCCCTGTTACCATCACTACAAAGCGGTCAATAGTTTCAAGCCATTGACTTGAAAAGACTAAGCTTGAGTGAAACACAATAAATTGCGCAACCATGGTGGGGCTGATATGGGCGCATCAGAACAGACGGATTTGACACAAGTGGCATCTCAAGATTCATCTGTCCAGACCTCGGACGGGAACCCAAAGCGCAAGCGCCGTCCCTGGTGGCGTTGGCTGTTCTGTTTTCTCTTTTTATTGTGCCTGGGGGCGGTGATCGCTCTGGTTGGCTATGAGATGAAAACCTCGAAGCTGCAATCTCAGGAGATATCCCGTTATGCCGCCAAGCTCACCTATCAGGTCGAGCCTGGCCAGAGCAAGCAGATCGCATTCCCTGAGGATGGCCCGTTCGACAAGCGGCTCGGCTATGTGCAACTGCCGATGATGCAGGAGCGTTTGCTTCAGCGGGGCTATGAAGTCAGCAAGCAGGTGCATTTCTCCGACGCGCTCTATGACTACGCCAGTCGTGGCTTCTTCGTGCCCTATACCGAGAAGGTGCAGGCTGGCCTGACGTTGCACGATTGCCGCGCAGAACCTTTCTATCAATTCAAGTATCCGACCCATCACTATCCGGATTTTGACTCAATTCCGCCGCTCGTCATCCAGTCGCTGCTGTTTATCGAGAACCGCGACTTGCTGAGCAACGAAGAGCCGTTGGCCAACCCGGCGGTCGACTGGCCCCGTTTTGCCAAGGCCGCGCTCTCTCAAGTGGGCAAGGCGCTCGATATGCAGGATCAATCTGCCGGTGGCAGTACCCTGGCGACCCAGGTGGAGAAGTATCGTCACTCGCCGGATGGCCTGACCCTGTCGCCGACCGAGAAGATCCGTCAGATGGCCTCTGCCAGCGTGCGTGCCTATCGTCTCGGGCCGGAAACCCTCGAAGCGCGCAAGCTGGTCGCCTGGGCCTACCTCAACTCGGTACCGCTCTCGGCTGCGCCGGGATATGGTGAGGTGCATGGTTTGGGGGATGGTCTCTGGGTCTGGTTTGGTGCCAATGTCGATGACGTGAACCGTCTGCTGGACCCCGCCCGCAACCAGAACGCACCGCTGGCCGAACAGGGACTTGCCCTGCGTCAGGTTGTCTCTTTGATGATTGCGCACCGCCGTCCCTCTTACTATCTGGCTCAGGGGCGAGAGGCGCTGGCTACCCTGACCGACAGCTACCTGCGCCTGTTTGTGCAGGAGGGGATGATCACGCCACCTCTGATGGAGGCGGCGCTCAAGGCCAAGATTACGTTCCGGGACTTCCTGCAGTCCCCGGCTATCACCCGGGTGAACAATAACAAGGGGTTGCAGGTTGCCCGTACTCGCCTGAGCCGTCAGCTCGGGGTGCAGCTCTATGACCTTGACCGGATGGATCTGACCGCCGATACCAGCCTCAACATGCCGCTGCAGAACGAAATCTCCCGTTATCTGCAGCAGTTGGCCGACCCGACGTTTGCCGCTCAGGTGGGACTGTTTGGTGAGCGCCTGCTCTCGCCGGAGAAGACCGGCGATGTGCGCTACAGCTTCACCCTGTTCGAGAAGTCGCCGGATGGGTTCAAGGTGCGGGTACAGACCGACAACACCGATCAGCCGTTCGATATCAACGAAGGCTCCAAGCTGGAGTTGGGCTCAACCGCCAAGTTGCGGGTACTGACTACCTATCTGGAGATCGTGGCCGAGCTGCACGACAACTATGCCGGGATGCCGGTCGAGAATCTGCGCAAGCTGGCTGCCGTCTCTCAGGACAACCTCAGCCGCTGGGCTATCTCCTATCTGATGACGGCTCAGGACAAGAGCCTGCCTGTGATGCTGGAAGCGGCGCTGGATCGCAAATACTCCGCCAGCCCCAACGAAGGGTTCTTTACCGGTGGTGGCATGCACACCTTCAACAACTTCCGCCGCGAGGATAACAATCGTATTCCGACGTTGCGTGACTCTCTGCGTGAGTCGATTAACTTGCCCTTTGTGCGGCTGATGCGCGATATCGTGCGCTACAGCCTCTACAAGGAGGGCAACCGTGCCCAGTTGCTGAAGGATGACAAGGATCCCCGTCGTCAGGAGTATCTGGCCAAATTTGCCGACAAAGAGGGCCAGACCTATCTGCTGCGCTTCTGGCGCAAATATCGCGGCAAGACCCCCGAGGAGCAGCTCGATACCTTCCTCGACGGTCTCAAGCCGAGTGCGGTACGTCTGGCGGCGGTTCACCGCTACCTGATGCCGGAAGCCAGCGAAGCGGCTTTTGCTGCCTTCCTGGCGGAACGGTTGCCGCGGGAGAAGCTGAGTGCGAAACGGGTCAATCAGCTCTATGTGAGCTATGGACCGGGCAAGTATTCACTGCCGGATCAAGGCTACATCGCCCGGGTTCACCCGCTGGAGCTGTGGTTGCTGGCCTATCTCAAGGAGTTCGACAAGGCCACCTTTGCCGACGCGGTGGCGGCCAGTCGTGACGAGCGGCAAGAGGTCTACAGCTGGCTGTTCAAGACCCGTCATCGCAGTGCCCGTGACAGCCGGATCCGCACCATGCTGGAGGTTGAAGCCTTCCTCGATATCCATCAGCGCTGGGCCAAGCTGGGTTATCCGTTTGATCATCTGGTGCCTTCGCTGGCGACCGCGTTGGGTAGCTCCGGCGATCGTCCGGCTGCACTGGCCGAGCTGATGGGGATTATCCAGAATGGCGGTGTCCGCTCGCCAACCTTGCGTATCGAGCATCTCTCGTTCGCCAAGGGGACGCCCTTCGAGACCGAGTTTGAGCCGCAGCACACCGAGGGTACCCGGGTGATGCCAGCAGAGGTGGCGGCCGCCCTGCGCAGTGCGCTTTCCAAGGTGGTTGAAGGGGGCACGGCAAGACGTATCGCCGGTGCCTTTACCCTGCCGGATGGCACTGTGCTGCAGATGGGGGGCAAGACCGGGACCGGGGATAACCGGATTGAAACCGTGGGTCGTTATGGCAACGTGACCAGCTCGCTGGCGCGCAACCGCACAGCGACCTTCGTTTTCTATCTGGGTGAGGATCACTTCGGTACTCTGACCGCCTATGTACCGGGTAGCCAGTCTGACAAGTTCCGCTTCACCTCGGCGCTGCCGGTGCAGGTGCTCAAGGGGATGGCTCCCCTGCTGACGCCTTACCTGCAACCGGGCTCCCATACCCAGTGTCTGGCGAACCAGTGATGCGCACGAATTACCGCTCATCACGCAGATAACTAACCAGAGAAAAAACGGGGAGGCTGACAGCCTCCCCGTTTTTATTTCCTCATCGGGCGCAGCGGCGCTCGATTGCGATCAGGCGTTCAGTACGAACTGTTCGATCACCTGAGCTACACCATCTTCATCGTTGCGGGCGGTGGTGTGCTGGGCGAGAGCCTTGATCTCGTCGGTGGCATTGCCCATCGCAACCCCGAGGCCTGCGTATTCGATCATGTGGCGATCGTTGCCCGCATCCCCGACGCAGATCACCTGAGCGGCGGTTAGGCCCAGGTGCTCGGCCAGTGCGGCGACGCCGGTTCCCTTGTTGCTCTGCTTGTTCATGAATTCGAGGAAAAAGGGGGCGCTCTGTACCACGGTATAGCGCTCATAGAGCTCAGCAGGCAGTCGCTCGATGGCGCGGGAGAGCTGGGGCGGCTCGTCGATCATCATCACCTTCATGATCTGCTCGTCGGCAGGCAGGGTAGCGAAGTCGATCAGATTGATCGGCATGCCGATCAGGCGGGATTCGTGCTCGGTGTAGGTGCTGACACGGGGACTGATCAGGCCCTGGGTGACTGAGAAACCGTGGACGTTCACTTCCAGCTCATCAGCCAGTTTGGAGACGGCGCTGGCGTCACTGCCGGTCAGCAGCTGGCTGCGGATGATGCGCTGATCGGCCACCTGTTGCACCAGGGCGCCGTTGTAGCAGATGACGTAGTCATGCTCTGTGGTGAGGCCGAGCTCTTCCAGATAGCGGCTCATCCCTTCCAGCGGGCGGCCGGAGGCCAGCACAACGGTTACCCCTTTGGCGCGCGCGGCGCTGATGGCGGCGTGGGTGCGGGGAGTAATCTGGCCCTGCGGGTTGAGCAGGGTGCCATCCATATCCAATGCGATCAGCTTGTACATCTCTCACTACCTGAGTCTGGGTGGCCCGCCCGGTGGGGCCAAGGAAGTGGCGAGTGTAGCGAAAATCGGCGGCGGGATCACGGCCGGTTCAGCGATAGGGCCGTGCCGGTTGAGCTATTTGTGTCCCTCGTAAGGGGTCATCTCCAGGGTTTCATCATGGATGGTCAGACGGGTAGGGCCTCGGGTGATGGTAACCTTGCGTTTGAAGCTGGCCATCTCGACCTCGATGCCGGAGTAGAGGTGTTGGGTGGCAATGACCTCCATCTGAGCCATCAAGTTTCGCAGCTCCTCCTGGTTGGCGGTGAGCTGCTCATCGAGCTGGGCCAGTTCGGCCAGCTGATGGTCCCGGATCGGTTTGAGCTTGCGCAGGGTATCCGGATTGCGCTTGTCGCCGGGCAGTTGCAGCAACTTCATGACCAGCTCCTTGATTTTCTCCAGCTGGGCCTGACACGCCTGCTGGCGCAGCTTGAGCTGGTGTTCCTGCTCCTTGTGGGTGAAGTAGCCGCCGAGGATCTGCAGCCGGGTATGGTTGGCGGCCTCGGCCCCCAGGCTGGGGGCCATGATCAGGCGATTGGCAATGCTGGTGCCCCCCAGCAGAGTGCCTTTGCGCATGTTGCTATCGCCTACCTTGATATCTTGTCCGCTGCGGGAGTAGCAGTGGCTGAGCTGGCTCTGGATCTGGATATCCCCCCCCGCTTCCAGCTGGGCATACTGGGCGTAGCTGGCGTGGATCTCCCCCTGCGCATTGAGTTGGCAAAGGTACTCTCCCTGCTCGTTGCGGCGGCCAATGATGCCGTGGCGTACCGTAATGCTGCCCCCTGCCTCGATCCAGCCCCCTTCGATAAAGCCGCCAATCACGATGTCACCGCTGACCCGGATCTTCATGCCCGGGTTGACGTCGCCGCTGACGATTAAGCCCCCTTCAAAATCAATATGGCCGTGGCGGGCATCCACCTGTTTTACGCTGAGCACCTCGTCCACCTTCATGCCTGCTTTCTCCTGACAGGGCAGGCCAGCCCGACCGGCAATCAGCAGGTCGGGATCGTCGGGGGAGATAAAGGTACCCTCGCCAGCACTCATCGGACTGTCTTTGCCATCCTTGGCTGGTAGGTCCTGACCGGTTACGGTAAAACCGGGCACCCCGACGGTGGCCGGATGACGGCGCATCAGCGGAGCGCCGGCCTTGACGGTGACGATGGAGCCGAGATCCCGCAGGTCGACCTTGCCATGACCCAACTCCTGCGGTTTGAGGATCCGTTCGGCCGGGGTCTCCACCAGCCGCTCATAGCGAGTGTCCTGACCATTGACGGCTGGCTGGCCGTTGGCAATCACCAGCTTGAGCTGACTGCCGGGGGCGGCCTCCTTGGCCGACTGGATGGCAGCGGTGAGCAGTTGCTCACTCACCCCCTGTTTGATTTCGCTGATGGCGATCGCCTCTTTCAGCTGTTCCAGCGTCACATACTTGCCCCCCCAGTCGGCAGTGATCTGGGCGATGGCGCTCATGCGATCCTTCTCCACTATTACGGCGAGTCGGGCATCCTGACGCTTGCCGACAGGGATGGGGTTGGCGGGGACGGGGGCGGCAGGGTTGGTGAGCAGGGTGTTGAGCAGGCTGATGGCCTGTTTGATCCCCTCGGGCAGCGGCTGATAGCGGCGACAGTTGGAAGCGAGCAGCAGAGCCTGCACATCCTGTTCCGTGACAGGTTTGGTGAGACCGGCGGCAATCCGCAGGCAGACCAGTTCCATATCGCTTGATAGCAGCAACCACTCTTTGCTTAACACCGCATCTCCTTGCTGGATGAGAACGGAGCGATCGGCTCGCTCCTCTACTGTCATTTAATCTCTCAATGATTAATAAAGCGAGTCGCCAACCCTGAGAGTGGGCAGTATTCAGATATTTCCTCTGAATGGTCAATGAATTGAAGTCAAATCGGTGATGGCGGCCAGATAAATGTGGGCGCTGTTTGGAAACGGAGTGAAAAGACGGATCGCAGCGCCAGCGACATAGAGTCGCTGGCAGGGGAATGGCGGTTCTTATCAGCTGCGCTGGGCTGTTCTGGCCAGGGTGAGGTAATCGCCGAGTACCGGCTCACCCAGCATATGGCGGCGCAGCATGTCTAGGGCGGCAAAGGCGAGGATCTTGCGGCGGCTCTCCGGGTCGGGGTGGCTGACCTTGACCGTCTGACCGACGTGTTTTCCATCGGCGCTGAGCAGCAGTGGCACCCCCTCTGGCCCTTTTCGCCCTATGGTCAGTTGCAGGCCCGCATCGGCGGTCGGCAGTTGCGCCAGCTCATCGGCCAGTTGTGTACTGAAGTTGGCCTCCAGCCGGGGATGGCCGTGACAAAGTGCCAGCAGAGCGCCGCCACTCTCTCCCTCCAGCAGAGCCAGCGGTTTACCTTGCAGCAGCGCGAGGATCTGCTGCGCCGGTTCCGTATCTCCGCTGCCAACCAGCCAGGGGCGGATCGTATCCAGCAGTCGGCGCTCGGCACCCTCCATGTCAGCGGTACTGGCGCCGTGGCCGATCAGTTTCAGCTCGATAAGGGGCATGGAGGAGCGGTAACCCAGCTCAATACCAGCTGGCCAGGGGTCGGCATCCAGCATATCGCTGAGCGCCGACTCCGAGACACCGAAGGTGTAAAAGCGACGCAGCTCGGTATCGATCTGTGCCCCGGCCAGCTGTTTGAGGCGCGGCAGAATTTGCTCGCGTACCATCTGCTTGAATTCGAACGGCACGCCCGGGGTGAAGAAGAGCTGGCTCTGGCCACTTCGCACCACAAAGCCGCAGGCGGTGCCAACCGGGTTGTCGAGGATTTCGCACCCCTGTGGCAGCCATGCCTGTTTGGCATTGCTTTGTGCCATGGGGCGGCCACGGCTGGCGTAGCGCGCTTCGATGGTAGCGAGCCAGTCGGGGAAGAGGGTGAGCGGTTGGTCAAAGGCCTCGGCTGCCGCCTGAGCGGTGAGGTCGTCGGCGGTGGGCCCGAGCCCGCCACACACCAGCACCACCTCGGCGCGGCTGGCACTCTCTTGCAGCACCGTTTTCAGGTCAGCGAGGTTGTCACCCACCGTCAGGCGACGGCGCACCTGCCACCCCTGTTCCAGCAGCAGAGCGCTGAGCCAGGCCGCGTTGGTATCCACCACCAGACCCGTCACTATTTCGTCTCCGGTACTGATGATCTCGATACGCATGGCGGGCTCCTTGGGTGAAACGGGTGACTACGGTTGGCCTCGGGCCAAGACAATCAGGATTTGTTGTGCTCGAAGTAGTAACTGATCCGGGTACGCGGATTGAGGTACTCGAACACGGCGGGCGGCAGCCGTTTGGGGTGGATCACCTTGGCGATCGACAGTTCGGCCTGCTGCAGGTCGATGATGGCGGCTTCCTGACGGGGAATGCGCGGATCGTAGACCAGCACCGAGGGGTAGAGCAGGCGGGAAGCGTTGACCGACATTACCAGCCCCACCTGACCGTTGGAGAGTTGCACCACGCTGCCGGGGGGATAGATCCCCATCAACCGGATCAGCATGCTGAGGTACTCCGGATTGAACTGGGCCTTGCGCTGCTTGTAGAGGCCGCTCAGGGCCGAGTAGGGCACCTTGGCCTGCATGTGGCAGAGGTTATCGTACTCGTTGATCAGCGACACCATCTGGGTGAGCTGATCGAGCTGGCCGCCCTTGAGCCCTTCCGGCCCGCTGCCATCGAGATATTCGTGGTGGTGCAGCACTATCCCCTTCGCTTCCGACGGGAAATCCTTGGCCAGATTGAGCAGATCCAGCCCGTAGCGCGGGTGCTGGGCCATCAGGTTCTGCTCCGGCCTGGTGAGCGGCTCGGTCTTGCGCAGGATCTGGCTCGGGATCTTCAGTTTGCCGATGTCGTGGAACAGGGCCCCCATACCGATATGGCGGATCTGGTCGGCCGACATGTTGCACTCCTTGGCCAGCAGCATGCTGAGCACGCTGACGTTGAGGGAGTGGAAGTAGAGGTTGTTGCCATCCTCGCTGTCGGAGACCAGGTGCAGCACCATCTCGTCCACCGAGAGCAGCTGTTCTGTCATGGCGTTGACCAGCTCCTGCGCCTCGCCGATGGCATTGAGGGGGCGGGACTGGATCTTGCTCATCACGCTGCGCACCTGGGCCAGCGACTGCTGAAACTGTTTCTCGCACTGCTGCAGGTTGCGACGATACTGCTGCAACTGCTCGATGCGGCGGTCCTTCTCCTGCTGCATCTGAGCCTGGCGCTGGGCGGCGTCTGCGCTCTCTTGTGGTTGAGGCTGTACCTGATTGAGGGGCTTGGGCGGAACGTCGCTCTTGTCGGGAATGATGGTGACCAGTTTCAGGCCGAGACGGCGGATCAGCTCGATCTCTTCTTCACTTTTGATCTTGAAGCTGGAAAACAGGAACGGGTGTTCGCGCCACCCCAGTGGCAGGGATACATAGTTGCCGACTTGCAGTCGATCTACGGAAATCTTGATACCGGTCATTATCTTGGAAGCAGGAGACACACTGAGCCGTATGCTAGTCAAAGGCGGGGGTGAATACAAAAGGTATCTGATGACAGGGCTGGAGCTTTATTATAGGCTTCTGGATGTCCAGACATATTTACCGATGCAGTACAGGGAGTAAGCATGCCGATCAAGATCCCGGATCAGTTACCCGCCGCCGAAGTGCTGGGGCAGGAGAACATCTTCGTGATGACGGAATCCCGGGCCGTCACCCAGAACATCCGCCCGCTGCGGGTGCTCATCCTCAACCTGATGCCAAAGAAGATTGAGACCGAGATCCAGCTGATGCGGATGCTCTCCAACTCGCCGCTGCAGGTGGATGTGGATCTGCTGCGCATCGATGACAGGGAGTCAAAGAACACGCCGCAGGCCCATCTGGAGAACTTCTATCACGACTTCGAGCAGGTGCGTGGCAATAACTACGACGGCATGATCATCACAGGGGCGCCGCTCGGGCTGGTGGAGTTCGAAGAGGTGGTCTACTGGCCGCGCATCGTCGAGATCATCGAGTGGTCCCATCAGCATGTCACCTCCACCCTGTTCCTCTGCTGGGCGGTGCAGGCGGCGCTGAAAGCCTTGTATGGTATGGAGAAGCAGACCCACGGCGAGAAGCTCTCCGGGGTTTATCGCCACCATCGCCTCGATGAACACGAGCCGCTGCTGCGCGGTTTTGATGACGAGTTCGTCGCCCCCCACTCCCGTTACGCGGCGTTTGATGGCGATCTGATCCGCGCCCAGACCGACTTGCAGATTTTTGCCGAGTCAGAAGAGGCGGGGGTCTATCTGGCGGCGACCAAGGATTGTCGTCAGGTGTTTGTCACCGGGCACCCGGAGTACGATGCCCTGACGCTGGACGGGGAGTATCAGCGGGATCTGGCGGCGGGGCTCGACCCGGCCATTCCGGTCAACTACTACCCGAATAACGATCCGAGCCGGACGCCGCGCGCCAGCTGGCGCAGCCACGGTCATCTGCTGTTTGCCAACTGGCTCAACTACTACGTCTATCAGCTCACCAGCTATCGGGTGGAAGATATCGGCAAGGTCTTTACCTACGACCAGGGAGGCAAGTAGTCAGTCGCCCTGCGCCAGCCGCTCGGCCAGCTGGTCTAGCCATTGGCGGTGGCAGGCCAGGGTAAACGCCTTGGGTCTGTGGGCCTTGATGGCGGCCATCGCCTCTTGCTGTGGCTGGCCGAGGGTCATCAGCAGCGCGGCGGCGACCAGACCGGTACGACCGCTGCCCCCTTTGCAGTGGATGACCAGATGTTTGCCATCCCCCAGCAGCTCGCGCAGCTGTGGCAGCGCCTGTTGCCAGGCCGCCTCGAAGTCGGTGTCGGGGGCCAGATCATCCTCGATGGGCAGATGGAACCAGCGCATCCCTTCGTGCTCGACCTGTTGGTCGAGCTGCGCCAGTTCGAGTCGGATCAACTCGGCGCTTGTCATCAGGGTCACCACCCCGTGGGCACCGGCCAGCCGCAGTTGATCGAGCGCCAGGGTCAGCGGCACCTGCTGGGTGCCGGGGCAGGGGGTCAGCAGCAGCTGACCATCGACACGGGGAACCTCAAGGCTCCAGAAAGGGTGATACGGGTGCATGGCGGATCCTCGCGTGGTGGCCGCAGGGCTGCGACCGGTGAATGGCGCCAAGGATAGGCGGGGCAGGGGGGATGTCAATGGCCGTTGTGTTTGCCCCGGTTTACGGGCAGAGTCTAAAAAATTGAGCGGTTCAAGGAGTTAAGATGAGAAACCTGGATCAACTGGATTTGGATATCTTGGCCCATCTGTTTCGGGATGCGGGCATGACCAACAAGGATCTGGCCGCGCTGGTCGGTGTTGCCCCCTCCACCTGTCTGGAGCGGGTGCGCAAGCTGCAGCAGGATGGCGTGCTCAAGGGAGCGCACTGCGAAGTGGATTATCAGGCCCTCGGTGGCCACATTCAGGCCATGGTCTCCCTGCAACTGGCCCGCCACAGCCGCCAGATCATCGATGCCTTCCGGGATGCCATTCTTGCGCTGCCCGAAGTGATCAGCCTGTTCCACATGGGGGGCAAGGATGATTTTCTGGTGCACCTCTGTGTCTCCGACACCGAGCACCTGCGCAACTTTGTCTTTGATCACTTCACCTCCCGCGAGGAGGTGGTGCACCTCGAAACCTCGCTGGTATTCGAGCACAAGTTCAGCCGCTCCCTGCCCTGCTTTCCCCAGCCATAACGGCCTGTGGGCCGACGGTATGGATAGATGGAAAAAACCGCCAGCTGGCGGTTTTTTCCATTCTGCTATCGATTGAATTTGCTCGGGTGGCTCAATTGGCTGCGGTGCGTTCATCCTTGGCCGTCTGATAGAGACTCTTCTGATAGGCCATGCTGCCCCACAGGGCAAGACCGAGGGCATCCTCCTTCAAGGCGTCCGGCTGCGCCGCCAGAGTCAGCTTCTCGCTGGCATTGTCGTAGACATAGCCCTCTGCCGCCCGTTCCGGTTGCAGGATCACCACATCCTTGCCGCGCATCAGGGCGAAGTTCTTGTCGTACTGCATGATGGCGCGCCCCGGCCAGTCGGCGGGCATACGGGTCAGATCCTTGCCGAGCATGGGGTAGTCGGCACTGATCCCCATCAGGGAGAGCAGGGTAGGCGCCATGTCGATCTGGCTGACGATACGCGAATCCTTTCTCGGCACTATGCCATCGCCCACGATAACCCCCGGAATATGGAAGCGGGGAATGGGCACCAGACTGGCGCCACCGACCCGGCTGTCGTGATCGGCGATGACCAGGAACAGGGTGTCCTTCCAGTATTCGGACTGTTTCGCCTTTTTGAAGAACTCGCCGATGGCGTAATCCGCATACTTGGCCGCGTTGTTGCGGGTCTGCTTGGGCTGCTCGAAGAGTTCGATGCGGTTGTCCGGGAATTCGAACGGATCGTGGTTGCTGGAGCTGAACACCAGACTGAAGAAAGGTTTACCCTCCTTGTGCAGTGCTTTGAAGGTCTCGTCGGCCTTGGCCATCAGATCCTCATCGGAGGCGCCCCAGGAGCCTTTGAACACCGGATTGTCGAAATCCTTCTGTTCGACGATGGTGGTGAAGCCGTTGCCGAGGAAGAAGCTGCGCATGTTGTCGAAGTGACTCTCGCCGCCATAAATAAAGCTGGTGTCGTAACCCCGCTGTTTGAGCAGATCGGCGATGGTGAAGAAGTTGGTCTGGCTCTTGCCGAGTTTGACCACCGCCTGTGCCGGGGTCGGCGTGAAGCCGGTCAGTACCGCCTCGATACCGCGCACCGAGCGGGTGCCGGTGGCGTAGAGCTGCTCGAAGGCCCAGCCCTGCTGCGACAGGGCGTCGATGTTGGGGGTAAGCGGCAGGCCGTCGAGGGAGCCGACAAACTGGGCGCCCAGGCTCTCCTGCAGCAGGATCACCAGATTCTTCGGTTTACCCTGGAAGCTCGCCTGGTTGAAGGTCTGGCTGGGCAGCAGATCTGAGTTGAAATCACTGGCCGGACGGCCACTCTCCTTGCGCATGACTTCGAGCACCTTCTGAGGGGTCATCTCGCCGTAAAACTGGCCGGCATCCTCCTCGGCGCCCATCTGTTTGATGGCAAAGAAGAGGGAGTAGGCGGAGTTGACGGTGAGCGAGTTGACCAGCGGATCCTCGGCAAAGGCGACCATGGCCGGGTTCAGGGCGCGGTGGCCGAGACTGGAGCGGGCACCGAGAAAACCTATGGCCAGAATGAGCAGGGCGAAGGCCGGACGCAGATACCAGCGGGGGAAGCTGAGGCCATGCACCAGACGGCCGCTCAGCCACCAACCGCCGGTCAGCACGGCGCCACTGAAGAGTAACGCCAGCAGCAGCTCGGCTTTGCGCCCCGCCCACAGCATGGCGAACACCTCTTTCGGATAGATGAGGTACTCCACATAGAGACGGTTGGGACGCACGCCATATTCGGTGACAAACGAGGGGGTGGAGATCTCGAGGAACAGCATCAGCCAGAGTCCGACGGTCAGCCAGACGCGCATCAGTTGCAGCCAGCCCCGGCCGATGGCATGGGGGCCTGCCAGCAGCAGAGTGAGCATGGCGGGGACACCCCAGACCCAGCAGAGGGTCGCAAAGTCGACCCGGATCCCTTGCAGCAGCATCTCCTGCCAACCGGCCACGGCATCCACCCGTTCCAGTTGCCAGAGACCGAGGGCGATTCGGCTGAAAGAGAGAGAAAAAAGCGCGAGCGCGCAGAAGACGGCGAAGGGCCAGAACGGGCCGAGTCGCTGTTTTAGATCTGTCATGTTTGTTCCTGAATGAGACTGTAAACGTCTGTCCACAGACGTTTTTTTAGTTGTTGTGAGGTTATGACAGATCGAATTGGTTAAGGTTGCATTCAAGTTTGTTAAAAGTCGGCATTAACACATTTATCATCTAAAAATGTGATGTCGCGCCACTAATGAGCACAGCATAATCTGCTGGGTAAAATGTGAGCCACAGCGTGTATGGATGGAGCGCTGGTGTTTATAATTGCCGCGAATTATCTCAATCGGAGCCGAAGGGATGCCGGTCTTTATCGATGTCGAGTATGTGCGGGGATGGCGCCTGTTTCTGGTGTTATCGGATGGCACCACGGGTGTGCTGGATCTGACCCCCTGGCGAACCCAGCCGCTGTTTGCAAAGCTGGAGAGCGAGCGTCACTGCGCCCGGGTCTTCATCAACCGTCACCACCAGCTGGAGTGGCCTGTTGGCTGCACGCTATCCGCCCATGAGGTCTATCACCTCATCTCTCCCATCGATGAGCGGGAAGCCTTCAGCTAATCCCCATTTTTTGTGAGCCAACGCCAGATTCCTGTTACTGGAATGTTTGCCCGTTTGCCTTTCTGAGCCAACTTGGGTAAAACCTGCGCAACATTTTGCCAACTTGCCTTCGCTTCACCTGACAGAGGCTTGCCGCTTTCGCGCCGCAGGCCTTTTTTGCGGCCTGATGGCAAACCTTTCCCTTGCTGAAAGGTTTGGCTGGTTGAATGAAAATAACAAAACAAACAGATACATAAGGAAAATGTATGGCTTGTCATATGCGCACACCTCTTGCCCTGCTGGTGGGCGGGCTCGCCTGTCACGGCGCTGCCGGTCAGGAATCGGTTCAACAGCTGGATCCCATGGTGGTGGTGGCAACCCGCCCCGCCAGCACACTTGAAGTGACGCTGGATCCCAAGAAGCCCGGTTCCCCCATGCCCGCTGCCGACGGTGCCGGTTATCTGAAGAATGTCACCGGCATGAGCATGGTGCGCAAAGGGGGGCTCGGTGGCGACCCTGTGCTGCGGGGGATGGGGATGTCCCGCCTCAACGTGCAGATGGATGGCGGCATGCTGGCCGGTGGCTGTGGTGGCCGGATGGACCCGCCCACGGCCTATGTGTTCCCCCAATCCTTTGACCGGATCCGGGTACTGAAGGGGCCGCAATCCCTGGAGCAGGGGGCCACCCTGGCGGGAACCGTGCTGTTCGAGCGGGACAGGCCCGAGTTCACCGCACCGGGTCTCAAGGCCGATGCCTCGGCCCTCTTTGGCAGCTTCGGCCGCGATGACCAGATGGTCGATATGACGGCGGGCTCGACCGACGGTTATCTGCGCGGTCAGTTCACCCACTCCGACAGCGACGATTACCGCGATGGTCACGGTAACAAGGTGCGATCTTTCTATCGCCGCGAGAACGGCACTGTCCAGTTGGGCTGGACGCCGGGGGAGCACACCTGGCTGGAACTCACCGCCGAGCGCAGCAACGCCCGCGCCGCCTATGCGGATCGCACCATGGATGGCCCCATGCTTGATCGCGAATCCTTCGGGCTGAAGCTGAAGCAGGAGCAGATCACCACTCACTGGCAGCGCAGCGAGCTGACCCTGTGGGACAACTACATAGACCACATCATGGACAACTTCAGCCTGCGGCAAAACAGCGGCATGAAGATGCTCTCCAACCCGGATCGCCGCAATACCGGCGGGCGCTGGGCCAACGACATCGCTCTGCCAGCCGACTGGTTGCTGACCGCCGGGCTCGACAGCAACCGGGATCAGCACCGCAGTCGGAGTGGGGTCGACTATGCCACCAAGGATCGCCAGCGCACCCTGCGTTTCGAGCAGCAGGGCGGCTTCGCCGAACTGGGTCGTCAGCAGGGGGCTCACAGCTACAAGGGCGGTTACCGTCAGGATAGGGTCGAGACCACCCGCTATGGCGCCGGTGAACAGACCCTCTACAGTGATACCCTGAGTCTTAACAGCGGGTTTGGCCGCTACGAATATCAGTGGTCGCCCCGTTGGTCCAGCTATCTGGCCTGGGGGCAGGCAGAGCGGGCGCCGGACTACTGGGAGCGCAGCAAGGACAGTACCCCGTTCACCCTCAACCCGGAGCGCAGTCGCCAGTGGGATGCGGGGTTGGCTTTGCGCAGTCGCGAGCTGGACCTGACCCTCTCCCTCTTTAGCGCCGATATCAAGGACTACCTGCTCTACAACAGCAAGTCGAACAAGGTGCGCAATATCGATGCCCAGACCCGGGGTGGCGAGCTGGAGGGGCGCTGGCAGTTTGCCGAGCAGTGGCGTCTCGATGGTGGTTTGGCTGTGGTCTATGGCGAAAACCAGAGCGACAACAAGCCGCTGGCCCAGATGCCGCCGCTTGATGGCAAGCTGGCGTTGGGCTGGCAGCCGGACGAGGCGCTGAGCTTTACCCTGCTGGGGCGCGCGGTGGCGGCGCAGGATCGGGTAGATCTCTGGTCCGGTACCGTTGCGGGTCAGGATCAGGGTGAGACTCCGGGCTTCTTCACCATGAACCTGAGCGGCGCCTGGCAGTTTGCCAAAGGGTGGCAACTCTCGGCCGGGGTAGACAACCTGTTCGACACCTTCTACTACGAGCACCTCTCCAAGTCGGTACATGCCAGTCAGGCAGGGCTGGGCTACGAGCAGAGCGGCCGTATCCCCGAGCCGGGTCGTTCCTACTGGCTCTCGTTCAACTACCGGTTTGCCTCGGCAGGGGTGCTCTAACCAGTTGAGTCAGATAACGTTTTCAGTCACAGACACCGCTGTGTGAGCCTCGCTATCATGGTGGAAAACAGGCGTATCAGACGCCTGCTCTCACAGCGGGAATATAACAATGAAACAGGGAACGTTACGCTATGGCGGCCTGCTCGGGGCCGCCCTGTTACTTGCGGCTTGCGGCGGCAGCGGTAGTTCAGGCGGGGAGAGCTCTCCCCCCGTAGTCAATCCGCCGGTCACCCACCCTCCGGTCGCGACGGCCAGTCGTGCCTGCTATGGCGACGATCAACCCGCCTGCAACCTGCGCATCTATCAGGTGATGGTGGAGTCGTTTGCCGATGGTGACGGCAGCGCCAACTACGGCGTCGGCTATGGCCCCTCCCAGCACAACGGCGATCTGCAGGGGATCATCGATAGCCTCGACCACATCAAGAATCTCAACGTCAACGCCATCTGGCTCACCCCGGTGTTCGACTCCTGCGCGGGGCAAGGCGGTGATAACAAGCTCGATGCCACCGGCTACTTCGCCTGCGACTTTTTCACCGTGGACCCCAACTTTGGCAGCAATGCCAAGCTCAAGCAGCTGGTGGACGGGGCGCACCAGCGTGGCCTCTATGTCTTCCTCGACGGGGTGTTTGGCCACGTCAACAAGGTGGGGGTGAGCAAGCCCTCGCCAGAGGGGCGTCTGCCAGCCCTCACCAGCGGCGGTGCGGGTTATCCCGGCCAGCTGGTGGATTACAGCAAGCCGGAGAGCCTCGCCTACTTCAAGGAGGTAGCCCGCTACTGGGTAGAGCAGTACGGCATCGACGGCTGGCGCCTCGATCAGGCCTATCAGCTTGGGCTGGATGATTGGCGCGCTATTCGCAGCGAGGTGGAGCAGGCCAGCGCGGCGCGCAAGGCGGCCGGTCAGCAGTGGGGCACCCTTGGCTACATGGTGGGTGAGGTGTGGAAGGGGGCTGACGATATTCGCGCCCAGGCTTACGGCAGCAGCGACAATCCGGCGCTCTCCTCGGCCTTTGACTTCCCGTTGCGCTACGGCATCGTGCAGGCGCTGGCGGTGGAGGAGTCCGGCAAGGGCGGGCAGGGGGCCAGCGTGCTCGACGCCAGCTGGAACAAGGTGGAGAACTACCCGAATCACGCCATGCCGAATCTGATGCTGGGCAACCACGATCTGGTGCGTTTTGGCGATCTGCTGGAACGCGGCAACTTCAAGTCGGCCGAGTACTGGCAGCGCCACAAGGCGGCCTTCAGCTTTATGGCGGCTCGCTCCGGCCCCATCACCTTCTACTATGGCGAGGAGTTTGGCGACGAGGTGCCGGGCTTTGCCGCCAAGGTTGGTGGTGACTGCGCAGCGCAGGGCTTGTGCGACGATCATGTGGCCCGCAGCGACGGCAAGGTGCCCGCTGTCACCGGCTTTGTGCCAAGTAGCGAACAGGCCGAGCTGAAAGAGTGGCTCGCCCAGCTACTGGCGATGCGGGCCGCCCACCCCGCTCTCTATCAGGGAGCGCGAGTCAAACTGGTGGCCGATGGCAGCCTCTATGGTGACATCAAGCAGACGGCGGGGGAGCAGATAGTCTACCTGCTCAACCTCTCCACCACGGCGCTCAGCTACAACCTGCCGGCGGGCAAACTGCGCAGCGGTAGCGCGCTGGTGGATCTGCAAAGCGGGGAGAGTCTGGCCATCGGCGGCAGCAGTGTGACGGTGGAGATACCGCCCTTGAGCGGGCGTTTCCTGCGTCTGCAATAAGTCAGCCACAGCACGCTTTGATATGAGAGAGGGCCCCATCGCGGGGCCCTCTCTGTCATTGTGAGCGACAAAGTCATGGCGGGTTATGCGGTGGTCTGGCCCCGGTTTTCCAGCCGCTGGCGGAAGGCGCGGGCCAGTCGCTCGTAGAGATCCTGCGCCTCCTTGTCTTCGATATCGCCTCGGATCCAGGGGTTGTCGACGATCTCCAGCAGCACGCAGTCACGCCCTTGCTGGCGCAAATCGAGCCCGTAGAGGCCATTGCCGAGCTGATGCACTGCGCGGCGGGCGGTCTGCAGCACCCGCTCCGGCACCTCGTTAAGCGGAAGCGCCTCGATGCGGCTCATGTCGAGGGGGTGCTTGCGGCGGCGAATGCGGTTGCCCGGTTCGGGCCGGTAGCGGCGGCAGGCGAACAGCGGCGAGCCATCGAGAAAGCCGATGCGCCAGTCGAACTCGGCGGGGATCCGGCTCTGCACCAAGAGCAGGGCGGAGCGGCCCAGCCCCTCGTCCAGCAGGCGGGCCAGCTGCTGCTCGTCGCTGGCCATGGCGAGATCGCGCCCCTGTGCCCCGTCGGGCACCTTCACCATCAGCGGCAGGCCGAGCCGCTGTACCAGCTCATCCACATGGTGGCGGCCGCGGCGGGTGACCACCATGGTGGGCGGCATGGGCACGCCGCTGCGCACCATCAGCTCGTAGAGATAGAGCTTGTTGCTGCAGGCGAGGATGGCGCGGGAGCTGTCGATCACCGGCATCTTGAGCTGTTCGGCGCGATGGGCAAATTCGAAGGTGTAGTGGCCGACTGCGGTTTCGGCACGCAGCCAGAGGGTGTCGAATTCCGGCAGCCGCTCGATGGCCGATGGTGGCAGGATCTCGGCCCGTATGCCTTGGACGGCGGCAGCCCGGACAAAGCGCTCCAGCGCCAGCCAGTCACTGCTGGCACGGCCGTCATCGGGATCCACCAGAATGGCGAGCTGATAGAGCGGCGCCGCCTGCTCCTCATCACCGGAGCCCACCAGCGCCTGGGCGTGGTGCAGCATCAACTCTTTCTCGCTTGGGCTCAGCTCCAGCGGCGACAGGCTCTGCTGCTGGCGCACCGACCAGCCGTGGCGGCCGCGCTTGAGGGTCAGCTCCTGCAGCGGTAGCTGGCTCAGGCCATAGTAGTAGCGGGCCAGCCCCGCCAGCTCGCTCTGTTCACACTGGCCGAAGATGGCGCGCACTCTAATCCGATCCTCGCTCTGCTGGGCCAGCCACCCTTGCGCCTTGCGCCACAGCTTGGCCGGTGGCTGCTGGGGTTGCAGTCGGCTGATGGCCTGCAGACCCGGCAGGCAGTGGTGGCCGCGTGCCTGGGCCAGCAGCGAGCAGTAGTAGCCTGCGCTCAGGTGTTCCAGATTGCGGCAGAGGTTGATGATGCGGGGTCGGCCGCCGGTGGTCGGCACGCCATGTTGCAGATAGGTGCGGGCGGTCAGCAGATAATCGGCATGGCAAGGCCAGTCGCCCAGTTCTTCGACGATGACATAGGTACTCATATTTTCGGCTCCACAGATCAGACTGCCTGAACAGGCAGGATCCCCAGTGGGCTTCGATGCACCGACAAGCACGACAATGGCGCGAGGGGAAACAAGAGGTTACAGTGCCTAATATGACGCCTTGGTAACTTGTGATACAAGTCGCATTTTTGGTGCTGAGGATAAATAACTGAACAAGGACTCCCCGTGTTGACCGTACGTGCGGCCCGAACCGATGATCTGGGCGCCATCGTTAATCTGGAACGCTACTGTTTTCCCCCCGAAGTCGCCTTTGGCCGCAGCCGCTGGCACTATCTGCTGGCCCACGCCAAGGGGCGCACCCTGTTACTGCTGGACGAGAAACATCAGCTGATGGGCTATCTCTGCCTGCTGGAGCACAGAGGCTGGGATCGGCTGGTCATTCAGGCGCTGGCTATCCGCTGGACGGTGCGTCGTCTGGGCTGGGCGCGGCGTCTGCTGGAGCAGGTGATCCGCGAGGGCAAGGCCGCTGGCTGGGGGGCGATTCGCCTCGAAGTGGGGGACGCCAACGAAGAGGCGCTGGCGCTCTATCAGGGATTGGGATTTCGTCCCCAGCAGCGGCTGGCGGACTACTATGGCCGCGACCAGCACGCCCACCGACTGGTGCTGCCGCTGGTGAGCGACGATGAGCGTGAGCGGCGCAGAGTGGCTCGCACTCTGGCGCGCAAGCTGTCTTCGCAGGCCAACTGATCATGTTGAACGAGCAACATCGAGGAGCAAGATGAGCTGCGACAACTGTCTTGCCACCGCCATCAGGGCCAAGCTGGGGCGCTGCCCGCTCTGTGCCGGCCAGACCTTTGCCATCGGCATGGTCGGCTGGCTGGTCTGGTGGTGGTGTGGCGCCGACACTTCGGTCAACGCCCTCACCGCCCTGCTGTTTGCGCTGGGTGGCTCGGCACTCTTTCTGCTCCATCTGGCGGTGTTTGTCTGGCGCAAGGCGACCGGACGTGAATTGAGCGATGAATAAATCAGATTGGTTTCAACAACATAAATAACAATATCGGTTGAGATAATGGAGGTTCAGATGATAGCAATGGTAACGGGCGCCTCGTCCGGTTTTGGTGAGTCCATCAGCCGCCAGCTGGTGCAGGCGGGCTACAAGGTGATCGGTACCGGTCGCCGCGCCGAGCGGCTGGCCGTGCTGGCCGACGAGCTGGGCGAGCAGTTCCTGCCGCTGGCGTTCGACGTGCAAGACAAGGCGGCCACCCGCGCTGCCATCGCTGCTCTGCCAGCCGAGTGGAGCGAGGTGGATCTGCTGGTCAACAACGCCGGTCTGGCGCTGGGGTTGGAGCCGGCCCACAAGGCGGATCTGGAAGATTGGGAGCAGATGATCGCCACCAACATCAGCGGTCTGACCCTGCTCACCCGCCTGCTGCTGCCGGGCATGGTGGCGCGCAATCGCGGTCACGTCATCAATATCGGCTCCATCGCCGGCACCTACCCCTATCCGGGCGGCAACGTCTACGGCGCCACCAAGGCGTTCGTGAAGCAGTTCAGCCTCAACCTGCGTGCCGATCTGGCGGGCACCGCCATCCGCGTCACCAACGTGGAGCCGGGCCTGTGCGGCGGCACCGAGTTCTCCAACGTGCGCTTCCACGGTGATGATGCCAAGGCGGCCTCCGTCTATCAGGGGGTGGAGGCGATCCAGCCGGAAGATATCGCCAATACCGTGCTCTGGGTCAGCCAGCAACCGGCCCACGTCAACATCAACAGCATCGAGATCATGCCGGTGGCGCAGACCTTCGGCCCGCTCAATATCAGCCGTCGCTGATTGCAGGATTGGCTGAAACGAAAGAGGCTCCCGTGGGAGCCTCTTTGCGTTGGCGAGCCGGTCACAGGCTCATGATCTTCTTGAACTCCTCCGGCGAATACTTCTTCTCGGTGCGCTTGGTCAGATCCGTCATCAGCTTGTAGCGCAGCGTTTTGGCCATCTGATAGGTCTGCTCCAACTGGCCATAGGAGTAGTCGGCAGCCAGCCCGATGGCGGTAGCCTTGTCGCTGGCGTAGGCCTGCTTGAGGCTCTTGTCGAGGATGGCGACCTCCTTATAGAGCTTGTTGCTCTCATTGCTCCAGACGCCGCGCAGCAGCGGCAGGTACTTGTCCGGATCGGCGCTGGCCAGCGCGGTCAGGCTGCGGAACTGCCAGTAGGCGGAATCGTCGGAGTAGCTGTCGCTGCCGGTGCGATAGGGCAGGGGATAGTTTTCCAGGGTGTTGTAGAGCGGCACCATCACAGATTCGGCCAGCACGCCGTAGCTCTGCCAGATCAGTCCCTGCAGCTCTTTGGGCATCTCCTTGCGCAGCTGGATGACGTGGGATTCCAGCTGGCGATCGACGCGGATCGGCCGCTCCGCCTTGTCCTCGAGCGGCGTACCGTCATAGGTGGCGCTCAGCACCCTGGCTACGTCCGGCACGGCGATGGGGGCATCCGGCTTCATAAACAGTGGATATTGCGCCTGCCGGGTCGCTTGTTTGTGGGAGGCCGTCAGCATGTTCTGGCCGAGCCACTCCCGATCCACGTTGTAGGGATCGGCAATCACTCCGAACGCCTTGGCGAAGTTGAACTCTTTCGGGTCGGCGTTATCCAGCAGTTTGTGCTCGCGCACGAACTCCAGCAGCTTGGGCGAGTGCAGCACATCGGCGCTGTCGAGATTGACGCCGTGGATGCGCAGGCCGTTGGCCATCATGGCGTAGCTGTCGTCCGGCACCCGCACCGCGATCCAGTGGTGGCCGGAGCCGATCTCCATCAGCCACGCCTCGTTCACATCCGCCAGATAGAGGCTGTTGCCCTCACCGGCGCCATATTGCTCCACATAGCGGCCGAGCAGCTCGACCCCCTCTTTGGCCGTCTTGGCCTGCGGCAGGATCAGGGTGGGGATGATGGCTTCAATCACTCCCTTCTCGATCAGCGGATCGGCTTTTTGGGCCTTGTCGTTGACCTCGGCACTGGTGGTGGCCGAGATGGCGACGTTGAACTCGTTGATGCCACGCTCCTCATAATATTTGCCTGCCGGATCGCTGGTTGTGGCATCCCAGTCGTGGATGGCGGAGTAGGCGAAAAATGCTTTGGGCATCGGCACTTCCAGCCCGTTGCCCAGTTTCCAGAGTTTGCCCTCGTTCTGCTGCGCGGGCCGGAAGGCGAGGTACTTGTTCCAGTTGTTGACGCCAAAATCCTCGTTTCTGGCGATCATTACGCTGCCGTCCAAGCTGGCTCCCTTGCCGACGATGAGGCCGGTACAGGCGTCGGCACTGGTGCCAAGCAGGGTGAGCAGGGTGGCGGAGAGAAGACTCAAGGTGTGTTTTTTCATAGGTGTACCCGAAGGGTTGCGGTGAGTGAGAGTCAGACGAGGGGATGAGGTGTGGGGAGGCTGCAACTCCGAACTGGCAGCGGAGTGAGCACGACAGATTGGTCTGCCTGTTATTGGTTTTTCGAACAGATCATCCATGACACGGCTGGCTGGTTGTGATGTGCGCCAAAATTGTATTCCCGAGTGGTTGTTTATTTTGTGATCGAGCTGCGGTTCCTGACTTTTCTCTGGCGTCGTGGTGCGCGGACGGCGAAATGTGCCAAAACAGCGTGAGCCGACAGCAGATGAGTCATGATTCTGACGTCAGCCTTGCGTGGGGGGCGTGCTGAGATCCGCCATAGCGCGGGATCTTGCACCATCTGACAAGTTGGCCTGTAACTTGCTGGTTTAATTGATAATGGTGGGGCCTGACGCCCCATGTGACCGGATCAGCCTGTGCCCATTGCCGCAGATGCGCACTGAATTGGAGCCCCCATGGATATCAAACCCTACAGCCAGCAGCTTGCCCAAAGCGCATCCAACAACCGCGCCCTCGCCACCCTCAACAGTGCCAGTAGCGGCGGTCAGGGTGGTGGCTGGGAGGAGATGGTCAGCCTCTCCACCCAACGGATGACCGGTCAGGCCCAGCAGGTGCTGACCTACGAACATCTGGCCAAGAACAACAAGCTGCCGCCGGCGCTGGATATGAGCTCCGACAAGGGGGGCGTGGTGCAGCAACTGGTGGACAAGGCGCTCGGTTTCGATCGCAAGAAGTTCAACGAGATCGAAGAGAAGCTCAAGACCATCGCCGATAACAAGAAGCTGACGCCGGAAGAGCGGGCGGAGCAGAGCAAGCCGCTCAACGAGCAGAAAGAGGCGATGCTGAAAGAGGCGATGGGTCGCCTGACCGGTCAGAAATAGAGTGGCAGCAGCGTACCGATTTGGTCGGCAAATCGGTTGAGAAGAGGCAAGATCTTGCCCGGCATTGTGGATGGAGTGAATAGGCTGGATCATGAACAGCGGGAGGCCATATTGCCTCCCGCTTTGTATAGATGCATGTTGTTAACGAGTGATGTGCCAGTGTGCCGATGCGGCCTGAACGGGACTACTCGGTAGCGACTATGCCGATCCCGATAGCCTTGGTTTGGACCGCCTTGAGCTGATCACCTTCTGCGACCAGATTAAACTGCTCCGGGTTGTTGATCTTGATGGTCATGGTCTCATCCACCCCCCTGACGGTGACGGTCTGCTGTTGTTTGTCCAGCCCGATGACATCGGCATAAATAGTTACTCTCATGCCGACACCGGCCCCCGGTTTCTGGTCTGCTCCGGCGCGTTCGCCATCCACTTCTACTATCCGTTTTCTGATGCCGGCGGTGCCTTTCAGTAGTTCTATATCGAGCATCTGCAGATACTTGAGTGCGACCTTGTCCCCGACCTTGATGTTCGGCAGATTGGCAACCTGTTCGCCAGCAAAGATATCGAAGGTTTCGCCTTCTGCGTTTTTCAGAGTGACTTTGCGGGTTTCCATATCGATGGCGGTCACGGTGGCACTCGCCGTGACCGCCTCAACCAGACTGGCCTGCCCCGGGGTTGAGGCGATTTCGGTGGTGATCTCGGCGGCTTGAGCCAGCGTGGTCGAGAGGGTAAACAGACCTGCAATCCATGCATGCTTCAGTTTCATGTTTCAGACCTTCCTGTATGGCGAGGGAGTGGATAACCGTGACGGGGGCAGCAGGATGGGAAAGTGATGGGAAGCCTGATTGCCAAGGTGCTGCCCGCCCTCCTGACAGACCATAGCAGAGCCATGCCTGAAAATGCCTCGGCCAAGACCGGCAATCTCCATTTTGATAGCCAGCTCCCGTTTTTGACCTGGCGGGGCTGCAGGCGCACAATGTTCGCGCATTGAGCCAGTCGAGGAGTCCGCCGTGTACAACTTCCAATATGCCAATCCGACCCGCATCTGTTTCGGCGAGGGGCAGATCGCCAGCCTGCCCGAACTGATCCCGCCCGGCAGCCGGCTGCTGGTGCTCTACGGCGGCGGCAGCATCAAGCAAAACGGCGTCTATGAGCAGCTGACCCGGGCGCTGGAAGGGGTGACGTGGCGGGAGTTCTCCGGCATCGGCGCCAATCCCAGATACGAGCTGTTGATGGAGGCGGTGGCGCTGGTGAAGCGTGAGCGCATCGACTTCCTGCTGGCGGTCGGTGGCGGCTCCGTGGTGGATGGCACCAAGTTTGTCGCGGCGGCCGCCTGCTACGAGGGGGATGAACCCTGGGATATTTGCGGCAAGCAGGCGAGCGTGCACAAGGCGCTGCCGATGGGCTGCGTGCTGACCCTGCCGGCAACCGGCTCCGAGAGCAATCCCACCTCGGTGGTGAGCCGGGGGGATGTGAAGATCTCCTTCAGAAGCCCGCTGGTGCAGCCGCAATTTGCGGTGCTCGATCCGGCGACCACCTACAGTCTGCCGCCGCGCCAGACCGGCAACGGGGTGGTGGATGCCTTCGTCCATATCGCCGAGCAGTACCTCACCTTCCCGGTGGGTGGCGAGGTGCAGGACAGACTGGCGGAGGGGCTGCTGCAGGTGCTGGTGGAGAATGGCCCCAGGGCGCTGGCGGAGCCGACCAACTATCAGGTGCGGGCCAATCTGATGTGGGCGGCCAGTTTGGCGCTCAACGGCCTTATCGGTTGCGGAGTGCCGCAGGATTGGGCCTCCCACGCCATCGGCCATCAGCTGACGGCGCTTTACGGGCTCGACCACGGCCAGAGCTTGGCGGTGGTGCTCCCTTCGCTGCTGCGTGAGCGGGCGAGCCAGAAGCAGGACAAGCTGGCCCAGTTTGCCGAGCGGGTGTGGCATTCGACCCGCGAGGACAAGGCCCTGCGCATCGAGGAGGCGATTATCCGCACCGAGCAATTCTTCCAGAAGATGGGACTGGGGACCCGGCTTGCCGACTATGGCCTCAGCGAAAGCTGCATTCTGGCGGTCTGCTCCAACCTCAAGCGGGTGGGGCGCACCGCACTCGGGGAGCAGCAGGATATCGACCCGGATCGGGTGGCACGCATTCTCGCCCGGGCGCTATAAGCCGGCGCCGGTTTGTGTCCCTGGCTGATTCATTTTCCCAATAAAAGAGGGCCGCTTGTTGCGGCCCTCTTGCATCACGGGTTAGCCGATCACTCGGTGCGTGCCTTCAGATAACCGGCGTAATCCGGGATCTGTACGCTGAACGCTTGCCGCATATGGGGGCTGTCCATGATGAAGTCGGCGGTCGCTTCGTTGGTGGCGACCGGGATGTTCCAGACTGCCGCGAGGCGGAGCAGCGCCTTCACGTCCGGATCGTGGGGCACCGCATTGAGGGGATCCCAGAAGAAGATCAGCACATCGATCTTCCCTTCGGCGATCAGGGCGCCGAGCTGCTGGTCGCCCCCCATGGGGCCGGAGAAGAGGCAGGTGATGGGCAGTTGCGCCTTCTTGCCGAGCATGGTGCCGGTGGTGCCGGTCGCATAGAGATGGTGGAGCTTGAGCTCCTCCTTGCGGCGCATTACCCAGTTCAGCAGAGGGGTCTTCATGTTGTCGTGAGCCACCAGTGCCACCCGTTTGTGGGGTGCCATCTCGCGTGCAATCTGTTCCATGGAAATCGTCCGTAGCATTGTTATTGGAAGAGAGCCGTATCCTAATCGAAAGCGGCGCCCGTTGCCTTGCCGGGCGCCGTAACTGTGATCACTTCGACTGTTCAATCCACTGCTTGTTCTTCTGCTCCAGCACCGAGATGGGCAACATGCCGTATTCCAGCACATGGTGGTGGAACGCCTTGAGGTCAAAGTCTCCGCCCAGTGCCTGCTCTGCCGACTCCCGCATCCGGATCAGCGCCAGCTGGCCTGCCTTGTAGGAGGTTGCCTGGCCGGTGTAGGCCATGTAGCGCGGCACCTCGGAGCTGATGTCCCCCGCTCCCAGCGCCGAGTTCTCCTTCATGTAGCTGACGGCCTGGTCGTGGCTCCAGCCATACCAGTGGATACCGGTATCCACCACCAGCCGCATAGCCCTCAGCATCTCCTCGTTGAGGCGGCCGAAGTACTGCAGCTGGTTGTTGAAGGCGGACGATCCCTCGACCTTCACGTCCCCCACCGCCGGATCATAGAGACCGCGCCCCTGATAGAGCCCCATGTCGTGATCCGCCAGGTATTCGGTGTAGAGCGCCCAGCCCTCCGCATAGGCGGTGTAGGAGGCGTTCGCCACGTACTGCGGGAAGTCGGGATCCTTGGCGGCCAGCTCCTGGGCGATGGTGATCTGGAAGTGGTGGCCCGGCGCCGCCTCGTGGGCCAGCAGGGTGCTGATGTTCCAGCTCTGCAGACCATAGGGGTAGTAGGTGTTGAGGAAGAACAGCCCCTTGCGGCCGGTCTGCGGGTTGCCGTCCTGATACCAGGCCACCCCGCCGTATGGCGCATCTTCATAGGAGACGGGCACCACCTCGTAATCCAGCTTGGGAATGGTACGCTCGGCATCGAAGAAGTCAGGCAGCACCAGCGCCGCCTTGCTCTTGAAGGTATTGTACTCCTGCAGTGCCCGCTCATGTTCGGCCAGCGCCTGCTGCTGCGGCCCGCTCAGGGTCGCACCGGCTGCATTGTCCGGGTTGAGGCCGGCGGACCAGACCGCCAGCGGGTTCTGGTAGAAGAAGGCCGGCTCGTTCAGATAGCGGAAGAAGGCGTAAATCTGGCCGCTCTGTTTGCTCTGAGCCACATCGTCGCTGTCACACTTGCCGACGGTATGGCACACCTTGACCATGGCGCCGAAGATCCGCTCCACCTCGCTCAGCCCAAGTGCATGCACCTGCTCCGGCGTCATGTCGGTGGTGGTGTGCTTCTTCAGCAGCCAGCGATACCAGTCTCGCCCGTTGGTCATGCCACAGAAACCGTCGTCACACTCGCCACTACCCAAGCGCACTGCATAGGCGCCGCCATGCTGGTAATCCAGATAGTCGCGCAGCGCCAGATAGCGGGTGTTGATGCTGTCCAGCACCCCCTTGTACTCGCTGCGCAGCGCCTCGTCCGCCTCTCCCGGCAGTTGCTGCCAGCCGAGATAGGCGCCGGCGATCGCCTCCCCATCCAGCTTGCTGTTGAGCTGGGCCAGCAGCCGGTCCACCAGCTCGTCCGGCAGGGTGTTGCCCTGAGCGCTGCCCAGTTCGAACTGGTGCTTCACCTCGGCAAGGTAGCCGTTATAGGCCTTGAGCCAGGTGAGGTGCTCCTGATACCAGGCCTGCGGGGTCATTGTTGTCTTTGCTCGAGTTGCCATTGCAAGTGCCGGCGCTGTGTCTGTACGGTCGAGATCCCGTCGCCATGCTCCATCACCCGGCGTGACCCTGTCGGCCGAGCTGTGCTCGAAATAGTCGAAGCCACTGCTGACGGTGCGAGCCGCTTTGCCGCTGGCAGGGGCTGCTCCGACGTCATCTGCCAGATCCACCACGCGGTTGCGGAAGTGATGGATCGGGATCTGGGATTGGGGTAAATCGTATCCTTCAAGATTGATCTGCAAGTCCCAGCGGATCATGTCGTAGAACAGCCGATCCCGCTCACTTAGCACCGTGGGATCCAGAGCATTCAGTCGTTGGAGCAGTGAGCTGTCGAGTGCTTTGCGCTTGGCGATGCTGGTGGCATCGATGGCAAAACCGTAGGGGTCGAGCGACTGGCTCTCTCGCAGGGCTTCATCCATGGTCTGCATCAGGGATGCCTTGGTGGCTGCGGGATCTGCAGGTGCGTTCGAGCTGTTGTCATTGCAGGCGGCAAGAGACAGGGCAATGGCGCAGGCTAGCGCGAGCTTGTTGGGTAGGAAGTGCATGATGTAGTCCTTTCACATGTTGTTATTGTATGTCCCTGTGAGGGGCCCCAATAGTGCAACTCCCAAGCGTCTGTTTTTGCGATCTGAATAGCAAAAATACGCTTATTTTTCATGCTGATAAGTGGCGTGAAAAGCTATGCAGCCAGACATTAAAAAACCCGCCTGAGCGGGTTTTTTAACCGTTTTTTCATGCCATAACTATTCAGGATGAACCATGGTGCAGTTGCGACTGCTGGTAGTTCTCCAGCCCGATGCGATCGATAAGGTCTAGCTGGGTCTCCAGCCAGTCCACGTGTTCCTCCTCATCCTCCAGGATCTCCTGGAACAGGTCGCGGCTGATGTAGTCCTGCACCGACTCGGCGTAGGCGATGGCTACCTTGAGGTCGGGGATGGCATCCATCTCCAGCGAGAGGTCGCAGCGCAACATCTCTTCGACGGTCTCGCCGATGCGCAGCTTGCCCAGATCCTGCAAATTGGGCAGCCCTTCGAGAAACAGCACGCGCTTGACCAGCTCGTCGGCGTGTTTCATCTCATCGATAGACTCGTGATACTCCTTGTGCCCGAGCGCCTTGAGGCCCCAGTCATCGTAGATGCGGGCGTGCAGGAAGTATTGGTTGATGGCAATCAGCTCATTGGCCAGCACCTTGTTGAGGTGGGCAATGATCTTGGGATCTCCTTTCATCGACAGTGCTCCTTGGTTCGTGCCTGAGGCTCCGATCGTTAGAGCTTAGTCCAGAAAAGTGACAACAAGAGGTCTGGCGAGCCAGCTCGCCTGAGAAAAGGGGTGACCCTGTTGGCGGGTCGCATCAGAAAAGAGGTGTCCGGATCACGCCACTTCGTAGTAGAGCACGGGTTGCTCCTGCTCCAGCTTGTCGAGCTCGGCGGCGATGATCTCCATGGTCATGCGCACGCACTTGCCACATTGGGCGCCCACCTCGAGCGACTGCTTGAGCTGGCGGAATTCGCTTTTACCTGACTGCACCGCTTTGCGGATCTGGGTATCTGTGATGCCGCGGCACAAACAGACGTACATGATGGTCACCTCTTGTGGAATGAGACGAAATCTAAATGAGAATGGTTCGTAGTGCAAATAACCATTGGTAATAAGATCCCCTGCTTGCCACTGTGCAACCCCTTGGGGACAATGCTGGCAACCAGAGGAGATCACCATGCTCAAGAAACTGTTCAGTGCCCTGTTCGGGGGCGAGCCGACCAAGGCGCCGGAAGTCACTCCCACCGAATATGCCGGCTATCTCATCTATCCGGAGCCCATGGCGGAAGGGGGTCAGTACCGATTGGCAGGGCGTATCACCAAGGAGCTGGACGGCGTGCTGCAAACCCACCGTTTCATCCGCTCCGATCTGTTTGCCAATCCGGCCGATGCCGAGCGTTTCATGGTGCAGAAGGCCCACACCTTTATCGATCAGATGGGAGATCGCATGTTCGAGCCCCGCAAACCGGCTGACAGCCAAGCTTCATGACATTGCAAGAGGTCACCCTGCTGCGCGAGGCGCTGGCCCGCGCCGGTGAGCGGCGCCTGATCTGGCTGGAGGGGGAGGATGCTGAGTGCATTGCCCGCGCCCAATCCCTGCTCGGCGAGACCGTCTTCTGGCTGGGTGCCGGGCCCGAGCATTATGCTCCGCAACCAGCAGCCAAGGCGCTGCAGCGGCTCGGTCAGGAGTGCGACACGCTGGTGTTCAACGCCTTCAGCGGCTTTCATCCCGACGCCTTCGGGGCGCTGGCGGGCACTCTATGCGCCGGTGGCTTGCTGTTGCTGCTGACGCCGCCCAGAGTAGAGTGGCCTTCATGGCCGGATCCCGACCGGATCCGGCTGGTGGCCCAGCCGGAGGAGGCGGGCCGGGCCGGCCACGCCTTTATCGCCCGGCTGGTGCGGTTGCTGGCGGGGGATCCTGCCCTCTCTCTGGAGCCGCCGGTTTGCTCGCAGCCGTGGCAACCGATTGGGCCGGAGCGCAGGCTGAGCTGCGATCAGACACGGGCGCTGCCCGCCATCCACAAGGTGTTGCACGGTCATCGCCGTCGGCCGCTGGTGCTGAGCGCTGACCGCGGTCGTGGCAAGAGTGCGCTGCTGGGGCTTGCTGCCGCCGAGCTACTGCGTCAGCAGCCCGCGCTGAACATAGTGGTGACGGCCCCCTCGCAGGCAACGGTGGCGACCCTGTTTGCCCACGCCGCTCGCGTGCTAGATACTACACCGGAGCAGCTGGCCGGGCTGAGCTACTGCTCGCCGGATCGGCTGGTGCACGAGGCGATTAATCCCGATCTGCTGCTGGTGGATGAAGCGGCCGCCATTCCGACCCCGCTGCTCGAGACCATGCTGGCCCGCCACAGTCGCATCGTGTTTGCCACCACCGAGCACGGTTACGAGGGGACGGGGCGCGGTTTTCACCTGCGCTTCAAACGGGTGCTCGATAGCCAGACCCCGGAGTGGCAGGAGATCCACCTCTCTGAGCCCATCCGCTGGAGTGAGCGCGATCCGCTGGAGCCGCTGATTTTCCGCCTGCTCGGCCTCAATGCCGAAGTGGCAACTCCCTTGCCGCCGACCAGCCCGAGCTGGCGTCTTATCTGTCAGGAGGCGCTGGCGAGCGACGAGGCGTTGCTCAACCAGCTGTTCGGCTTGCTGGTGCTGGCTCACTACCAGACTACGCCGAGCGATCTCAGATCGCTGCTGGAGAGTCCAGATCTCGACATCCATCTGCTGGAGCAGGATGCGAGCCTGCTGGGAGTGGCGCTGGTGGCGCGGGAAGGGGAGATAGAGCACGAGCTGGCCGAGGCGATTTGGGCCGGGCGTCGCCGTCCGCGCGGCCATCTGCTGCCCCAGTCGCTGCTGGCCCACGCCGGTTTTAAAACGGCGGGGGCGCGCAGCTACGCTCGGGTGATGCGTATCGCCATCCATCCCGAGCTGCATCGCCACGGGTTGGGGTCGCTGCTGCTTGGCAAGCTTGAGGAGCACTATCGCCAGATTGGCACCGACTACCTCGGCTCGGCCTTTTCGGCCAGCGCCGACCTGCTCCCCTTCTGGCGCAAGGCCGGACTGACGGTGCTGCGCATCGGTCTGCAACGGGATGCCGCCAGCGGCTGCCACGCAGCCCTGCTGCTCAAAGTGCTGAAACCCGAGCATGAGCCCGAGCTGGATCAGTGGCAGCAGCGTTTTGTTTGCCAGTTGCCGACCCTGCTGGCGGGTGAGTTGAGCGCGTTGGATCCCGAGTTGGTATGGCAATGTCTGCAAGGCAGCACCGTCACCGCGCCGGAGCTTGGCGAGTTCGAGCGTGACGAGATTGAATGCTTTGCCCTGCATCACAAGCCGTTCGAACTGAGCCAATCCAGCCTGCAGTTGTGGTTGGCGCGCAATCTGGATGTGCTGGCTTCGCTGACTCCTGACGAGCGTTATCTGCTGATCGCCACCATCTGGCAATATGCCGACTGGGGAAGACTGGCTGCGAGGTTGCAACTGGCGGGCAAGCCCGCCGTGATCAAGAGGTTGCGGGCGCTGCTGGCGCGTCTTCTGATCTCCCCTACCACTCGATAGGTTTGCCCTGCCAGTCGAGAAAGCTCAGCTCGCCATCCGGTTGCAGCCGGTTCATCAGCTTAATCAGATGGTCGGCTACCAGCTCGGGACTCTGCACATTTCCCGCCGGTACATTGGCGTGAAATGGGCGAGAGAGTTGGGTATCCACTGTGCCGGGATGGAAAGCCAGCAATTTGATGCCGGGGGCCCGCCGGGCCAGCTCGATGGCGGCACACTTGAGCAGCATGTTGAGGGCGGCCTTGGATGCGCGATAGCCATACCAGCCGCCCGCTCGGTTGTCGCCAATGCTGCCGACCCGAGCGCTGAGAACGGCCAGAGTGCAAGGCTCGCGGCCAAACAGCGGTAACAGCTGGCTGATCCAGCGCAGCGGCAGCAGGGCGTTGGTCTGGTAGAGACGGGTCATGGCATCGAGATTGATTGCTTCGAGCCGCTTCTCTGGCTGGATCTCCCCCTTATGCAGGATGCCGTTGCAGATCACTACCCTGTGCGGTTTCGGCGCCAACTCCGCGATGCGGGCCACCACTTTTGCCATCTGCTCATCGCTGTAGTCACAACATAGCCAGTGCAGGGCTGGCGAAGAGGCTCCTGCTGGTGCGGGCTGACGACTGATGGCAATCACTGGCCCGACACCAGCCGCCAACCAGTGTGCGACCAGCGCCGCCCCGATACCGCCAGAAGCGCCAATCACGACGATACCTTCACTCATCTCAGGCTCCTTATCAGCGCATGGATTTGTCCTGATTGGCAGATACGATCGTGCCAGCCTGCGGGATCAAGCGGTTAACGCTGCAATCTTGCCGAGATCCGAGCCGCTGGGTGAATTCCATTCCTATACTGAGGGAAAACCGCAGCGGTCTGCTGCCCGCGCAACCAGAATGAGAGTCACCATGATGTCCAAAGATGGGGAAGAGCGTAAATCTATCCTGACCGAAAGTGGCACCAACGAGCTTGAGATCATCGAGTTTCACCTCAAGAAGCAGCTACCGGACGGCCGTGAAAAAACCGCTTATTACGGGATAAACGTCGCCAAGGTGCGCGAGGTGATCCGGGTGCCGGAGACCACAGATTACCCCAACGCCCAGCGTCATATGGTAGGGGTCTTCTCCCTGCGGGATCGGTTGATCCCGCTGGTGGATCTGGCGGGCTGGCTTGGCATCAAGACCAACCCTGACCCCAGCCACAAGGTGGTGATCGTCACCGACTTCAACAAGATGGCCAACGGTTTTCTGATCGATAGCGTCAGCAGGATCCATCGGGTCTCCTGGGAGGATGTGGAGTCTCCCAGCCAGTTTCTGGAGGCGGGGGAGAACGACTGCGTGGTGGCCGTGGTCAGGCGTGATGGCAACCTCATCATGATCCTCGACTTCGAGAAGATCATCGCCGATATCAACCCCGAGCTCAGCATGGAGAAGTACGACGTCACCCAGGATCGCAAGGTGCTCATCGACGATCGCATGATGGCACTACGTCAGGGCAAGACCATTCTGGTGGTGGACGACTCGGCCTTTATCCGCAAGATGATCGAGACCACCCTGCGCACCGCTGGCTACAACGTGATCACGGCCAAGGATGGGGGAGAGGGGCTGGAGATGATGACGGATTTCGATCGCCTAGCCCAGGAGGAGAGAATGCCGGTGACCGGCTTCGTCAATGCGGTGATCACCGATGTGGAGATGCCGCGCATGGATGGCATGCACCTGCTCAAGCGGCTGCGGGACACCCCCTCCTACAAGGAGATGCCCATCGTGATGTTCTCCTCCCTGATGAGCGATGACAACCGTCAGAAAGCGCTGCAATTGGGGGCCAACGATACCATCACCAAGCCCGAGATAGGGCGCATGGTGGGGATGATGGATCACATGCTGCTGGGGATTGCCCCGCCCTCGCCCGCCAACAACATCTGACCTGCCGTTAACTTCCAATTGGCCGGTCGAATCCACTGACCGGTGCCTCAAGCGGCCACTCCTTGCCAAGGGGTGGCTGCGTTGTTTTGGCTGTTTACTGCGATTCCCGACGCCCCTTGTCTCCCGGATATAATTCATGTAATGATAATTATTATCATTTGTTGGTGTGAAGCATATGACAGCAACCTGGGTGAAGGGGTGGGTCGAGTCGACCGAAGGTGGCAGCAGCATGAGTCACTGGAAAAAGCAGACCCGAGAGGGCAACCGGCTGTTTGATTGCGGCGAGTATCATCATGCGCTGGCTCATTATCAGCAGGCGCTCTGGCTGGCTCGTCAGCAATTGGTGCAGTGGCACGATGCCGATGAGGCGGTGGCGGCGCTGGTTGTGGCTCACCACAATCTGGCGGATCTGCTGGTGGCCATGACTCTGCCCGATCGCGCCGCCGACCTGCTCTGCTATGTGCACGACTGCCTGCTGGCGACCTGTCACTCCCCCGCTTGCTCCTCTCGCCTGCGTGAAGCCGCGTTGCGCCATACCAGCACAACCCGTGCCGAGTTGCTGACGTTCGTACAGCGCCACGGCAGCCACGCCGGGATCATGCGTTCGCTCGGGCACTGCCTGTGTCAGAGCGAGCCCTCATCCCGGCTCCATTAATCCGAACAGAGGTCATCATGATCCATACCCTACCAGCTCTGAACTATGCCTACGACGCACTGGAACCCCATATCGATGCCCTGACCATGGAGATCCACCACAGCCGTCATCACCAGACCTATATCAACAACCTCAACGCCGCGCTGGAAGAGGCGCCAGAGCTGGCCGCACTGCCGGTAGAGGAGCTGCTGCGCCGCTTCGATACTCTGCCTGCCACCTTGCAGGGGGCGGTCCGCAACCATGGTGGCGGCCATGCCAATCACTCTCTGTTCTGGCTGGTGATGAGCCCGCAGGGGGGCGGTGAGCCGGGTGGTGAGCTGGCTCTGGCCATCGAGCGGGAATTGGGGGGATTCGATGCCTTCAAGCAGGCCTTCACTCAGGCGGCTCTGAGCCGCTTTGGCAGTGGCTGGGCCTGGCTGGTGGTGGACAAGGCGGGCAGATTGCAGGTGGAGAGCAGTGCCAATCAGGATAGCCCCCTGATGCATGGCCATACCCCGATCCTGGGGCTGGATGTGTGGGAGCACGCCTACTATCTCAAGTACCAGAACAAGCGTCCTGACTATATCGCTGCCTTCTATCAGGTGGTGGATTGGGCCGAAGTGGCCCGCCGCTATCAGGCGGCGCGAGGCTGACTTGGCCGCTGGGAATGGGTGTACAGGTCACCGCCACAACCTGCGCTGTAATAACAAGACCCGCCAGTTGGCGGGTCATCTGTTTATGGTGTGGCTGTGCTGGCGCTGGCGGCTGAAGGGGCCACCGGCAATGTGGGCAAGGCCGCGCTGGGCGTCTTGGCGGTGGTTTCTACCGCGGGTTTAGCGGGAGTGACCGGCTCAGTCGTTGCCGCAGCGGATAAAGCTAGCGTGACTTGTTCAGTCACAGCCGAGGCAGATGGGGTAGCCGACTCGGTGGCAACAGCGGCAGAGACTGCCGCTGGCTTTGCCTCATCCACCGCCGGTTTGGGTTGTTTTAGGCAGGGTTGCAGGCTGCCGATGGTGCTCAGTGACTGGCAAGGCACAGGCAGACCGATGGGGACCGGAGCCCCGAGGAACTTGGGCCCCTTGTCCAGTACATAGAGGTCGAGCAGCCCCATCAGGCGGGCAAAGACTTCCCGCACCCGGGTGCGGATCCCCTGATAGGCGCTGGGATCCTCGGCATTGAAGCCGACCGCATCGATACCGAAATGGCGAGCGATGAAAATGGCCCGCTCGTTATGAAAGCCCTGGGATACCACGGTAAAGCGCTCCTGGCCGAACACCTCCTTGGCGCGAACCACTGAGTCGAGGGTGCGAAATCCGGCGAAATCCATATAGATGGCGGAGGCGGGGATGCCCGCCTTGATCAGGGCGCGGCGCATCTGGCGTGGCTCGTTGTACTGCACGGTGGCGTTGTCACCGGAGACGATGATGAAGTCCACCTTGGCATTGTTGTAGAGCTCGGCCGCCGCCTTGATGCGGTATTTGAAGTAGTGGTTGGGGCCGCCACCAGAGAGATATTTGGAGGTACCCAGCACCACCGCAACCCGGTTGTAGGGCACCTTGTCCACCTGATCGTAGGTGTAGTGACGGGCATCCGAGACGATCCACTCGCTGTAGCCCAGCAGCATGGCAATCAGGGCCAGCAGCAAAACGAGGCAGGCGAGGAGGATCTTGGCAAACTTCTTCATGCGCGGTGCGGTCAGGGTCTGAAGTTGGGAGTGGCTATCGGCATTCTATTACAACTCGGCCGCTGGCGTCAGGCTTGATAACGGGCGGGCACCTCATTCGGGCAGAGGCTGTCGCAGCAGAGGCCGGGGGTGCGGGAGGATAAAGCGAGGGGCTGCAATGGCAGCCCCTCTGGTCGGCGAAGGTTTATCAGTGGGCGGAGTCGTTACCCTTGCAGGCGTCTGACTCCTTGTTTGCTTGCCACCAGGGCAGCAGATCCCGGGCGAGCCATGCCTGATAGGCGTTGCTGTCGTTGGCGATCAGCCGGTCCAGCTCCCCTTCGAAGTCGCTCATCGCCTGCTGCCGATCCGGATTGCGCAGCGCCTGTGCCAGCGCCAACCAGCTGGCGCCGCGACCGGTATCGTTGAGGAAGCGGTGCACGGTATAGGACCAGGAGTAGACCATCTCGCCACCCTGGTCGTAGTCAAGGTGGAGGATCGCCGCCAGTGTCGGACGCTGGTTGGCGGGGCGGTTTGCCACGTTATCCAGACCACGGGCAAAGCACTGGCCGTGGGCGATGTACTCTGCAATCCCCTCTGCCCACCAGGTGGTGCGGTTGAGCGGATAGTGGCCGAAGCTGCCGTACTGGTTGAAGCGACCATCCAGATAGTGAACGTACTCGTGGCGCAGGTTCCACACCTGGAAGGCGGGGCGTTTCCACTCCGCCTCATAGGCGAAGAAGCGGGCCTGATTGCCGGGCCGAGCCGGATCCCCCTCGATATAGATGCCGCCATTGTCGGTGGAGACACCAAACAGCGCGCTGCCGTAGCGGCCCCAGTCGGCGGAGGAGTTGAAGATCACCAGCTCCAGCGCTTCGTTGTGATCATCGGCCACCGGTTGCCAGCCTGTCTCCATCTGCTGGTGGAAGCGCTGCTCTTCATCACCCAGCTCGCGGCAGATCCCTTCGGCTTGAGCCAAGGTCAGATCCTGGGCGCGCAGACGCAGGGTGGGCGAGCAGGTGTGCTCGAACGGCAGAATATCTTCCATGCGGATCGGGGTACAAAGCCCGGCGAACTCGCCGCTGATACAGGCTTCGCTGGTGCGATCCGTGTAGGTGAGGTAGTAGCTGGAGAGGGTCAGGGAGACCTCTTCCAGCATGGCGGCAGGATGTTGGCCACCCGGGATCAGCCCCTGCTGGCGCATGATGGCGATGACATCGCGATCCAGCTGTTGGCGATAGGCGATCGCCTTATCCGGGCTGGTGTGATGGAGGTAGCGCATCATCTGGTAGAGACGGCTGTGGGCATCGAGGATGTTGTTGAAGATAAACAGATCCCGTGAGCCATCGCGCTGTTTCCAGAGGGCCAGCTCGCTCAGGCCCAGTTGCAGCAGGCTCTGGCGCAATGCCGCCTCCTGTTGCAGCACAGCTGCGCTGAAGTCAGCCTGCTGACCGTAAGAGGCGCTCTGATCGACCAGATTGAGCAGCTCGAACAGGCCATCGGCCCAGGGTTTGTGGCCATTGAGCTGCGCCGCATGTTGCACCGCATAGCCGAGCGCCTGGTTGAGCTGGGCCAGCATGGGGGCGGCACTCTGGCGGAAGGCGGCTTGCCCAAGCTGTCCCTGCGCCGCCACGCTCCAGGCTTCCAGCACTGTGCCTGCCTGATCCTGCGGTTCGGCGCCCAGCAGCAAGGGGTGGTTGAGCAGATCAATCATCACCCCGGCCAGTGCCCGGGCGGCCTGATCACTCTCCTTGCCAACGCCGCCGTGGTAGTTGTGGGCGCGCACATAGTAGAGCAGCTTGTCCATCGCCGGATGGGTCGGCTGGTTGGCCGCCAGCAGAGCACGCATGCCGCGCACTACCGCCATCAGCTTGGCGTCATCGTGGCCGTAATCCGCCTGCCAGGCAGGACTGTTCTGGCCGCTCACGTCGGCCACCAGTTTGGCGGCATCGCTGTCGAGCAGATCCACATCGGGCTGCTCTGGCTCGGAGCAGAGACGACCGTTGGCGCGGCGGCACTCCAGCTGTTCCTCCTTGCTGGCCAGCACGATGGGGCGATTGAGCACCCGACTCTCCTGCCACTCTTTGCTCTCTGGCAGGGGTTGCCACTCGCCGCCGGCGACCGGGTATTGGTAGCCGCTATCTTGCAACGTTACCTGAACCTCGCTGCCAGCGGGGATCACCTGACGGCAGATGCGATAGCGGATGGTGTTGCTCCCCTCCTTGCGCTCCTGCGGCTCATCACACTCCTGTTGAGGCGTGAGTTGATCCAGCTGCCACTGATAGCGGCGCCAGACATGGATCTCGCTGACCTGAGCGGCAGCCTGACTGCCTGCCACCGGTTGCAGACGGAAGAAGATCTGTTCCAACCGGCCATCCCGCTCACTCGGGGTCTCTTCAAGTACCTGCAACTGCTGCCAATCCTGCGGCTGATAGTGCCACTCCGACTCGGCGCAGCGGCCCTGCGCGTTGAGTTCGCAGCGATCCAGCTCCCTTTCGCTCTGACCCAGGATGATGGCTTGTGGCAGTGGCAGGCGATCCTGCCGTTGGGCGGTCGGCGTGCCCGCCAGTTGCTCCCAGCGACCCTGCTTGAGGCCATAACCGAAGTCATAACTGCTGGCCGGGATCAGCTTGCCCGCCGGAATCCGATCTTCACAGCGCACGAAGCGGATCTGCCAGCCCGCATCTACCTTGAGCTGCTGCTCGCCACACTGCTGCTCGGCCAGTGCGGCGAGATCGCTGCTCTGCCAGTCGAAGCGACGGTAGACCCTGAGCTGCTGATAGGGGGCGTTGCTGCTGCGCGCCTTGAGTTCGTAGGTGATCTCGGTGATGCGAGCGGCCAGTTGCCGGCTCGATTCGCCAGTCAGCTGATACTGTCGCCAGTCATTGGGGGAGTAGTTGGCTTGCGCCGAGGATGTCGCCAAAAGCAGGGGGCCTGCCAGCAGCAGCCACCCGGTACCTGAACGGTTCATTTTTATCCCTTTGTTCTTGTTTGTGTATTGTCTTGCGAGTAATCGCAAGGCAATTTAAACAGATCCAAAGGGATATCAATTGCCAATTAAAAATCAGATAAATCAATAAGATGATGGCTTTTTGAGTCTGATCGGATTCTCGTGGGCTGGCGCCGCAGTGAGGACTCACATGTTTCTTTTTCTGTTTTCAGAGCAGATCGGGAAATTGTGAGTCCGATCTCATTCAGCTTATTGTGACAAGGTGGTCAGCTGTCGGGCAATCTTGCCCAGCAGTTGGCGGGAGGGTTTGAGATTACCGCCAAGATCGGGCCAGGGGAGCCAGTGGTCGGGCACCATAAAGCCGGGCAAGGCGCTGCGGATCCAGGTGGCCAGTTCGGAGTCGGGAACCGGCTCGCCGTGCCAGTCGATAAAGGCGGCGGGGCGTTGCCCCCACTCGTCGCTCGGCACCGGCACCACCAGCGCCTGGGCGACGGCGGGATGATCCACCAGTCGCTGCTCTATGGTTTCGGGCTGGATGTTTTCGCCACCCGAGATAAAGAGGTTGTCGAGCCGCCCCTCTACCAGCAGTTCCCCTACCGCAGTGAACCTCCCCTTGTCGCGGGTATGAAACCAGCCTTCGTCATCGAGAGGCAGTTCCAGCTCGCCATCTTGGTAGTAACCGGCAAACAGGGTGGCGCCGCGCACGCAGATCTCCTGCTCCCTGATACACACTTCCCGTCCCGGTAGCGGTTTGCCAACTACGCCTGCATCGCCGGGGATAGCGGTGCAGACCTGACTGCCCATCTCGGAGAGACCATAACTCACCTTGGGTTCGAGCCCCATAGCGCAGAGGCGGCTCACCAGCGGCTGCGGGATGGCGGCACCGCCGAGCAGCAACTCGCGCAGGCGGGTACGGGCGGGATCAAAACCCTCTGCCAGCAGGCGCCAGAGCTGGGTCGGCACCAACGAGAGGTGAGTAATGGGCTGGCACTCCAGCCGCTCCTTGAGGGAGCGTTCACGTTGATCTAGTACCAGCGTGGCGCCCGCCAGAAAGACCCGAAACAGGATGGCGTAGCCGCCCACATGGAACAGCGGCAGGGAGAGTAGCCAGCCGCAGGCCTCATCGAGGGGAATGAGGGTGGCAGAGCCGCGTGCTGAGGCAAGGTGGTTGCAGAGCCGGTGCACCACAGCTTTCGGCGTGCCGCTGGAGCCGGAGGTGAGGATCATGTTGTTGAGTTGGGTCGATTCCAGCGGCCACGCTTCCTCGCTTGCCGGCAGTTCGCGCGTGAAGTCGAGCGGCAAGGGCTGCCAGTTGCCTGCCGGGATCTCCCCTGCCGACCAGAAGGCATCGGCATCGAGTTGCAGCGCCAGCTCGCTCTGCTTTTCGAGAGGAAAGGCGGGGTTGAGCGGGCAGAACACCACGCCGCTGCGTACGCAGGCCCACGCCAGCAGCACATCTTCCAGCGCACCGCGCACCACCGCAGCCAGATGTTCGCCACGGCGCACTCCGGCTTGTTTCAGCTGTTGGCACAGGCTGTTGAGGCGAGCATCGAGCTGGCGGTAACTGAGGGGCGAGGCGGCGTGGATGGCAATGCGGTTCGGGGCTGTGATTGCCCGGTGGCGTACCGGGCAAGGTGTCTGTTCGGGTGAACGTGTGGGTTCAATCACGGTAATACAGTTGCTCCAGTCGGCTCAGGTCCGGTTTGCCATCTTCCCCCAGCAGGTTGCCCGCCATCCAGCGGCGGGTATCCAGACCCGGCGCCTGTTCGGGAGCCCATTCGCTCGCCAGATGAAAGAGCTGGTTCAGGCCCAGATCCGATTCGAAGCAGGAGGAGATGATCACCTTGAGCCGCAGTTCGCGGGCGCGGGCGATCAGGGCTTCGCAGTTGGCGAGTGAACCGAGCAGGGTAGGCTTGAGCACCAGCGCGCGCAGTTGCGGGATCGGCTCCCACGGCTTGCCTTGTGCCAGCAGTTCGTCCAGCGCCACCGGCATGCCGGTGCGGTTGGCGACAAAGGCGATGTCGGCAAAGTCGGCACAGGGGTCTTCCAGATACTCGATGCGATTCGGGTCGAGGTGGCCGCAGAAGGTCCACGCCTCCTCGCGAGTCCAGCCCTGGTTGGCGTCCAGCACCAGCTTGAGGGAGGGGAGGCGATCGCACAGCAGGCGGATCAGTGCCAGCTCGTCACGCATCGGGTAGCGCGCCACCTTCAGCTTTGCCTTGCCGGGCGTGCGGTGCAGCCACTCTTTCCAGTTGCGCAGCAGCTCCTGGGGGGAACCTTGAATGAGGGGATAGGGCTCCGGCAGCGGGTTGCGCTGCTCGGGCCATGTCCGGCGTGCGCAGTCGAGGCCAAATTGCACCGACGGTAGCACGGGGTTTGGGGTTTCACCGGCGGCCAGGGCTGCCAGCGTGGCAAGGGCTTCTGCCTCTGCCTGTTGCAGGCTCTCTTTCGAGAAGCCGGGCAGGGGGGCAATTTCCCCCCAGCCGTCGTTGATGCGCACCAACAGCCCCTCTCGCGCCACCTCCACCTTGCCGTGAAAGGTCAGTGGCTGGGTAAAAGGCAGTTGATAGCGATACAGGGCGAGTGTCATCAGGGGTTCCGCTTGTATTTGGAGAAGTCGGGGCGACGCTTTTCGTTGAAGGCGTTGCGGCCTTCCTGACCCTCTTCGGTCATGTAGAAGAGCATGGTGGCATTGCCCGCCAGCTCCTGCAAGCCCGCCTGACCATCACAGTCAGCGTTGAGGGCGGCTTTCAGGCAGCGCAGCGCCATCGGGCTGTTTTGCAGCATTTCGCGGCACCAGCGCACGGTTTCTCGCTCCAGATCCGCCAGCGGCACGACGGTGTTGACCAGCCCCATGTCGAGGGCTTGCTGGGCATCGTACATGCGGCAGAGGAACCAGATTTCGCGGGCCTTCTTCTGGCCGACGATGCGAGCCATGTAGGAAGCACCCCAACCGCCGTCGAAGGAGCCCACTTTCGGACCGGTCTGGCCAAACTGGGCGTTGTCGGCGGCGATGGTCAGGTCACACATCATGTGCAGCACGTGGCCGCCACCGACCGCGTAACCGGCCACCATGGCAACCACAGGTTTCGGACAGGTGCGGATGTCGCGCTGGAAGTCGAGCACGTTGAGGTGGTGAGTCCCCTCGTCATCGCGGTATCCACCGTAGTCGCCACGGATCTTCTGGTCGCCGCCGGCGCAGAAGGCTTTCTCGCCAAAACCGGTCAGGATGATAGTGCCGATCTGATCGTCATAACGGGCATCGGCCAGCGCCTGCAGCATCTCTTTGACGGTGCGGGGGCGGAAGGCGTTGCGCACCTGGGGACGGTTGATGGTGATCTTGGCAATGCCATCGTTGGACTTGTGATAGAGGATGTCCTCGTAACCGGCGGAGCAATCCTGCCACTCAACCGGAGCGTACAGTTCCGCTTCCGTCATTGCTTCAATCATGTTTTTTTCCTTCTGATCTGGGAGAGTGCAGTTGAGCACCGAGTTGACCACTGAGTTGAGCAATCCCGGCATGTTGAACAGGTGCATACAGTTCAGCTTCCGTCATTGCTTCAATCATGACTCGTCTCTTCTTGTTGGTTGACCCACTCCGCGAGGAGTCGGGCAAAGTTATCAGGCTGATGGGCGTGCAGATTATGGCCGCCATCCAGCACCAAGTGGTTGATTCTGCGATTTTGGTTCGCCAGCTGGCAAGCCAGCTGATGGAATTTGTGATCCCGCTTGCCACTCACATAAGTAACCGGCAGCGGGCATGCCATGAGCCAAGGGGCGAGATCCGGCTGCTTGCCGAGCGAAGTGGCGCGTAGCATGGTGGCGATGCCCTGACCGTCGTTGCCAAGGCGGCGGGCGATCTGGCTGGCTCGGGCCGCATCGTCAAGATCGGCAAACACCCCTTGCCGGTACCAGTCAGCCAGCACGTCAGCCAGGGGCTCACGCTCGAAGCGCTGCGCCCACTGTTCATCGTGCTGGATGCGGGCGGCCCGCTCATTGTCTGGTAGCCCCGGGTGGCAGTTCTCCAGCAGCAGCCCCCGCAGCTCGGCGGGCTCGCGGCTGGCGTGATAGAGGGCCAGTCGCCCACCCAGCGAATAACCCGCCAGCAGATAGCGTTCAATGTTGCGGCTGGCCAGCTCGGTGACCAGCCACTGGTGGTTCTGCTCAAAGTCCCTGACGTTGAGATCGCTATGCTGGCCGTGACCCGGCAGATCGAGGGCGATGCAGTGGATGGCGGGCAGCCGGTCAATCACCGGTTGCCAGTCGCCGCTATCCCCCAGCAGGCCGTGCAGCAGCACCAGCGGCACATTGGCATCTTTATTCGCCACGGATGGCGGCCCCCAGCGCCTTGAGATCATCGGCCACCTGCTCGCTCGGTACCCGGATCTCGATCAAGGTAACGCCATGTTGGAGGGCGGCGCAGTAATCCTGTTCGAACTCGAGCAGGGTGGTCGGCGCCCGATAGGCGAGGCCAAACATGGCGGCGGCATGTTCAAAGCTGAGACCGTGGGGCAGCCGGTAGTAGCTCTCCAGCAGCTCCCCTTCGGTGGGCACCGGCAACATACGAAAGATGCTGCCGCCATCGTTGTTGAGCAGGATCACCACCAGCGGTCGGCTCGCCTTGCTGAGCAGGGCGAGGCTATTGAGATCGTGCAGGGCGCTGAGATCGCCAAGCAGCAGGGTGGTGGGCTCATCGCTGCCTTGCTCGACCGATTGGGCAAACCCGTAGGCGGTGGCGATGAGGCCGTCGATGCCGGAGGCACCGCGGTTGGTCATCACCCGGCTCGGCCCCTTGCCCGTTTCGCCGAGCATATCCATCAGTCGAGCAGGCATGCTGTTGCCGACAAACAGTTGGCCTTCGATCAGGCGGTTGAGGCGATAGCAGACCCCGAGCTCGGAGAAGTGCTCGCAGGCGGCGGCGATCTGCTGGCTGGCGTTGTGTTGCAGCTCGGCCAATGTGTGCCAAGGGGCCCGGGTGGTGACCGGATGGGCCGCAGCAAAGGCGCTGGCACTGCAGAGCAGCCGGTTGCGCAGCCGGTAGTCGGGATCGAGCCGCGCCGGTTGCGGATCCACCAGCCAGTAATCTTGCCATGAATGGTGTTTGATGAACTGGCCGAGCCGCTTGGAGACAAGCCGCGCGCCAAATTGCAGCAGCACCTCGGCGCGGCCCAGCTCGGCGACGAATTCAGGGTCGTTGAGCGCCATATCCATGTGGATGAGGTTGCGGCTATCGAAGCGGATCTGGCTCTGCAGATCTGCCAGCAGCGGCCAGCCGAGTTGCTCCGCCAGCGCGGCGACCGTCTGTGCCTGCTTAGGCTCGGTGATCCGTCCGGCCACAATCACCCCGCGCTTGTGCTGCCACTCGCGCCACTCGGGTTGCGGCTGGCAGGTCGCCTCGCTCTGTTGCCACGGGCTCCATGGCCTCTGCGAGCCGAGCCAGTCACCGAGGGGGGCCAGATAGTCGCCAAAATCCTGATAGTGCTCGCCCGGGTAGAGGGGCTCGGGGTACATGCAGTTGAAGTGCACCACCCCGGGAGTGAGCGCCTGTTTGGCCAGCGCCTGATCCACCGAGCTCAGCACAAACGCCGCCGGAATGGTCGGGGTGGGGCTTGGCAGGTTCTGCTGATAGACGGGGTAGTGGCCGAAGATCCCCTGCTGGTCGATCGCCTGATTGGCGCCGTTGTCGATAAGCTCGTGGGGGCGATCGGCGGATAGAATAATCAGCGGCACGCCGGTGAGCTGGGCCTCTGCCACTGCGGGCCAGAGGTTGGCTACCGCGGTGCCCGAGGTCATGATCACCGCCACCGGCCGGTTGCTCCCCTTGGCCAGCCCCAGCGCCATAAAGCCGAGGCCGCGCTCGTCAAAGTGCAGGTGACGACGAAAGCCCTGATGGGCCGCGGCGGCCATGGTCAGCGGCGCAGAGCGGGAGCCGGGGGCCAGCGCGATGTCGCGCACCCCGAGGCGAAAGAGCTCCTCCAGCAAGAGGGAGGACCAGACGTGGTTGAAGGTGGCGTGCTGGCTCGAAAACGGGGTGCAGGCAAACTCTTCGCTGGCAGGCTCTTTACGGGTGGGCATAGGGGCTCTCGTAGCGTGAAAAGGGTGAATGACTATCCCAGCAGGGAGAGCACATTGGCGATCTTGTTGTCGAGTTCGGCCCACTCGGCGACAGGCTCGGAACCGGCGACAATGCCGGCACCGGCAAACAGGGTGACGCTGCCCGGCTGAATGCGGGCGCTGCGAATGGCGACCGAGAACTCGGAGGTCTCCCGGCTCAGCATGCCGCAGGCACCGGCGTACCAGCCCCGATCATAGGGCTCGAACTCGCGGATAAAGGCGAGCGCTGCCTCGCGCGGGGCACCACCCACCGCCGGCGTCGGGTGGAGGGCGTCGAGCAGCTGCCAGTCGCAGACCCCGGGCTTGAGCTCGGCTTCGATATCGCACTTGAGGTGTTGCAGCAGCCGCAGTTTGAAAATGCGCGGCTCGGTCAGGGTGGCATCGTGGGTCAGTGGCGCCAGACGGCTGAGGATGTCGGCGTGAACCAGACGGTTCTCCAGCCGGTTCTTGCTGTCGGCCAGCAGCTCGGCGGCCAGTTGGGCATCCACCTCTTCATCGCCGGAGCGGCGGATGGTGCCCGCCAGTGCCTCGGTAAAGAGGTGGCGATCTTCCCGGCGGTAGAGCCGCTCGGGGGAGCAGGCGATAAAGGCCTGCTCGGGGGAGAATTGAAAACCGAAGTGGAAGCAGTCCTGGGCGTGGCGGGCCCACTGGTCGAGCATGGCCCAGGGATTGATATCCGCATCATGGTTCGGACTGGTCAGCACGCTCTCCCGCGACAGCACCACCTTGGGGGTGTGCGCCTGAAAATCGGGGGCGGTGACGCGCTCTACCAAGGTCTGCCACTGGGCGGGGCCAGGGCAATCCTGTCGCTGCCAGGGCTGCTTTTGCAGGGCGGGTAGCGGGGCTTCCGGGCGCAGGGCATCGAGGGCGGCTTCTGCCGCCTGCAGTTCGGCCTCGAGATTGTCGTCATCCAGCCAGAGGTTGAGGCAGAGGCTGACGCACTCGCCACGGCGCACCAGCTCGATGCGGGGCAGCACGAAACGGCAGGGGCCAAACCCTTGCCAGCCGGATTGGGCCGGATCGAACGCCAGTCCGCCATAGTAGCGGGGGCTGTCGTCATGATGCTGGTTGGCTGTGTTAGTGCACACCTGCTTGATGGCGTGCGGCTCGGTCAGTTCATGGATGGCGCCCAGCGCGACATACTCGGGACGAGCCTCTCCACGGGCCTGCCAGTAGATGCGGGGATAGAGGGTTTGCGCCGCGAGCCAGCCCAGAAAGGAGCGGATTTCGATCGCCACTCTCAACCGTACGAAGCCGCTGACGTTGCTGTGACGCAGGGCGTCCAGTTGTTGCTTGATATGGGTCTGAGCCAACATGGATTCTTGTCTGAGCCGGGTAGTAACGAGCGATCCGGTAGCTGGATGCCGTAGGTTTATGCCAAAGGGCGATGATTTCCTATATATTATCTGCCCATTCGTCCATGTAAATCGCCCGCGGGAGCTTCACTCTCCGGGGCCAAGTATACCCAAATCCGGTTCGATAACCCTTAACACGATCAATATCCGATTGTTTGGCCATCACAAAATGACAAATACCTTCTCTGTTTGGTTGCTGGCGGCGCGTTTGCGAACATTGCCGCTCGCCTGCTCTTCCATCCTGCTGGGCTCGGGGCTGGCTGCCAGTCGTGGTGCCTTCGATGGCACCATCATGGCGCTCTCTCTGCTGACCGCCATCCTGCTGCAGATCCTCTCCAATCTGGCCAACGATTACGGCGATGCGGTCTCCGGCGCCGACAACGGCGAGCGGATCGGCCCGCAGCGGGCGGTGGTCTCCGGCCTTATCACCAAAAAGCAGATGTGCGTGGCGATGGGGATGACCGCGCTGGCGGCGGTGGCCAGTGGCCTGCTGCTGCTCGGCTGCGCCTTCGGCGGCCAGTGGCTGCAGATTTTGGCATTTGTAGTGCTGGGTGGTGCGGCCATTGTTGCGGCGGTGACCTACACGGTCGGCAAGACTCCCTACGGCTATCGCGGGTTTGGCGATATCTCGGTGTTCTTATTCTTCGGCCTGCTCGGGGTGCTCGGCTCCTACTACCTCTTCACCAAGACGCTGGAGTGGGATCTGCTGCTGCCCGCCACCGCTTGTGGCCTGCTGGCCACCGCCGTGCTCAATATCAACAATGTGCGCGACATCGAGACCGACGCCGCCAGCGGCAAGATCACCCTGGCGGTGCGCCTTGGCCGCAACCGCGCCATCGCCTATCACTGGGTGTTGCTGGGGGCGGCGCTGCTGGCCACCATCGCCTTTATCCTGATCCAGCCCGCCAGTTTCTGGCCGTGGATCTTCCTGCCCGCCATGAAGCCTCTCAGCGATGCGGCCAAGACTCTTCGCGAAAGCTACGATGGCGAGGTGCTGACCGGTTCCCTCAAGAAGACCGCCATCAGCGCCTTTCTGTTCAGCCTGCTGCTCTCCATCGGGTTGGCGCTATCCTGACGGGGGGCGCAAACGCCAAGGCGAACAATGAAAAGGGCTCCCGAGATGGGAGCCCTTTTTGGTTTTGGCCGGTTTAGCTGGCGCGCGCCACCTTGAGCGTGCGGCGGGAGAAGAGCAGGGTATCCAGCAGCCAGATGGCGACCATGGAGGCGCCGACCAGCGGGAAGGCGATCCCCAGCAAAATGAGCAGGGCGATGGCACCGCGCATCGGCGGGAGTTTGGCAGGCAGTGGCGGCGCGGCGAGACGGCCCTGCGGACGGCGGCACCACCAGATCCACAGACCACTCACGGCGCTGGCCAGCACCATCAGGCAGATGGTCAGCATGGCCAGCTGATGGGGCCAGCCGTAGAGCTTGCCCATGTGCAGCATGACGCCGCTCTCCACCGTCTTGGCAACCGTGCCGTAATCCTGCCAGCGCACATCGGCCAGCACCTTGCCGCTGTATTGATCGATATGCAGGGTGGCGTCGTTGCGTGGATCGTCGGCAAACAGGGCGATGGTGTAGACGCCGGTGGTGCCGACCGGCGGGGTGATGCTGTACCCCGGACTCACCTTCCGGGCAGTGGCGATATCCACCACCTGTTGCAGCGGGATCCGCTGGCTGGCCATCACCATTCCCTCGTGCTCGCCGTGGTTCATGGCACCGTGATCGTGCCCCTCATCGACCGGCTGCGAGCTGGGCATGGGGGTGTTCTCCACCGCCCAGGGGACGGTCTGCTCATGGGCCTGATTGAGGTTGCGGGCCAGCGGTGCCGATTTGGGCACCTCGTTCCACATTGCGGCCGGGAAGCGGTTCCAGACCGCGGCAAACTGATCGCCCCAGAAACCGGTCCAGGTCATGCCGCTCAACAGCAATAGCAGCAGGAAACCGGCGCCCCAGAAGCCGACCACAGCGTGCAGATCCCGCCACCAGAGACGTCCGCGCTGGCTCACTCTGGGCCAGAGGATGCCGCCCACCCCGGGCCCCTTGCGTGGCCACCAGAGGTAGAGGCCGCTCAGCAGCAGCACCAGCCCCCAGCCTGCAGCCAGTTCGATCAGCCGATCTCCGGTGGTGCCGAGCAGCAGGTCGGCGTGCAGGGAGCGAGCCACCGCTTGCAGATTCCACTTGTTGTCCATGGTGCCGAGCAGGGCGCCGCTGGCGGGATCCATAAACAGGGTCAGTTCCTGTTCACCCCGATTGACGATGAACTGGGCGCTCAGGTCGGGAGCGGCAGGCGGCAGGTATTTACGCAGGCTAGCATCCGGCATGGTCATCATCGCCTTGGCCAGCAGCTGGTCGGCACTCAGGGTCTGGCTGGCGGGGGCGACCTTCATCAGCTCGGGGTACATCAGGTTGTCGAGCTGGGGTTTGAACAGATAGACGATCCCGGTCAGTGACAGCAGGATCAGGAAAGGGGCGACAAAGAGACCGGCGTAGAAGTGCCAGCGCCAGATCCGTTGGTAATGACTCGAGTCCCTGTTTTTCATTGCACATCCTTGTTGGGGTGCCAAACCTTTCGGTTGGTGGAATGTTTGTGGCGGCGCGGATAATAGCAGTAACGTTTCGTTAACTGCAATCACACATCTCGAGACCGATTCAGTGCGGGATGTCGGTAACATGAGGTGCCGACGGTTTGCTGGATAGGATGACCACACTTTGGGGAAAGCCTGTTTGCTGCTGGACTTTTCCTTATAAATTATTACCTTGTGGTAACAATTTGCAGGCGATGGTGGTGGTAACGGAATGGGAGCAGTCATGCAGCCACATGGGCAATTTGACATGGAGCGCAGGGGCCAGATGCTGATCTGCCGCCCGAGTGGCCCCTTCAATCTGGCAGGTGCCATGGCCTATGAGGCGCGCTTTCGTCACGAACTGGCCGGTCTGATGGATGGCCCCTGGGGAATTGTCGAGGTCGCGACCGAGTTTGAAGCGGCCGGGCCCGAGGTGCTGGCCCGTTTTCGTCGCCAGTTTGGCTGGTGTGCCGAGAGTGGCTGTCAGTTTCTGGCTGTGGTTTTCGTAGGGGGCTTCAAGCGCTATCTGGCCGATCAAATCTTCAAAGGCTTGCCGTTTCGGGCTGTGCGCTATTTCGAGCAGGAGGGGGCCGCCATTCGCTGGCTGGAGCAGGAGCTATCGCTCTGCGCAGTGAGCCGCTCAATTTAACCGAGATTGATAAACCACTTGTCCCGCTCGTCGATGCAGTCGGGTTCCCCCATCTCGAATTCACGGCAGATCAACGGCCGTACCTCGTAGATACGGCACATCATGGTGTTGCGGTCGAGGGCGGCGCACCAGCCATCGTCCAGCCGGCGCATGACCGGTATCTCGCCTTCCCGTTCCAGTACATAACGGTCCGGCACGCCAGTATCGGTAAAGAGCATCACTTCGAGGCGGCAGCAGCAGGCTTCGCAGTTCTGGCAGCTCACATCGGTCTGGATTGCTTGGGTCATGGTGCCTGTCTTGCCGCATGGCGGCATCGGAGATATGAAACAGGCGCCTGTCAGGCGCCTGTGGTCTGGCTAACGGCTTGCAAAGAACCTTAGCCCAGTTTGCGGGCGCGGTAGCTGCGACCCTTGATCTTGCCTTCCTGCAGCCGCTTGAGTGCAGCCTTGGCCACGCTCTGTTTGACCGCGACGTAGGAGTATTGCTCGGAGATCTGGATCTTGCCCACGTCGGCGCCGGCAATGCCGCCTTCACCGGTCAGGGCACCCAGAATGTCACCGGCCCGCACCTTGGTCTTGCGGCCTGCATCGATGGAGAGGGTTACCATCTGCGGTGCGATTGGCTTGATGTCGCGGCCGATGCTGTCGAGATCACCCAGCGGCATCGGAGCCTGCTGGTACTCTTCGATAAAGTTGACGCGCTGGGCCTCGTTCGGCTGATAGAGACTCAGGGCCAGACCCTGCTGGCCAGCACGACCGGTACGACCGATGCGGTGCACGTGCACTTCCGGATCATAGGTCAGCTCGTAGTTGATGACGGCGCCCAGCTCCTTGATGTCGAGGCCGCGGGCCGCCACATCGGTGGCCACCAGAATGGTGGCGCTGCCGTTGGCAAAGCGCACCAGCACCTGATCCCGCTCGCGCTGCTCCAGATCGCCGTTCAGCGCCAGCGCCGAGAAGCCCTTGGCGGCCAGATGGTCGGCCACGTCGTTACAGGCGCGCTTGGTGTTGCAGAACACCACGCAGGAGCTGGGCTGGTAGTGACTCAGCAGCCAGGTGAGGGCGTCGAGGCGCTGACCGGCAGGCACTTCGTAAAGCTTCTGTTCGATGGCGCTCCCCTCGTGCAGGGACTCCACGCTCACCTCGACCGGATTGCGCTGCACGCCGCGGCTCATCTGGGCGATCCCTTCCGGATAGGTGGCGGAGAAGAGCAGGGTCTGACGCTGTTGGGGGGCATAGCTGATGACCCGGTTGATATCTTCGCCAAAGCCCATGTCCAGCATGCGATCCGCTTCATCCAGCACCAGCGTCTTGAGGCCGGATAGCTCCAGCGTGCCTTGCTCCAGATGCTTGAGAATACGACCCGGGGTGCCGACGGCGATGTGGGCACCAAAGCTCAGGGTGGCGGACTGCGGTGCGGTCGGGGTGCCGCCGCACAGGGTGACCAGCTTGACGTTGGGCAGGGCGCGCGCCAGACGACGGATCTCCTGAGCCACCTGATCCGCCAGTTCGCGGGTCGGGCAGAGCACCAGCGCCTGCACTTCGAGGCGGTTGACGTTGAGCTTGGCCAGCAGGCCGAGGCCGAAGGCGGCGGTCTTGCCGCTGCCGGTTTTTGCCTTGGCGATCAGGTCTTTGCCATCGAGCACCAGGGGCAGGCTCTGGGCCTGGATCGGGGTCATCTGCAGGTAACCCAGGCTGGTGAGGTTCTCTTGCAGGGCGGGGGAGAGATTGAGGCTGCTAAATTCGCTGTTGTTCACAAAAGGACTCTATTTCGGAGAAAACGGGGATGCGCGAGCGCTAAGGCCGCGCATCATACCAGAATGTGGCACCGGATGTGGCGGATTTTTGAACGGCTGGTCACGAGGGGGCCATGAAAGGTTCATTTGTTGCCAAACCGATCGCGGGCGAGCACTGACAATGTAATAAGGACTATTTTTCAAACACACATCTAATTATTTATCGCGGATAAACGTTTTCTATTTTCAGTGTTTTAATATAATGACTGGAAAATATTCCACGAGTAGTTATTGCGCCATAGGGAATGTTGCGAAAATGCTGATGAAATATTTTCAAAGAACATAAAAACGGCGCCAGCCTTACTCAATATGATGTTTTTAAAGGAATTTATATTTTCCATGTTGCGCGATTAATATCAGTTCATTGCACAATTAATTTAAAAACGTTTGTATTATCCTGCCTCCATAATATTGCGCGGGATTGTGATGGCTATCTGATTTTTAAATGTGCAAATGTCTATGATGGCGCCGGTCAAAAATTACAATTTACTCAGGTGCTACAGGTATGGAATACGTTCACTTTGTGCTCGGACTGGTGATGGTCCTCGCTCTCTCTCTGCTGGCTAACCGCCACAACTGGAAACAGATCAAGCTGCGTTATATCGGCCAACTGCTGGTGGTCGAACTGGCGCTGGCCTGGTTCATGCTGAACTCGGAAGTGGGTCTGGCGGTGGTGGGGGGCTTTGCCGCCGGCTTCACCAAGTTGATGGAGTTTGCCAAACAGGGTACCGACTTCGTGTTCGGTGGTCTGGTCAACGAAGGGGCCTTCTCCTTCTTCCTGATGGTGCTGATGCCCATCGTCTTCATCTCCGTGCTGATCGGTATTCTGCAGTACATCCGCCTGCTGCCGCTGGTGATCCGCGGTATCGGTACCGTGCTGGCCAAGATCAACGGCATGGGCAAGCTGGAGTCTTTCAACGCCATCAGCTCGATGATCGTCGGTCAGTCCGAGAACTTCATCGCCCTCAAGAACATCCTGCCGCACCTGAACGAGAAGCAGATGTACACCCTGGCGGCGACGGCCATGTCTACCGTCTCCATGTCCATCGTCGGTGCCTACATGCAGCTGATCGAGCCGCGCTACGTGGTCGCCGCGCTGGTGCTCAACATGTTCAGTACCTTTGTGGTGCTCTCTCTGATCAACCCCTACGAGCCGGATAACTCCGTGACCGACATCAAGGCCATTGCCGAAGGTGACGAGCACCACACGCCGAAGAAAGAGAACTTCTTCGAGATGCTGGGCGAGTACATCATGGCCGGTTTCACCGTTGCCGTGATCGTGGGTGCCATGCTGGTGGGCTTCATCGCTCTGATCGCCCTCATCAACTACCTGTTCGAGATGGCATTTGGCGTGAACTTCCAGTTCGTCATGGGCTACCTCTTCTACCCGATCGCCTGGATCCTGGGCATCCCGAGTGGTGAAGCGCTGCAAGCTGGCTCCATCATGGCGACCAAGCTGGTGACCAACGAGTTTGTGGCGATGATGGATCTGGGCAAGGTGGCTGCCGAGCTCTCTCCGCGCACCGTCGGTATCCTCTCCATCTTCATGGTCTCCTTCGCCAACTTCAGCTCCATCGGCATCATCGCCGGTGCGGTAAAAGCGCTGAACGAAGAGAAGGGCAACATGGTTTCCCGCTTCGGCCTGAAGCTGGTCTACGGTTCTACCCTGGTCAGCCTGCTCTCTGCCGTTATCGCAGGCATCATGATCTGATCCTCTAGTGGTTCGCACCACTGCTTGGGCCCCTGACCTCGTCAGGGGCTTTTTTGTTTCTGGCTCACAGCCGCCAGCCGCACCACCAGCCGGCGACCAGCAAGGTGAGAGTGCAAAAGCCGGTTTCGATGGCACCGCCGCTGCGCAGCGGCCAGCCCGGCAGGCGGTAACGGCGCTTGATGGGCCAGAAGAGCGGAATGCCCGCCGGGGTGAGCCAGTCCCCCAGCAGATGGCTGAGGTAGCCGACGATCAGCGCATCCTTGACCCCCATGGGCAGGGTGTCCGGCGGCAGGCTCTGGTTCAGCCCCCAGACAGCGGCGGCGACCGCCAGCAGACTGTGGGTGAAGCCGCGATGGCCGAACAGCCGCGACAGAGGTTTCGAGATCCACGGCAGGCGCTGCCCCAGCACCGATTTGGGGTGGTCGAGGTCGGGCAACAGGGCGCTGGCCAGCGCGGCAGGGATTGTCTGCCACAGGCTGGCATCGGCCAGCGCCGGAGTGAGCTGCAGTTTGTGGGCGATCAGGGTGCAGGTAACGGAGAAGAGCAGGTGCCCTTGGGCGGTCATGATGATTACGGCGTGGACAAGATGGCGGCGCATCTTACCAGCCTGACGGTTGTGGTCAGCTCTTATTTTAAAAATCAGGATGTTACGGCGAAAAAGCGCCCAAATTGGGCGCCTTTATAGCCTATTTATAACTTGCCTTTGACCAGCCACTTGTCGAGGGCATTGGCAAAACGCTGCTTGTCGGCGGCATTGAGGGGGGCCGGGCCGCCGGTCTGCACCCCGGCCGAGCGCAGCTCTTCCATAAAGTTGCGCATGCCGAGCCGCGCCTTTATGGTCTCGCGGGTGTAGATCTCGCCACGGGGATTGAGCGCCTCGCCACCGGCATCGATCACCCAGGAGGCGAGGGGGATGTCGCCGGTGATCACCAGATCGCCGGGTTGAACCTGCTGGGCGATGACATGATCAGCCACATCGAATCCCTTCTCCACCTGCTGGGTTTTGATGAAGGGCGAGGGGGGCACCCGCAATCCCTGATTGGCCACCAGGGTGGTGACGACCTGGGCGCGGTGGGCGGCGCGGTAGAGGATCTCCTTGACCGGAATGGGGCAGGCATCGGCATCAACCCAGATGGGCATGGCATGGTTTCCTGTAGTGAAAGCGGATGGAAAACGAGAGCGGCCATGTTAACACAGGCCTCCCCTTCCAGGCGCGGGGCTGAGTCGGCCCCGCCTTTGGTGTAAGCTGGGGCCAGCACATGAAACGAGAAGGAGACGAGATGGATCGGGTGCCCGGTGAAGTGATTTATGCCCTGACCCTGGATGGCAAGGGTGGCATGGCGCCGCTGACGGCGGGAAGCGAAGTCCCGGCGGGACATCCCGGCTGGCTGCATCTGGATTACGGCAATCCCGATTCGGCGCGCTGGCTGTTGCAGACCCCCTTGCTCAGCGAGGCGGCTAGGGAGTCGCTGCTCGGCCAGAGCAATCGTCCCAAGCTGGTGCGGATGGGGGAGACGGTGCTGCTGATCCTGCGCGGCATCAACCATAACAAGGATCACAGGCCCGAAGAGATGGTGGCGCTGCGCATCTTCATCACCCCGGATCTCATCATCAGCAGCCGTCGTCGTCCGCTGCTCTCCGAACAGGATGTCTTCAACCAGCTCAAGCTGGGGGGCGGCGCCGATACCCCGGCCGACTGGCTGGTGGAGATCTGCGATGCCCTGACCGATCGGGCGGGGGAGTTTGTCGAGGAGCTGCACGACAAGATCCTCGATCTGGAGGAGATGGTGCTGATGCGCGACATGCCCGCCAATGGCCGCTTGGCGCTGATCCGCAAGCAGCTCATCATGATCCGCCGCTACCTCTCGCCGCAGCGGGATCTGGTGGCGCGGCTGGCCAACGAGAAGATCAGCTGGCTGGATGAGGATGATCGCCGCCGTCTGCTCGATATCGCCGACCGGCTGCGGCGCTGGCTCGATGACCTCGATGCCGGAGTGGCGCGCACCGCCGTGCTGGCAGACGAGATCAACAATCTGATGGCAGAGGCGACCAACCGCCGCGCCTACCAGATGTCGGTGATGGCACTGCTCTTTTTGCCGGCCAGTTTCCTGACCGGTCTGTTTGGCATCAACCTCGGCGGTATCCCCGGGGCCGAGAATCCGACCGCCTTCTGGGTCTTCTGCGGATCCTTGGTGGCGCTGGCAAGCGGGCTGGCTATCTGGCTCAAACATCGGCGCTGGTGGTAAGGAGGCATAACCCATGTGGCAATCAATTGGCCTGACCCTGCTGCTGTTGCTGGGTCATACCCTGATCCGGCGGCTTATTCACAAGAGCCTGCTGGCGCTCGGCCAGAGCAGGCAGGTGAGCGAGAACCGGGTGCTCTACGTGGCCCATGTGTTCCACTTCCTGCTCGGCTGCGCCACCCTGCTGGTGCTGGCCGGGGTGTGGGGGCTCGACTTCTCCCGACTGGTGGTGCTCGCGTCCTCCTTCTTTGCGGTATTGGGGGTCGCCATGGTGGCCCAGTGGTCGATCCTCTCCAACATCACCGCCAGCATCACCATCTTCTTTGCCTTCCCCTACAAGATTGGCGACCGGATCCGCATCCTTGACAAGGATGATTCGGTCACCGGCGTCATCACCGAGATTGGCCTCTTCTATGTGCGGGTGCGTGATGACAACGGCGATCTGGTCACCTATCCGGCCAACCTGATCCTGCAAAAGCCGGTCAGAAAGCTGGAGGGCAAGGTGGCGGAACCGCTGCAACCGGAGTAGCAGGACATTTGCTGCCGGGGGCTGGGCGTAGCGAGGAGTGATGCTCTGGTGTAAATCCACCACGCCTTCATTCGACACAGGCTATTGTGGATGCGTGCTGCGGCCACAATAGCCAGAACGACTCAACAGTTGGCTCCGCAGCTAGATCTCCTGTTGTGAGAGATCGGCCTGCGGCTTGTGTTGCCAGATTGCGCCGAGCAGCAACTTGAGCAGCAGTCCGGGCGGGTTGTCCAGCAGTTTGCCGGACTCCAGCAGCAACTGGCCATCGGCGCGAAATCCGAGGCTGGCATCTATGGTGCCATCCTCCGAGACCACCTGGATCAGGCCATTGAGGGCGGAGCGCTCACCGGGCTGACAGCGCAGCCGCAGTTCGCGGGGTTCCCCCAGCAGGGTAAAGGCGCGGCTCAGCGGGGGTGAGTCTTCATAATCGGGCCAGTTGAAGAAGTGATACTGTTCGGCCAGGGCGCCTGCCTGCTGGCAGAACTGGTCGAACAGCTGCCCGATCGCCTGATACTCCTGATCGAGTCGTCTTGCCTGCTCTTCAATCCGTTTCATTGCTTACTCCTTGTCTATCCACTTGATCAGACATTGCTTTTCTGACCCCGTGACTGCCGTTTTCCAGATATGAGGCCAAATGGCCGCGAGGTCTGTGAGCCGGATCGAAGTTTCAGTCTGAAAACGTTATCTTGTTGAAACTGGATGGTTTTTTTGCCCTCTCGCTCACATTTGAATCGATTACCGCTGATTAATATGGCACCACCTGGCAATGACCGGGTGCTCGACTATCGAGACTAACTACAGCGGGAATTATAAAAATATGGATATGAAAAAGACCAAAGTGGCGCTGGTAACAGCCTCACTGCTCGCGCTTTTGTCTGGCTGTAATGACAACAGCTCTGATGCCTCCGGTGTGAACCCCGTCCCCCCTACACCGCCTACACCTGAAGTCACCGATGGGCCTGTCGCTCGTCTGCCCAAGATGGATCCCCCGAAAGAGTTGCTGGTTGCCGGCGACAATCAGGTGGTCATTGCACTGGTGGATACCCAGTCGGCAGCCAAAGGCGCCAAGGCACCGTTTGACAGCTACAGCCTGCACCTTTGGAACAACGACGCCTGCAAGGCAACGGCAGATAGCGGCCTGAATACCGGGTGGGATGACAAGAGCAAGACACCGGCCACCGCCGACAGCTTTGGTCCGGCCTGGGTCGTTCCGCTCAACAAGGTGGAAGGGTGCATCAACTTTATCGCCCGCAACGGCGATCTGGCCAACCTGACCGGCAGCGATATGAAGGTGATCTTCAGTGAGCACCCGGATCGCACCGTGGCCATTGTCGCGGGCAAGAAAGATCTGTTTGGCAGCCGTGCCGAAGCCTTTACCGCCGCCTTTGGCGTGGCGGGGGCCAGCGCTCATTTGATCGATGGCAATACCCTGATTTGGCAAGGGGGCAAGGACAAGCCCCACGTTCGCCTCTATTACACCGACTCGGGCACCATCAAGGCCAATGCCGATGGGGTGTTCGATTTCCCCTATATCAGCCTGACCGCGACCAGCCTGACTGCCGAGCAGCAGGCCAAATATCCGCACCTCAAGGATGCGGCCGCCTTTGCCCTGCCTGCCGGGAAAGATCTCAAGCCCCTGCTCAAGGGTGAGCTGGTGGCTATCGGCACCGATGCCGACGGTATCCTGCAAGGAGCCACCCTGGTGCAGAGCGCCGGCGCCCTCGATGCGCTCTATGCTCCCGAGGCGACCAAGCTGAGCTATGGCGCCGTGGTAGAGGGCAATCGGGTGACCTTCCGTCTCTGGGCGCCGACCGCCAAGTCGGTCAAGCTGGCCCTCTACAACGCCAGCCACCAGAAGAGTGGCGAGGTAGCGATGACCTTTGACAGCGCCAGCGGCAGCTGGAGTTATGAAGGGGGCAGCGAGCTGATCGGCCAGTTCTATCGCTACGATATGGAGGTCTACCATCCGCTGAGCCGCAAGGTTGAGCACTACGAGGTGACCGATCCCTACTCCCTGAGCCTCGCGATGAACTCCGAGTTCAGTCAGGTAGTGGATCTCGAGGACCCGGCCCTGAAACCGGAAGGGTGGGACAGCCTCAAGGCGCCCCACAGCCAGCAGAACCCCGCCGACATCACTATTTATGAGGCCCATGTTCGTGACCTGACCGGCAACGATGCCTCCACCGATGAAGAGAAGCGCGGCAAGTTTGTCGGTCTGACCCAGCCCGACTCTGTACCGGTCAACCATCTGAAAGCGCTGGCAAAGAGCGGCGTCAGCCACTTGCACCTGCTGCCGGTGTTCGATATCGCCACCGTCAACGAGGATCCGGCCAAGGTGGCCAATCTCGGCGATGACTTCAGCAAGCTCTGTCAGGTCAATCCGGATGTGAAAACATCCAAATTTGGTGGCTATTGCGGTGGCGGCCAGACCGTGGGAGATGTGCTGGCCGACCTGCAAGGGGGCGACAGCAAGGATAATCCGCAGGTGCAGGAGCTATCCGGTTACCTGCGCGGCGTCGACTCCTTCAACTGGGGTTATGATCCCTACCACTACACCACGCCGGAAGGCTCCTACGCCACCAACGCCGAGGGCACCAAACGTATTCTGGAGTTCCGCGAGATGGTCAAGGCCATCAAGCAGAACATCGGCATGAACGTGGTGATGGATGTGGTCTACAACCATACCAACGAATCCGGGCTCGGCCCCAAGTCGGTGCTCGACAAGATAGTGCCCTGGTACTATCAGCGCCTCAATCCGGAGACCGGCTCGGTGGAGAACTCCACCTGCTGCTCCAACACGGCGCCGGAACACGCCATGTTCGCCAAGCTGATGGATGACTCTCTGGTCACCTGGGCGCGCGACTACAAGATCGACGCCTTCCGCTTCGACCTGATGGGCCACCATCCGAAAGATCAGATGGTGCAGGCGCTGGCCGCGGTGAAGAAGGTCAATCCCGAGATGTACTTCTACGGCGAGGGGTGGAACTTCGGCGAAGTGCAGGATGACAAGCGCTTCGTGCAGGCGACCCAGAAGCATCTGGGTGGTACTGGCATCGGCTCCTTCTCCGACCGCTTGCGCGATGCGGTGCGCGGCGGCAGTCCGTTTGACGGTGGCGATACCATTCGCAAGACCCAGGGCTTTGGCAACGGTGCCTTCGTCGATCCTAACGAAATGAGCAAGGTGGAGCTGGCAACGGCCTTGCACCAGTCCGATCTGGTGCGGCTCGGCATGGCGGGCAACCTCAAGGAGTTCGTGCTGACCGACAAGGATGGCATGCCAAAGAAAGGCGCCGAGATCGACTACAACGGTCAACCTGCCGGTTATGCCCAGGATCCGGTGGAAGTGCAGAACTACGTCGACAAGCACGACAACCAGACCCTGTTCGACAACCTGATCTACAAGGCGCCTGCCGGAGCCGATCTGGTGCGGATGCAGGGGGTCTCGCTAGCGACTGCCATGCTGGGTCAGGGCATTCCCTTCACCCACGCCGGTGTCGAGCTGCTGCGTTCCAAATCCATGGAGCGGGACAGCTATGACTCGGGCGACTGGTACAACAAGGTCGACTACACCCTGGGCGACAACAACTTCGACAAGGGATTGCCGCGCAAGGACAAGGATGGCGACAACTATCCACTGATCGAGCAGGTGCTCGGCAAGCATGCCAAGCCTGGCTCGGCCGAGATGGCGCAGATGGTGAGCTTCTATCAGGAGCTGGCGGAGCTGCGCAACTCCTCCCGCCTGCTGCGTCTGGGCAGTGGCGCCGAGGTGATCAAGCGGGTCGACTTCCGCAATACCGGCCCGGATCAGGTGCCCGGCCTTATCGTCATGACGGTGGATGATGGCGTCAGTGCCGGAGCGGATCTGGATCCGGCCATCGACGGTCTGGTGGTGATGATCAACGCCAGCAACCAGAGCCAGAGCATCGGCGACTTCCGTGACGGTAACGATCAGCCGATCGATCTGAGCGGTATGGTGCTAAGCAGCAAGCATCGCGCAGTCGACAGCATCGCCAGCGGCGCCGCCTATGATAACGGCCAGCTGACGCTGGGGGCCTGGTCTGCCGCTGTGTTCGTCAAGCCGCAGTCTGGTGCACAGGGTGCGGGCCTGCCGGTCAGCAAGAAGACCGACCTGAGCACCCTGCCACCGTTTGGCAACACCGATGTTTATCTGAAGGGGTTCCTCGATGAGTGGGGCAACACCAACCAGATGACCTTCAGCGGCAACTTTATGTACGAGTTCACTACCGAGGTGAGCACCGACAAGCTGGGTACCACCAGCGTCAAGATCGCTGACGCCAGCTGGGGGCCGGTCAACTACGGCAGCTGTAACGCCGGTGACAAGCTGGTGGTTGGCACTCCGCTGACCCTTTGCAAGGGGGGAGAAACCGGCAATATCGGTGTCGATCTGGCCAAGGCAGGCAGCTACAAGTTTGTCTTTACCGCCATGAACAAGGACAAACCGACCCTGAGCGTCAGCTTCACCGAGCCTGTGCAGAGCTGCAAGGTGCTGGATACGGTGGCGGGCAATCCGCTTGGCTACAACCTCTTCGTCAAGGGTGAGCTCTCCGGCTGGGGAGCCCAACCTCAGTACCAGCTGAGCTACAAGGGGATGGACGGCGATCTCGCCATCTATCAGGCGGCGTTCAACTACGCTGGCAGCACCGAGTTCAAGGTCGCCAACGAGGACTGGAGCAAGGAGTACCTGCTCAACGGTGGCGGCGCGGTGAACGCTGAAACCGGCTATTCGTTCGCCTTCTCCAAGGGGGGCAGTGCCAATAACAGCATCACCCTGCCGCAGGGGTTGTGGAGTGTGCTGGTGAAGGTTGACCCGGCTGGCGTCAAGGCGGGCACAGCCGTCATTCAGGAGTGCAGCGTCAAGTAAGCAAGCCATTGAGTCCGGGGGATGGCTCGGCGCCCCCGGGTTGAATTCCACCTTGCCAAGGGTGGGATAACTCCGAGAGAGTAAGCAAAGCGCGACTGCCGACCGGCAGGCGCGCTTTTTCTTTTACGGGGTGCCGTGAGAGAAATGAGAGGAAAAAGAAAAGCCGTCCCGGTTGGGGGACGGCTTTTGGCTGGGATGCTATCGGCTGGCTTAACGCTTGCGCAGCAGCCGCAAGGCGTTGGCGGTCACCAGCGCTGTGGCGCCGGTATCGGCCAGCACCGCAATCCACAGACCGGTGATGCCGAGCAGGCTGGTGACCAGGAAGATGGCCTTCAGCCCCAGCGCCAGCGCGATATTCTGGTGAATATTGGCCAGTGCCGCCCGCGACAGCCGGATCATCGCGGCAATACCGCCGAGCTGGTTGTGGGTCAGCGCCGCATCTGCCGTCTCCAGCGCCACATCGGTGCCGCCCCCCATGGCTATGCCGATACTGGCCCGCTTCATGGCGGGGGCATCGTTGATGCCATCGCCGATCATCGCGACTTTCTGCGAGCTGGCGAGCTTGGCAATTTCATTGACCTTGCCCTCCGGCAGCAGACCGGCGCGCCAGCCCATGCCCAGCTCGGTGGCGATCGCCTCGGCGGCGTTGGGGTTATCCCCGGTTAACATGATGCTGTTGAGCCCGAGTCGGTTGAGCTCTTGCAGCGCGGCCGCTGCCTCCGGCCGGATCTGATCCCGCAGCGCCAGCAGGGCAATCGGCAGCGCCTGGTCGCCACTGCTCTGGCAGAGCACCACGACGGTCTTGCCCTGCCGCTCCAGCGAACCAATCCGTGTCTGCTGTTCCACATTCAGGGTCGCCACCCGGTTCGGTGCCAGCAGTTGCCACAGTTCACCGTTGATGCGTCCCTCAACGCCCATGCCCGGCAGGGCACGCAAGTCTCGGGCCTCCGCCAGCGTCAGCCCCTGTTCGGTCGCGTTGGCGACCACGGCGCGGGCCAGCGGGTGGTGGGAGCCCTGCTCGATGGCAGCCGCCAGTGCCAGCAACTCGGCCTCCGGTTGGCCATTGAGGCTCACCAGTTCGGTCAGTTGCGGCTTGCCCAGGGTCAGGGTGCCGGTCTTGTCAAAGGCGACGGTATCGATATGGGCCAGTCGCTCCAGTGCGGCCCCCCCTTTGATCAGCGCTCCCTGACGGGTGGCGGCTGCCAGCGCCGAGGTGACCGCTGCCGGGGTGGAGATGACCAGCGCGCAGGGGCAGCCGATCAGCAGCAGCGCCAGTCCGCGATAGATCCATTCGTCCCAGCTCTGGCTGAAGGCAAGGGGCGGCACCACCACCACCAGCAGAGCAACCAGCATCATGGCCGGGGTATACCAGCGGCTGAAGCGGTCGATAAAGCGCTCGATGGGGGCGCGCTGGCTTTCGGCCTCCTCGATGAGGTGCAGAATGCGGTCGATGGCGTTGTTGCCGGGCTCGGAGACGACTTCAAGGCGCAGTACCCGATCGGCCGCCAGACTACCGGCCGGCACCTTGTCACCCTGACGGCGTTCCACCGGAATAGACTCACCTGTCAGGGCGCTTTCGTCAAACGCACCGAGTTCATCGAGCAGGCGGGCGTCGGCAGGTAGACGGGCACCTGGGGCGATTTCGATGATATCGCCGGGACGCAGCTCATCGGCAGCTACCTCTTCCCGCACCTCGCCCTCGGCAGTGGTACGGATGCGCAGCGCCTTGTCGGGTACCAGCGCCATCAGGGCGGTCACTCCGGCCCGGGCGCGTCCGGCGGCGTAGGCCTCCAGATGTTCACCCAGCATAAAGAGCAGCAGCACCATGGCCGCTTCGGCGGTTTCGCCGAGAAACAGGGCGCCCAGGGCGGCGACCGTCATCAGGGTCTCGATGGCGAAGGGGGAGCCGCTTTTGGTCAGCGCCCACGCCTTGCGGGAGATGGGCCACAGCCCCCAGAGGGTCGCCAGGGTAAAGAGTGGCTGACCGAGCTCTTTCGGCAGCAGGGCGGCGACCAGCATCAGACTGGCCAGTGACAGGGGCTGCCAATATTTGCCCAGGGTGTTTAGCTGCGGGCTTTGGCGTGTTGCTCCCTTTGTGATTGTGTGGGCTCTGGTGGCTTGAGCACCCTTGAGCTGGAAACCAGCAGCCAGCACAGCGGCGGTGACGGGATCCGGGGAGAGGCCTGGGGCCAGATCCACTACCAGCTTCTCGGTGGCAAACAGCACGCGTGCCTGCTGCACGCCGCTCACCCGGCAGACGGCTGTCTCGATCTTGCGGGCGCAGCTGGGGCAATCCATCCCCAATACCTGCCAGCTGTGGCGGCTGTTGCCTTGCACCGGCGCAACCAGCGGGTCTGCAGGGGGCATATCATGCTCATGCTCGTGAGCTGGTGATAAGGAGGCGCTGCAGCACGCTTGATCGTGACAGCCTCCCCGGGGAGGCTCTTCATCCCCGGGGGATTCATTGCCGTCACGGGATGCGTGCTCATGAGGCGTCTGGGTTGAACAGCAACTGACGGGCGTGGTGTTGTCGCAGCAGTGGCTATCGTGGTGATGTTCACTCTGGCCAGAGGCCGCCTTGCTGACGGCCTTGATGGGGGCTGCGTGCTGATGATTGCAGCAGGATTTGCTCATGATGAGTCCCTCTTGATGGATCCCGCCCCTGCGAGATCCCTGATTACCGAGAAGAAGTCTAAACCTTGGTGTTAAGTCCAAGGTCAACCCCTTTATATCCCTTGTCTTCGCGGGTGTTTGTCTGGTCTCGCCGCCCCTATACTGATCACTCGGATTTTTACTACACCAATAAAGGACATAACACATGAGCAACTCAGTCACTCTGCAAGGCAACCCGGTTTCCGTCGCTGGTCACTTCCCGGTCGCCGGTGAGCAAGCCAAGCCCTTCTCTCTGGTGGCCAAGGATCTCTCCGACGTGACCCTGGCAAGCTTTGCCGGTCAGCGCAAAATCCTGAACATCTTCCCGAGCGTCGATACCCCAACCTGCGCGACCTCTGTGCGCAAGTTCAACGAGCAGGCCAGCGCGCTGGAGAACACTGTCGTGCTGTGCATCTCAGCCGATCTGCCGTTCGCCCAGTCCCGCTTCTGCGGCGCCGAAGGTCTGGACAAGGTAGTGACTCTCTCCACCCTGCGCGGTGCGGCCTTCATGGAAGATTACGGCGTGGCCTTCTCTTCCGGCCCGCTGGTCGGTCTGACCGCTCGCGCCATCGTGGTACTGGATGGTGACAACAAGGTGCTGCACAGTGAGCTGGTCGCAGAAGTGGCCGACGAGCCGAACTACGCCGCTGCGCTGGCCGTGCTGTAAGGCTGCAAGCCATAAAAAATCCCGCTTCGGCGGGATTTTTTATGCGGGAATTGTCTGTTCAGGGTGTTGCGGGCGGGGTGGTCGCCGGTTCAGCCTTGGCGGGTGGGGAGGGTTGCCACTCCACATAGGGGCGGTGGATCTTCTCGTAGATCTCGGCCAGTTTGCCGGTGGCGGCGAGTTGCTCAATGGAACGACTTAAAAATTCGTCTATTTCATCCCCGCTCCCCCCTTTCTGGATGATGAAGACATCCTCGAAATCACCAAAGAATTCACGGCGAATATTGGTCAGCTTCAGATTTTTCAGCATCAGGTCCGCCTCTTCTTGTGCCCAGACAAAGGCGTCTATGCGACCCCGAGACAGTTTGCGCAGTGACTGCTCGATACTCATCGAGCGCTGTACCGAGAAGGGCATATAGTCGGGAACGGCTTCAATCAGCAGATCCCGTTTGGTGGGCACTATGCCATAGGCCATATCTGTGGTGACCGGATGGGCCGTATTGCTGTAAATCACATGGGCCACCTTGCCAAAGCTGCGGGTACTGAAACGGTAGGGGAGCATATCGACCTCCCTGAGATTGCGGATGGCGGGCAGACCGAGATCTGCCTTGCCAGCGATCACTCCGGCCATGGCCCGGGCGATGGGATAGATGGTGATCCTGATGGTCACATCGGGATGAAGATCGTCGATGGCGCGCACTAAATCAACGAAAGGTCCTGTCTTGTCGGCATTGATCAGTCCCGGCAGCTCACCGAGATGCGCGTTAAGAGTACGCACCGGTTTGGCCTGTTCGGCCGCACTGTCGCTCGCCGTGCTGCCGGACAGGCCGAGCGAGATGCTGCCAAGCAGCGCACTGGTCAGCAGCAGGATGGGGATGTGTCTGGTCATGACAGTTTTCTCTGTGATGGGTCAGCTCAAGTGTAGTCAGCCCGTTGCAATCCCCCCCTTGGCCTGGCCATCATTGATAGGGTTTTACTTCTCGGCCCCCGCTCACTAGACTTCGCCTCCCACTTCTCTTTGTTAACGTAGCGCCATGACCTTTCGCGAACTTGCCCTCCATCCCGCTCTGCTGGCCTCTTTGCCCGCCACCTTGCAGACGCCGACCCGCATCCAGCAGCTGGCGATTCCGGCGGCGTTGGCGGGGCAGGATCTGCTGGCACTGGCCCAGACCGGCAGCGGCAAGACGCTGGCGTTTGGTTTGCCGCTGCTGCAACGGCTGGATCCTGCCTCCAGCCAGGTGCAGGGTCTGGTGCTGGTGCCAACCCGCGAGCTGGCGATTCAGGTATCTGCCGCGCTTAAAGAGGGGGCCGAGGCGCTGGGATTGTGCATCGTGACGTTGTGTGGGGGCGTTGCGCAGGAGCGGCAACAGGCCGAACTGGCGCAGGGGCCACAGCTGCTGGTGGCTACACCCGGGCGGTTGCGGGATCTGCTGACCCAACAGTTGCTGGGGCTGGATGGTCTGCAGCTGCTGGTGCTGGATGAGGCGGATCGCCTGCTGGAGATGGGCTTTGCTCCCGACATCAAGGCGCTGCTCGGCTTTATTCCGGCGGATCGCCAGACCCTGTTCTTCTCCGCCACCTTGCCTGCCGAGCTGGAGGCGCTGGCCAACGGCCTGCTGCGTGAGCCAACCCGTATCGAGGCCACACCCCTCAACAGCGTGGTGAACGAGATCGAAGAGCGACTCTATCTGGTCAACAAGAGCAGCAAGGTGCCGGCGCTCATCAGCCTGCTCAAGGAGCAGGCGTGGCCGCAGGTGCTGGTCTTTATCAGTGCGCGGGATGATGCCGACGGGGTCGCCAGAAAGCTGGCCAAGGCGGGCATTGCGGTGGCTGCTCTCCATGGCGAGAAGGAGCAGGCGGTGCGCGAGCAGGCGCTCAATGATTTCAAGGAGGGTCGGGTGCGGGTGCTGGTGGCCACCGACCTGATGGCGCGCGGCATCCATGTGGAGGCGCTGCCGCTGGTGATCAATCTGGACTTGCCCGCCAGTGCCCCTGTCTACGTTCACCGCATCGGGCGTACCGCCAGGGCTGGCCGCGAGGGGTTGGCCATCTCGCTGGTTTGTCATGGCGAGAGTGACATGCTGCAAGCCATCCGCACCCTGACCGGCCGCGAGCTGCCGCTGGGAGATCTGGCGGGATTCCCGGTCACCGACCAGCCTGCCAGCGGGGAGGGCAAACGCCCCCCTCGTGACAAGCAGGCCAATCGCCGTACTCAGGCCAAACGCAGCGTCAAGCCGTTCAAGGGCAAGACGCCGCGCAGTTGACCGTCAGGCTCTGGCCAGCGGGTAGGTGAAGAGCACCAGATGGGCGAAGTTGAAGGCGAAGTGGATCAGGATGGCCACGGAGAGTCGCCCGCTGAGCTGGAATACCAAGCCGTAGCAGCAGCCTGCCAGGGTCGCAAACAGCGCCAGCAGTGGGCCACCGGGCAGGTGGATGGCTCCGAACAGTAGCGCGGCCACGATGATGCCAATCCAGGGGCGGTAACGCTCGGTCAGCCCCTGCTGAATAGCGCCTCGAAACAGCGCCTCTTCCGCCACGCAGGTGAACAGCAGGTTGTTGAGTGCAAACAGCCACCACCAGTGGGGCAGACCCACTTCCGGTTTCAGTGCCCCCAACTGCCAGGCGATGACCAGCAGGGCACCCAGCGGCAGCAGTAACAGAGCCAGCGGACGCCAGCGGATAGCGCCTCCCTTACCAAGCAGCGTCGGACAGGCCAGCAGCAGCCCAAAGAAGAGCAGTGGCTTGTCGAGGTTCAGATACATGTTGAATGGCACACTGGCGGGGCCTGCCAGTACCTGATCCAGCACCTTGAGATTGCTGAAACCGGGGATCAGGTGCAGGGTCAGTGCCACCGCCCATGCCAGCAGGGCTGACCATGCGAGGGGGCGGCTATGACAGGAGAAGGTGGGTAGACGCCAGGCCAGCAGCAGGGCTGCCAGCGTTACCAGCAGTGCTGTCGTGGTGATGCGATCCAGCCAGAGCGCCAGCAGCAGGGCCACAGCCAGCAGCAGGAAACCTGGCAGGCGTTGGCGTGCCATGCAGAGCAGGGTGGCCAGTGCCAGTGCTGCCCAGATCAGTATGTCAGGTAGGGGTAACATCGGAACTCCTCTGTAACAAAAGCGCAGCACCTTAGCAGGGGCATTGGCGTAAAGGCAACCGAACCGGGCTATTCGGGTCAGCCTCCTATACTGAACTGGAGAGTAAAAAGAGGGATGGCGATGAAGCACTATGGTTGGTTGTTCTGTTGTTGGTGTGGATGGTTGTCATGCACTCCCCTGTCACTGGTAACCGGGGAGTTTTCGCCTTATTCCGGTGCGGCATTACCCGATGGGGGTCAAAGTACCAGGTTGGTGACGACTCTGTTACATGAGGCTGGCTATGACGAGTTAAAGGTGGATTATCTGCCATGGAGCCGGGGTTACGAGCTGGCTCGTAACGGCGTGGCGTCAGCTACATACCCCTATGCCTGGACACGTGAGAGGGCCAAGCTCTTCTATTACAGTGCCCCCATTCATATCGATCACCTCTCCTGGTTTACCTATCGTGGCAGCGATGCGGTACTCGATGGCAAGTGGCAGGGGTTGAGAGTCTGTATTCCCGCCGGTTGGAGCACCAGCCATGCGGATGAGGTAATTGCCCGTTTTTCATTGCGGCTCACTCGTCCAAAGAGTCTGGCGCAATGCCTGCAACTGCTTGAACTGAAACGGGTTGAGCTGATGCCGATGAACGATGCGGTAACGGCGGACGCCAGCATGCAGGTGTTCGGCGACCCGAACTATCTGCAACCGCTCCCCTATTTTCGCCAGCGGGATACCTTTTATTTGCTGGTGTCGCGCAAGATGCAAAATGGACGTGAACTGATAGAACGCTTCAACGACGCCTTGGCTGCTGCCCGTGCCAGTGGCCATTACGACCAACTGGTTCCTTGGGGACAGCCACGTCTGCTGCGCTGTGAGCAACCCTGAGTCAGAGCAGATTGGCGCCAATTAAAAAGCCGGAGCAGTGGCTCCGGCTTTCTTTATGCCTTCAGAGGCGATTAGCGGCCTGATTCGGCAATCACGCGGGCGATGATATCGGCGCGCTTGCCGGCTTCCAGTTCGCCCAGGGCGATCAGGCCAGCCTTGAAGATGACGTTCTTCGGCAAGCTGACGTCGTCCAGCGTGGCGATCGCTTCAACGTGCATGCCGTTCAGACGGCTGGCATCGCGCGGGCTCAGGTTGACCTGAGTGTTCATCACCTGCTTGCCTTTCTTCTTGGCAGGTGCAGCCGCTTTCTTGGTGGATTCCTGTTCTTCGTCTTCCGGCAGTTCGTCATCAAAATCGTAAATAGACATAGTCAATCCTGTTGAGTTAGGCAAAAGGGCACGTTTGCCCGACATAGTAATCCGACATTGGCTCAATCAGCCCATATCCTCGTTACGGATAAAGGCGCGCCAGGAGCCGAGCACCTGGGCAAAATCTTCCAGCCCGCACATGGCCAGCTGTTCATCATCGTAGTAGGCGAGATCGTCAAGATCCTCACCCAGCTCGATATTGAGGGCGTTGGCTTTCACCTCCGCCTCTTCATGGGTCAGCAGCAGGGAGTAGTCACCGCCGTTGAGCCGGTATTCGACTCGGGTGCGGTTGGAGAGCTGATCAATGATGGAGAAGAGCTCGTCGAGCTTCTCCTCATCCTTGCCAACCTCGTCGATCAGCCACTGACCGATGGCTTCATGGCCCATGGAGAACCGGGCGCGATAGCCACCAAACGGGTCGCGGCGAAATTCATAATCCATAGCACAGTCCAGATCGGGGGGATGGGCCTGCACGAAGCCGTGGTGGCAGCACCAAATCCTGCTCCATGGCGGGCTCACATCGGGTAAAGTGGCCTATTCTAGCGATCCCCCTCTCGCTTGTCTTGATGATGTGGCATCTTTGCCCCGTAGCAGGCGCTTTCCTGCGGGTTGCCGAGTCCCTTCTTTGGAGATGTTATGCAGCTAAACGATACCCTGGCGCGCCAGATTGTGAGCCGGGCGATGAAGATCCTGTCGTTCTCGGTCAATGTGATGGATGAACACGGTCTCATCATTGCGTCCGGTAATCCGGAGCGGATCCATCAGCGCCACGAAGGGGCCGTGCTGGCGCTGACCGAAAACAGGGTGGTGGAGATCAGCGAAGCGACTGCCTTGCAGCTCAAAGGGGTGCGCCCCGGCATCAATCTGCCCATCTCCTATCAGGGGGAGCTGATCGGGGTGATCGGCATCTCCGGCGATCCGGAGGAAGTGCGTGCTTACGCCGAGCTGGTGCGAATGACGGCAGAACTGATCCTGGAGCAGGCGGCGCTTACCGAGCAGTTGCAGTGGGACAAGCGCCACAAGGAGGAGTTGGTGTTGCAGCTCATTCGTGGTGAGGGGCGAGTCGATCAATTGCAGCAGGCGGCCCGTTTTCTCGGGTTGGAGTTGGCCCAGCCTAGGGTGGTGGCCGTGCTGGCCCTGGAGGAGGCCGATCCGGCGCGTCTGCGAGAGCTGGTTCATCAGCTGGAAAATCCGGAGCGGGACAATCTGGTCGCCATCAACGGGCTCGACGAGATAGTGGTGCTCAAACCGGCGCAATTGAGTGAGGGCGTCTGGCAATCGGCGCAGGAGCGCAGCCGGATCAAGCAGTTGCTGGCGCGTATTCCTCACTTCAAGGTGCATATCGCGGTGGGCGATTACTTCGCCGGGATCGACGGGCTGGCGCGCTCTTACCAGACGGCGCGAGATACCCTGCGCCGTGGCATGCGGCAGGCGCCGCGCAAACAGGTCTACTTCTTTGAGGACTACCGTTTGCCAGTGCTGCTGGGCAGTCTGGCGGACTCCTGGCAAGCGGATCAGCTGCGCACACCGCTGCAGAAACTGGCCCGGGAAGATGGCAAAGGGGCGCTGCAGAAGACCCTGCGCCACTATTTCTTGCAGGATTGTGATCTGCATCGCTGTGCCGAGGCTCTGTTCATTCACCCCAATACCCTGCGCTATCGGCTGGGGCGGATAGAGCAGATAACCGGGTTGAATTTCAACAAGTTAGACGACAAATTTTTGCTCTATCTCGGCCTTAATCTCGACTTGTGATTGTAAAATTAGACAAAAAACTACTTTTACATGACGCTATTTTTGGCTATTCAGCCAAAGCATTCTGATTGCAGATCTCCATAATGGCGGCCATTCACTCCCATTGAAGGTGTCCGTCATGATCCCGGTTACAGCCCTTGGCGCCATCGCGGCGCTCTCCATCGCCATCATCCTCATTTTGAAGAAGGTGCCGCCCGCTTACGGCATGATCGTGGGTGCCCTGGCCGGTGGCCTGATTGGCGGTGCCGATCTGACTCAGACCGTTGCCCTGATGATCGGCGGCGCCCAGGGGATCACCACAGCTGTGATGCGGATCCTGGCGGCCGGTGTACTGGCGGGCGTACTGATCGAATCGGGTGCGGCCACCACTATCGCCGAGACCATCGTCAAGAAACTCGGTGAAACCCGCGCCTTGCTGGCACTGGCGCTGGCGACTCTGATCCTGACTGCGGTCGGCGTATTCGTGGATGTGGCAGTTATCACGGTCGCCCCCATCGCGCTGGCCATTGCCCGCCGTGCCGACCTCTCCAAGGCGGCCATCCTGCTGGCGATGATCGGCGGCGGCAAGGCGGGTAACGTCATGTCCCCCAACCCCAACGCCATTGCCGCGGCTGATGCCTTCCATTTACCCCTGACCTCTGTGATGGCGGCGGGCATCATTCCGGGCCTGTTCGGTCTGGTGATGGCCTACTGGCTGGCCAAGCGTCTTAACAACAAGGGCAGCAAGGTTGCTGCTGATGAAGTGGTGAGCTTTGCCGGTGCCAAGTTGCCGGGCTTTGCCGCCGCCATCAGTGCACCGCTGGTCGCCATCCTGCTGCTGGCCCTGCGACCGGTCGCCGGTATCGTGGTGGATCCGCTGATTGCGCTGCCGCTTGGTGGTCTGGTCGGCGCCCTGATGATGGGTAAATTCCGCAAGGTGAACCAGTTTGCGGTCTCCGGCCTCGCCCGTATGGCGCCGGTCGCCATCATGCTGCTGGGTACCGGTACCCTGGCGGGCATCATTGCCAACTCCGGCCTGAAAGATGTGCTGATCAGCGGCCTGACCGCCTCCGGTCTGCCTTCTTACCTGCTGGCGCCTATCTCCGGTGCCCTGATGTCGCTGGCAACCGCCTCGACTACCGCAGGTACCGTGGTGGCCTCCAACGTATTCAGCTCCACCCTGATTGAACTGGGGATCAGCAGTCTGGCCGGGGCGGCGATGATCCATGCCGGTGCCACTGTGTTTGACCACATGCCCCACGGCTCTTTTTTCCATGCCACCGGTGGCAGCGTCCACATGGGGGTGGGTGAGCGCCTGAAACTTATCCCTTACGAAACTGCAGTCGGTCTGACCATTGCCACTGTCTCCACCCTGATGTTTGGCGTGTTTGGCCTCGCCTAAGGAATTGATATGAAAATTGTTATTGCCCCCGATTCATTCAAGGAGAGTCTGAGCGCCATGGCGGTGGCTGATGCCATCGAGGCCGGTTTCAAGCAGGTACTGCCGAACGCCACCTACGTCAAATTGCCGATGGCCGATGGTGGTGAAGGCACAGTGCAATCGCTGGTCGATGCCACCGGTGGCCGCATCCTGCCGGTCGAAGTGACCGCGCCCCTAGGTAACAAGGTGCAGGGCTTCGTCGGCCTGCTGGGTGATGGCGAGCGCGCCGTCATCGAGATGGCCGCCGCCTCCGGCATCCATCTGGTCGCTCCCGAGCAGCGCAATCCACTGCTCACCTCCAGCTTCGGTACCGGCGAGCTGATCCTGGCCGCGCTGGAGATGGGGGTGAAGCATCTGATCCTCGGTATCGGCGGCAGCGCCACCAATGACGGCGGAGCCGGTATGATCCAGGCGCTCGGCGGCAAGTTGCTCAAAGCCGATGGCTCTGCCATCGAGCTGGGTGGCGCGGGTCTCGGTGAGCTCGAGACCATCGACCTGAGCGGTCTGGATCCGCGTCTGAGCGAGCTGGTTATCGAGGTGGCGTGTGATGTGAACAACCCGCTCTGCGGCCCGAAAGGCGCCTCTGCGGTGTTTGGCCCGCAGAAGGGGGCAACGCCTGAAATGGTTGTCGAACTTGATGCCAACCTCTCCCGTTATGCCGACTGCATTGAGCAGGCCCTTGGCAAGCAGGTGAAGGATATTCCGGGGGCGGGCGCTGCCGGTGGCATGGGGGCCGCACTGGTCGGTCTGCTTGGTGCCGAGCTCAAGCCCGGCATCCAGATCGTCATCGAAGCACTGAAACTGGCCGAGGAAGTGGCCGATGCGGATCTGGTCATCACCGGCGAAGGGCGCATCGACAGCCAGACCATCCACGGCAAGACGCCAATCGGTGTCGCACGTTGCGCCAAGCAGTTCGGCAAGCCGGTGATCGGCATCTCCGGTTGCCTGACCGACGATTGCGGTGTGGTACACGATCACGGGCTGGACGCGGTATTCGCCGTAGTCAACCGCGCCATGTCTCTGCCGGAGGCGCTGGAGAGCGCCAGCACCAACATTCAACTCACTGCGCGCAACGTAGCAGCGCTCTATCAGCTCAAGGGCTGATCCGGTTCGGCCGATGCGCCCCATCGGCCACTCAATATCCCCGTTTGGGGCATCTCCCATCTCGCGAGATGTCTGACTGCCCTGGCACTTATTTGCCGATCCATCGTGATCGGCTCTTTTCTTTCTGCTCCTTTGTCTTGCCACACTTTTGACTCCATGGGTCAGCGCGGTTTTGATAGGCGCACATCTCCCTTTACGGCATAGTGGTCGTACCAAGTACAAGGAGAGACTCATGTTCCTGCTGACCCTGGGGGTTGCGCTGTTTACCCTGATCCATCTCTACCCCTGTTTTGCGGTGGCCCATCGGGCGCGGCTGCGCGAGCGGCTGGGGGAGAATCGCTACAAGGGGCTCTTCTCCCTGCTGGTGTTTGTCGCCATTGCCTGCATCATCGCCGGTTGGCGCTCGGCCAGCTCGCTGCCGCTCTACTTCCTGCCGGATTGGGGGCCGATGACCATGACGGTGATGATGCCCTTTGCGCTGATCCTTTTCTTCTCCGGCCAGGGGCCCAACCATCTGCGGCGCTGGCTGGTGCATCCCCAACTGCTCGGTACCCTGCTCTGGGCGGTGGCCCATCTGCTGGTCAACAGCGAGGCGCGCTCTCTGGTGTTGTTTGGCGGCATCGGGCTCTGGGCGCTGGTGAGCATGGTCTGGATTTCGGTGCGGGACTGGCAGCGATATCCCCGTCCGGCGGCCAACTGGACTGGCACAGGCATCAGCGTCGGGGCGGGCCTGGCTGCCACCGCGCTGCTGGTGTTCTGGGGCCACGGCTGGCTGACCGGCATTCCATTGCATTGAGAGTGAACTGCGGCTCTGGTAACCGCGTATGATGGACAAAACAAAAGGAGTCTTGGCGATGAAATGGTTCACTCTGTTGCTGTTATTGGGGGCTGGCGCGGCCTCTGCGGCGTGCCCCGATTATTTCAATGTGGAGATGCGGGAGCTAAACAACTCTCAGCGCCATAACCTCTGTCAGCTGACCGAGGGCAAGGTGGTACTGGTAGTCAATACCGCCTCCTACTGCGGCTACAGCGGCCAGTTCCGCGATCTGGAGAAGCTCTACCAGAGCTACAAGGATAAAGGGCTGATTATTCTCGGTTTCCCCTCCAACGATTTCTGGCAGGAGGCGGGAAACGAGACCAAGACCGCCGAGGTGTGTCGCCGCGACTATGGCGTCACCTTCCCGATGTTCAATCGGGTAGCGGTGCGGGGCTCCGATGCTGTGCCACTGTTCAAGGGGTTGGCGGCGGCCGCTGATGGGGATGAGCCGAACTGGAACTTCCACAAGTATCTGGTGGGGCGCGATGGCAAGCTGATCGCCAGCTACGGCGCCAACCAGAATCCGGCTGACGACCCCCTCAAACTGCAGATCACCCGGGCGCTGGGGCTCTGACCCTACCCCTTGGCGGGCGGCTCTGGAATAATGGGCTACCGCCACTCAATCCGGTTATCCTGTGCTGCAACGTCTTCCTCAAATGGTGATCTTCGATGCGCTGGTGCGCGAGCAGGGGATCTCTGCCGCCGCCCGTCGTCTCGGGGTCTCCAAATCCCATATCAGCAAGCAGCTGGCGCTGCTGGAGACCACCCTTGGCGCCCAGCTGGTGCAGCGCACCACCCGCCGCTTCGTCCTGACCGAGCTGGGTCAGGAGTATGCCCGTCACTGCCATGCGCTGGTGGCGGTGGCGCAGGAGGCTGACTCCATGATCGCCGAGCGGCGTGGCAAGGTGAGTGGCGTGCTCCATCTCGGGGTGGGCCAATCTTTTGGTCGTCTGCACGTCATTCCCCATCTCAAGGCGTTTCAGGATCGCTATCCCGAGCTGGAGCTGGAGGTCTCGCTGTTCGACCACAGAACCAATCTGGTGGATGAGGGGCTGGATCTCTGGCTCACCACCTATGAGGACAAGCCGGAAGGGCTGGTGGGACAGCGGCTGGCCGACATTGGCTTCGTGGTGGCGGCTTCGCCGGATTACCTGCTGAGCCACGGTACGCCGCTCCATCCCAAGGATCTGGCCCAGCACAACTGCATCACTTACCAGAGTCGGGAGCGGCGCTATCACCAGTGGTCGTTTCGCCAGGGCAAGGAGCGCCAGACGGTGCAGGTGGCGGGCAACTATCGGGTGGATATGGCGGAGGCGGTGCGGGATGCGGCACTGGCCGGGCTCGGCATCGCCTATATCGCCAACTACTTGCTGGACAAGGAGTTACAGAGCGGCAAGCTAATCCCGGTGTTGCCAGGATGGCGACCGAACCAGCAGATGGCGGTACACGCCGTTTATGCCAGGCGCGAACATCTGGATCCCAAGATCCGTCTCTTCATCGATTTCCTCAAGGCCAGATTTGGCCCCGAACCCTATTGGGAGCAGCGACTGGTCCCCTGGCTCGGGGGTAAATTGTCCGGCAGTGAGGAATGATTGTTTCCATATAAAAACTCTCGATTTCTCCTGATACTAAAACCGAACCAAATCAGCCAGTTGGCGCAACCGATATCGTGCAAACGTTTTTTCTAACAGGCTTGTAACCAAGCGGACTTGCAGTGACGGGGTGAGAGGCGCAGAATCCGCGCCCATCTTTTGCCCCACCTGATGGAGTCCCTATGATTGCCCTGCTCGGCATCCTGAGTATCCTGGCGCTTGCCGTCATCTGCTCTGATAATCGTCGTCGTATCCCATTGCGAACAGTTGGTCTTGCCCTCTGTCTGCAAGTCATGTTTGCCGGTCTAGTGCTCTGGCTGCCTGCCGGTCAGCACGTGCTGAACGGGGTCAGCGAGAGCGTAAGCAGCGTGATCGGTTATGGTCAGGAGGGGATCGCCTTCCTGTTCGGCGATCTGGCCAAGTTCAAGCTGGGCTTCATCTTTGCCTTCAACGTGTTGCCGGTCATCATCTTCTTCTCTGCGGTGATCGCCATCCTCTACCACATCGGCATCATGCCGCGGGTGATCGCCCTGCTGGGTGGTGGCTTGCAGAAATTGCTGGGCACCGGCCGTGCCGAGAGCCTCTCCGCGACCGCCAACATCTTCGTCGGCATGGTGGAAGCGCCGCTGGTGGTCAAACCCTACCTCTCCAAGATGTCCGATTCCCAGTTCTTCGCCGTGATGAGCTGTGGTCTCGCCTCCGTCGCCGGTGGCACCCTGGTGGGCTATGCCAGCCTCGGGGTTGAGCTGAAATACCTGATCGCGGCAGCCTTCATGTCGGCCCCTGCCGGTCTGGCGATGGCCAAAATCCTGGTGCCGCCGGGAGCTGAAGAGGTCGATCACCATCAGGATGTAGAGATCCCCCGCGCCACCAACGTGATTGAAGCGGCGGCCGATGGCGCCATGTCCGGTCTCAATATCGCGGTGGCAGTTGGTGCGACTCTGCTGGCCTTCGTTGGCGTGATCGCCATGCTCAATGGCCTGCTCGGCTGGGCTGGCGGTCTGGTGGGGCTGGATCTGAGCTTCCAAATCATTCTGGGCTGGCTGTTTGCCCCCGTCTCCTGGCTGATCGGTGTGCCCTGGGATCAGGCGCAAGCCGCTGGCGCCCTGATCGGCACCAAGATCGTGGTCAACGAGTTCGTCGCCTTCATCGGTCTGGTGCAGGATCAGACCCTGAGCGAGTCGAGCAAGGCCATCGTGACCTTTGCCCTGTGTGGCTTTGCCAACATCTCCTCCATGGCGATCCTGATCGGCGGTCTGGGTTCCATGGTGCCGGAGCGCAAATCCTTCATCGCCCGTTACGGCATGCGCGCCATTCTCTCCGGCGTGCTGGCGAACCTGATGAGCGCCTGTCTGGCCGGTCTGTTCCTCGCCCTGTAACCGCTGCGGTACGGAATAGATGTAACAAGGGCGCCCTGATGGCGCCCTTGTCATATGGATAAAATGAAGCCCCTACCTTGGTCGGGGCTTCTTGTTGCTGCTCAGTCGACGTAGAAGGTCTGCTGGAAGCTGAGGTTCTGTTGCTGCCCACCGCCCATGATCTTCAGGGTGAACTGATAGGTATCTTCGTTGCGGTAGGGGAGGGTCGCCAGATAGTAGATGGCATCCCCCTCTTTTACCTCCTGAAAGCTCAGGGTGCGGATGGTGCCGGTCAGGTTCTTGGCCTCACCGGTGATCCCCACGGCTTGCGCCACTTTCTGCTTGTCCTGTACCGCGATATTGATGATGGCGTTGTAGCGACTGCGCTCCAGTCCATACGCCTTGGCGACCTCGGGGGTGAGGAAGCTGGAGTTGAAGGCGCTGTAGTGCACCAGCCAGGGCCCCAGCTCCTTCATCTGTTCTGCCTTGAGCGGCAGTGTCATCAGCAGTGCCAGCAGGCCACTCATCCAGGCTGTTTTCATCTGTCATCCCTCTCATATCTACGGTTGGCGCAGGCCGATTCATTCAGCCTTGCGTGTCATTCAGCAGTGCACTCACTTCTTGCGGCAACTGTTTGGGGCTGTCGATGGTGACGGTTTTGTGTCGCCCCAGCTCGCCCCGCACTATGGTGATCTGTCCCTTGGCCACCTTGAACTGCTTGGCCAGAAACTTGATCAGATGGCTGTTGGCTTGGCCATCGACGGGCGGCGCCGTGATTGCCACTTTCAGCTCTTCGCCATGCAATCCGATGATCTGATCCCGACTCGCCTTGGGCTGGATCACCAGATGCAGTACCAGTTCATCCCCTTGTTGCAGGACGGCAGGCATCAAATCATCCACCACAGCTGGCCGAACAGGTCACCCAGCAGGTAGTTGATGGCTTGCAGGCCGATAAAGGCGACCAGCACCGAGAGATCCAGTCCGCCCAGTGCCGGCAGTACGCGGCGGATAGGGGCGAGGAACGGCTCGGTCAGCTGATGCATCACGTATTCGATGGGGTTGCGGCCCTGGCTGACCCAGCTCAGGATGGCGCGGATCAGCAGTACCCAGAAGATCATCGAGCCCGCTTTCTTCAGCACGGTCAGCGCGGCGAACAGGCTGATGCTGAGCCAGTCCGCCAGCAGCACATTCATGCTCTTGAGTAGGGCCAGCTTGGCGAAGGCGATGACCAGCGCCAGCACCACAGAGGCGAGGTCGATGCCGCCAAAGCCCGGGATAACGCGGCGCAGCGGGATCACCAGCGGATTGGTCAGCTTGACCACCATCTGGCTCATCGGGTTGTAGAAGTCGGCACGGGCCCACTGCAGCCAGACGCGCAGCAGGATCACCATCAGGTAGAGATCGAAAACGGTGTTAATCAGAAAGTAAGCAGTGTTCATCTGGGCTCCTGTTAGAAGAGGGTTTCCATTTCGGTGGCACGAGCAACGGCCGCCTGCATGGCTTGCGCAGTCAGCGGCATCAGCCCCTGCTGCTGGAATGTCTTGATGGCTTCAGCTGTGGTGCCGCCCTTGCTGGTGACCTGCTCACGCAGGGTTTGCAGCGCCAGCTCAGGGTTCTGCTCCACCATGGCGGCTGCGCCCAGCGCGGTCTGCTGCACCAGCAGGCGTGCCTGATCGGGCGAGAAACCCATCGCCTCCGCCTCTTCGGCGATCGCCTGCATAAAGAGGAAGAAGTAGGCCGGAGCACTGCCCGCCGCGGCGATGACGCCGTTGATGCCAGACTCCTGCTCCACCCAGAGGGTCTTGCCGACCGCCTGCATCATCTGCTCGGCAAAGTCACGATCCACGGCGGCAATATGTTCGGGTGCATAGAGACCGGTCATGCCCAGACCCAGCAGGGCAGGGGTATTGGGCATGGTGCGGATGATGCGGTCATGGCCACCGGCCATCTCGCCAAGGCGCGCCACCTTGATGCCAGCCGCGATGGAGATGAGCAGCTTGCCCTCAAGGGAGCCCAGCTCGGCAACCAGAGCGGCCAGCATGCCTGCCATCAGCTGCGGCTTGACTGCCAGCACGATCACTTCGGCGCCTCGGGCCGCCTCGGCATTACTCTGGGTGATGCGAATGCCATGTTCGCTCGCCAGCGTCTCCAGCTTGGGCAGACTGGGGTTGGCGGCCGTGATCTGCCCGGCGGGATAACCCGCCTTGACCAGTCCGGCGATGATGCTGCGGCTCATGTTGCCCGCGCCGATAAAGGCCAGCGTTCTATGCTGCATCAGATGCTCCTGTTGCACATGGGGTCGCGGCGGGGTTGGCGCTGCCTGCACCACCTGACGCCAGAATTCGGTGTTCCATCAAACGCTCCTGTTGATGAAGTCGCGGCAAGAGGCGGACGTATGGGTTATCCGCTGGCCTTGCCTATGAGTAGTCACGGGCGCCGAAGATGGCGGTGCCGACCCGCACCATGGTGCTGCCGTGGGCGATCGCCAGTTCAAGATCCTCGGTCATGCCCATCGAGAGGGTATCCACCGTGGGGTATTGTCGCGCAAGCTCGGTGAACAGAGTCTGCATACGGGTCATTTGGGCGGCCAGTATGCTCTCGTCGCTGGTGTGCTCTGGAATGGCCATCAGTCCCCGCAGCACCAGTCGCTCACTTTGAGAGACCAGCTCGGCAAGGCGGAAAATCTCTTGTTCCGACGTTCCGGATTTGCTGCTCTCTCCGCTAATATTGATTTGCAGACAAACATTTAGCGGTGCCATTGTAGTTGGGCGCTGGTTGTTGAGGCGGTCGATCAGCTTGTCCCGATCCACGCTCTGCACCCAGTCAAACCGTTCGGCGACCAGTTTGGATTTGTTCGATTGCAAAGGGCCGATAAAGTGCCACTCTATGTCGCTATATTCCGGCTGCTGGCGCAAGGTATCGATCTTGGCCGCTGCTTCCTGAGCGTAGGATTCGCCAAAGCAGCGCTGACCTGCGGCATGGGCGGCCATGATGGCCTCGACAGGTTTGGTCTTGCTCACGGCCAGCAGGCGGATCTGCTGCAGGTTGCGGCTCGCCCGTTCGGCGGCCTGGGCAATACGTTCCTTTACCTGAAACAGGTGCTGGGCAATCTGGTTCATATTTCGTTAGTGATCTTGTGATGGGAGAATGACAAGTCTATGGATATCACAGAGTTATTGGCTTTCAGTGTAAAGCATAAAGCCTCGGATCTACACCTCTCGGCCGGGGTTCCCCCGATGATCAGGGTTGATGGTGAGGTTCGCAAGATCAATTTGCCCGCCCTGGAACACCGGGAAGTGCATGCCCTCATTTACGACATCATGAACGACCATCAGCGCAAGGAGCTGGAGGAGAACTTCGAGGTCGACTTCTCGTTCGAGGTACCCAATTTGGCCCGTTTCCGGGTTAACGCCTTCCAGCAGGCGCGCGGCTCGGGTGCGGTATTTCGTACTATCCCCAGCACTGTGCTGAGCCTCGAGGATCTCGATGCGCCGGAGATCTTCCGCAAGATTGCCGAGTTCCCGCGGGGTCTGGTACTGGTGACCGGCCCGACCGGTTCGGGTAAATCGACCACCCTGGCGGCCATGGTCAACTACATCAACGAGAACTTCCATCACCACATCCTCACCATCGAGGACCCCATCGAATTCGTCCACGAGAACAAGCGCTGCCTGGTGAACCAGCGGGAAGTACACCGTGATACCAAGAGCTTCAGCAACGCCCTGCGCTCGGCCCTGCGGGAAGACCCGGACATCATTCTGGTTGGCGAGATGCGCGACCTTGAGACCATTCGTCTGGCCATGACTGCCGCCGAAACCGGCCACCTGGTGTTTGGCACCCTGCACACCTCGTCGGCGGCCAAAACCATCGACCGTATCATCGACGTCTTCCCCGGCGCGGAGAAGGACATGGTACGCTCTATGCTCTCCGAATCCCTGCGGGCGGTTATCTCCCAGACCCTGCTCAAGCGCATTGGTGGCGGTCGGGTGGCAGCTCACGAGATCATGATGGGCATTCCGGCGGTGCGTAACCTCATTCGGGAGGACAAGATTGCCCAGCTCTACTCGGTGATCCAGACCGGGATGACCCACGGCATGCAGACCATGGATCAGAGCCTCAAGCAGCTGGTAAGTCGCGGCGTGGTGGCATCCCTCGATGCCAAGGCCAAGGCCGTTGATCCCAACAGCATTTAAGCGACTTGTACCCAGGGAGGGATAAATGATGAATCTGGATGATCTGCTGAGCCAGCTGGTCGAGCGAAAGGGATCGGATCTGTTTGTGACGGTGGGATCGCCGCCCATTCTCAAGGTAAATGGCCATCTGGTGTCGCTGGGGGGAGACGCGCTCGACAAGAAAGGGGCGCTGACGCTGGTCAGGGATACCCTCAGCAGCGATCACTTCGAGCGCTATGTCCGCACCAAGGAGGCCAACTACGCGATTTACCGCGAGGCGCTGGGTCGTTTTCGGGTCAGCGCCTTCTGGCAGCAGGAGCTGCCCGGTATGGTGATTCGTCGTATCGAGACCCGCATTCCCACCTTTGAAGATCTGCAGCTCCCCAGGATCCTGCAGGAGGTGGCGATGGCCAAGCGCGGGCTGGTGCTGTTTGTCGGTGCCACCGGGGCGGGTAAATCGACCACTCAGGCGGCGATGATCGGCTATCGCAACCAGCATGCCGATGGTCATATCCTGACGGTGGAAGACCCGGTGGAGTTCGTCCATCAGCATGGCCGTAGCCTGGTGACCCAGCGGGAGGTGGGGATCGACACCGAGTCGTTCGATGTAGCACTGAAAAGCTCGCTGCGTCAGGCACCGGACGTGATCCTGATCGGCGAGATCCGAAGTCAGGAGACCATGGAGTTTGCCCTGCAGTTCGCCGAGACCGGCCATCTCTGTCTCGCCACTTTGCATGCCAACAACGCCAACCAGGCGCTGGATCGCATCCTCCATCTGGTGCCGCAGGAGAAACATCGCCAGTTTCTGTTCGATCTCTCCTTCAACCTCAGAGCTATTGTCGCCCAGCAACTGGTGCCGAGTGTCGATGGTTTGCGGCGCAGTGCGGCATTCGAGATCCTGCTCAATACCCCGCTCATCACCGACATAATCCGCAAGGGAGAGATGCACCGTCTCAAGGAGGTGATGACCAAATCTGCCGAACTGGGCATGCAGACCTTCGATCAGGCGCTTTTCAGCCTGTTCTGCGCCGGCCAGATTGGCTACAGTGAGGCCCTCGCCCATGCCGACTCGGCCAACGACCTGCGGCTGCTGATCAAGCTCTCCGGTCGCGAGCAGCTGGGGTCCGGCACACTGGAAAATGTGACGCTGGATGAATGAAACATGGGGCCGATCCGCTGTTCGGCCCCTAGCCAGAAAGGAACGTTATGCTGATTGTGGTTTCCCCGGCCAAGACGCTGGATTACGAGTCACCGCTGGTGACCCCCCGTTTCACCCAACCCGAGCTGCTGGAGCACTCCGCCGAACTGATTAGCCGAGCCCGCCAACTGAGCCCTGACCAGATCGCCACTCTGATGAAGATCAGCGACAAGCTGGCCGGTCTCAATGCCGCCCGGTTTGCCGAGTGGCAGCCAGATTTCACCCCCGCCAATGCCCGTCAGGCGCTGCTGGCCTTCAAGGGGGATGTCTACACCGGTTTGGCGGTAGAGGATTTCAGCGAGGCCGATTTTGACTTCGCTCAGGCACACCTGCGGATGCTCTCCGGCCTCTATGGCGTGTTGCGTCCCCTCGACCTGATGATGCCCTATCGACTGGAGATGGGGACCAGGCTCGACAATAGTCGCGGCAAGGATCTCTACCAGTTCTGGGGGGAGGTGATCACTCATCACCTCAACGACGCGCTGGCAGCCCAGAGGGATGAGGTGCTGATCAATCTGGCCTCCGACGAGTATTTCAAGTCGGTACGACCCAAGAGCCTGAAAGGGCGGATCGTCACGCCGGTGTTCAAGGATGAGAAGAACGGTCAGTTCAAGATCATCAGCTTCTACGCCAAGAAGGCTCGCGGCATGATGGCCCGCCACATCATCAAGCACCGTCTGACCGAGGTGGAGCAGCTGACCGGCTTCAACGCCGAGGGCTACTACTTCGTGCCGGAAGAGTCGGACGCCAATACCCTGATGTTTAAACGCGCCGAAAATTAATTACAAAAAGAGGGAACCAATCTTTCGACCCGAGGGTCTGAATATGTGAATCCTCTGTTGTAAGCACTTTTTATTCGCCGACGTTTGATACGTCGGCTTTTTTATTGCCGTTTTTATTGTCCATCGATTGCCTTCGCCGGGACTATGTGGTTCAGATAGACTCAAGACAGGGAGCGAGTTGTCGTGAGGTGAATATGGAACAGAAAAATGCCATTCGGCAGGTTGCCGTCCCTTGGGCTCCGTCCCGCCAGCTACCGCCCGGTCTGGTTGTGGCCGAGTTGCATCAGGATCTCTGGAGCGACTCCCTGACCATCATGCTGGGGCGGGCGCGCAGCATCGATTTACCCCCGCAAATCCTCTGCCGGGTCTATTTTCGCCATATTTATGCCCTGCGGGTCATCGAGGATTGCGATCTGGCCGAGGGGAAGGATAGCCACGCCATCGAAGAGCAGATCCAGCTCATCACTCCATCCCGTTTTGCCAGCTGGTTCCATCAGGAGTCGGACGGCCTGCATCTGGATGAAGATCTGCAGCACTATCGCATCTCGACCTGGGATTATTGCGCCGATGTGCTGACCTCCTCGGCGCCGGAGCTGCAGTTCCTGCCCCAGAGCGAGTAGCCAGCTGTTACGTCAGAGGCGAAGGGTGATCCTTCGCCTCTTGGTTTTTGGACGGGGCAGATTTTGTGGCATTCAGGCCATTCAGCCTGGGTGGTGGCCTGTTGTGTTTGTCTAGTCCTGAAATAGGTTTACACATTTTCAACTAGCATTTTTCTACTCAGAACCCTCTATGTACCGCATCGGGGGTTCTGTATTTCAACGCATGATGCGGCCGCTCCGCGTTGTAAATATCCACTGCTTCACGCACCATTTCCCGCGCTTGCGTCAAATCCTGCGGGCTTTGCAACAATAACTCTCCTTTCAAAATCCCGTTCACCCGCTACGCCAACGCATTCTGGTAGCAGTCATACCCATCCGTCATCGAGCATTTCACCCCGTACCGTTCATGTAATGACTGATACAG
>NZ_JAAKXB010000017.1:0-95635 GCF_029479985.1 Aeromonas sp. A600620 | reverse complement strand
TGTCCGTTTCACACCTTGTCCCATCGGGTTCTCCATTTATTGGGGGGAAAGGTGTAAACCATATTCAGGACGGGACATACAGCTAAAAAAAGGCCACTCGATGAGTGGCCGAAAAGGGGAAATCAGGGAGCATTTCATAACTTGTTGCACAACTACAGATAGGTATTGTTGCGCTGACGACGGTGGCTGATGAGCCAACAGACTGCCAGCGCGACCAGCAGCCAGGGGGCCAACTTGACGATCAGGGCAAGCATGCCGCTCAGCAGCCCCAGTAGTACAAACACGCCGCTGACCAGCAGCATGGCCACCAGGGTAAAGCCGGTCAGCGCCATGACCAGCAACACTCCCAGCAAGATGAAAAATTCCAGCATAACTTGCTCCTTACGGGCTCTCTGTGCCGCCGGGCTGCCTTGCGGTCAATCCAGCCAGCGTTTCAATTCATAACGGGGCGGCATCACCAGCACCGCCAGCAGATAGGCAGCCAGTGCCAGCGGTGGCACCAGGATCAGGGCGAGCAGGGCTACCACTCGCACCGTCACTCTGGAGATCCCCAGCCGTTGGGCAATGCCGGCGCAAACGCCAGTCAGCTTGCGATGGACAAGATCCTTGGGCCAGGGAGTCATGGTTATACCTCCACCTTCTGCCCCTTGAGACGGGCCAGCTCGCGCTCTATCTCGTCATTGAGCTCCAGCTCGCGGAACTGGGCCTCCAGCGAGGGATTCTGCCCCAAAATGGCCGCCTCCAGCTGGGCTTCCAGCTGATCGACCCGGCCTTGAAAACCGTCAAAGCGCGCCATCAGCTCATGCATGCGCTGGTTGTCCACCTGAGCGCGAGCACGAATGCGGCTGTGGGCCGTCTGCTCGCGCAGGGTCAGCAGTTTCTGCTTCTCCCGCGCCTCGGTCAGCTTGGCTGCCAGTCGCTCGCTGTCGGCGGTAAGCTGGGCCAGCACCTCGGCCACCCGGGCCTTGTCCTGTTCCAGCTGTTCACATTTCCTGGCCTCCGCCAGCTTCTCGGTGAGGGCGGCACGGGCCAGATCCTCACGGCCTTTCTGGATGGCGAGCTCGGCCTTGGCCGACCACTCCAGGATCTGCGCCTGCAACCCCTGCTGGTGACGCTCCAGCTGTTTCTGTTCAGCAATCACGCGGGCGGCCTGGGTACGCATCTCGACCTGCACCTGCTCCATCTCTTCGATCATCAGGCGCAGCATCTTCTCCGGCTCTTCACTCTTGTCGAGCAGGCTGTGCAGGTTGGCATTTATCACGTCGGTCAGGCGGCTGAATACGCTCATGGTCTGGCTCCTTGTTGATGGGATTGCTATCTCTTCCCATTGCATTACAAGAGCCGTGCCAAGAAAAATTATTGTTGTTTTACATATAGATGGGAATTTACCGAGGAAATTCAAGAAGGGTTTATTGGTGAAAATAGCCAACCAGGTGGTGATTTTTACCAATAAAAAAGGGAGCCTGAGGCTCCCTTGTCGATTCATCTGCGATATCTAGTCAAGCTGCGTGGCTGTGGCCCAGCTTGCTGTCCAATTCGGCCAGCTTGGCCTCCATCCTGGCACGGCACACTTCGGAGAGCTCGCGAATGCCAGCGGCACCGTGCTCCTTGCTGCAGACCGGTGCCATCACTTCCACCAGCACTTCGCCGTTGTCCCAACGATTGAGGTCGATCTGACCGAAGTAGCTGGAGCAGACGATGGGCACCACGGGCACTTCAGCCTGTACCGCAGTGTGGAAAGCGCCCGCCTTGAATGGCAGCAGGCCACGCCCCTTGGAGCGGGTCCCTTCCGGGAACATCCAGATGGAGGTGCCGCGATTCTTGATGCGATCCACCACCTGACCTATGGTGCCGATGGCACGGGAGCGGTTGGAGCGGTCGATCAGCACGTTGCCGGATAGCCAGAAGATAAGGCCGAAGAAGGGGAGCCACAGCAGGCTCTTCTTGCCCACCGCCACCACACCGGGCTGCACCGCACCGGTCACGGTGAAGATGTCGAAGTTGCTCTGGTGGTTGCAGACGTAGACCGCCGGGCCGACCGATTTCACCTCGTCGGCCACCGTCACCTTGACTCGCAACCCGATCAGCGGGCAGACCGCGTGATACATGCGAGCGAAGACATAGACGTTGTTGGGATGGCGCGGACGAACCAGACAGAGCAGCAGGCCGAACAGGAACCAGAAAATGAGCAGCAGACCAAGCAGCAGCACACGGGCAATTTTGAGCATCGAACACCTCGAGTTTTAACTCGGCGCAGTATACTGATCCCCCTTTTAGCGAACAAGCGTTCGCCAAACAGAACCGACCAGACTTACCTGCTCTGTCACCCAGGCGATCAGTCATAACGAGCGCGGTAACTTGCCCCTCCAGACATAGCTCGCTAGGATGGCCCCATCTTGATGGACGGGGCGAACATGATTTTGCAACAACGGATAGCGAAACATCTCCTGCTGCTGGTCTGCCTGCTGCTGCTCAATTGTGCGGCCCAGCCGCTGGCCCGGCTTGCCCTGCTCGATCAGGCGCTCAGCTGTCAGGCGCTACCCGTTCAGAACTCGACAACGGATCTGGGGGATGCCAAACCGGCCAGCCCGCAGCCAGGCAGTTGCCAGCTCAACGGCAAGTGGCTGAGCGCCGCCCCCCTGCTCTGCATCGAACAGCTCTTCTTTGCCGTGGCGGTGCTGATCGCCCTGCTGGCCCCCCTTTGGCGCTACACACCGCCACTACCCCCACCCAGAGTCATCTCGCCACCCGAACGGCGTCTGCATCTCACCCTCTGCATCTGGCGGGAATGATTCCGGCTCTTTGCCATTGGTCATGACTCATGTTTGCGAGACCATCGCCGCCTTCTTGCACCAACGGGGCACGACTGCGGCGTACTGAAAACAGATTTACGGCATGGCGTTGTTGCAGGGGAATACCTTGCTGCCCCGGCGCAACCACGACGACTGCCGACTAGCTTGCACAAGGCTGGCCACTTCAGGCTGGCACTACCCGATTTTAAGGAGTATCCATGAAACCGACTCTGAGCGCCCTGCCCCTGCTGGCCTCTCTCTGCGCACCCCTGCTGGCTCCGACCCTACACGCGGCCCCCTTCACCCCTGAACAGGAAGCACGCATCAAGGAGCTGATCCGCGAGACTCTGATCGCCAACCCCAAGATCCTCGACGAGGCGGCCGAGTCCTGGGAGAAGCAGAATGCCGCAGCCCAGGAGGCCCAGCTTGGCAACTTCATCAAGGGCAACAAGGATGTGCTGTTCAACAGCGCTACCAGCCCGCGCCTGGGTGCCAAAAACCCCAAGCTGACGCTGGTGCTGTTTACCGACTACAACTGCCCCTACTGCAAGCAGTTCGATCCCCAGCTGACCAGGCTGCTCAAGGCCTATCCGAATGATCTGGGGCTGGTGATCAAATTGCTGCCGTTCAAGGGGCAGAGCTCCGCCAAGGCAGCCCAGTACAGCCTGACCCTGTGGCAACAGGATCCCGCCCGCTTCTTCGCCCTGCACGACAAGCTGATGAGCAAGCAGGGGATGCTGACCGAGGCGGACATCAACAAGGCGCTGGCGGCCACCGGCAATGTGGCACTCAAACCGGAGGGTAAAGCCACCGAGGAGCTGCGCAACAGCCTGCGCATTGGCACCCTGCTGGGTGTACAGGGCACACCGGCGACCCTGATCGGCAACCAGCTGGTGTCGGGCGCCATCCCCTATGAGGAGCTGGAGCAGCTGGTGAAGGCCGAGCTGGCCAGGCAGAGCTAAGGTCGGGGTCGCCCGCAGGGGCAGGAAGCGCTCGCACTGCGGCAATGGTGAGCCCTCAGGTCACCCCGTCTCCATGCAAAGAGCCCGGTATCACTACCGGGCTCTTTTTTCAGGAAGGAAAGGTGACAAACCAGCTCTATTGGGCGGGCGCCATCATCCCCTGCCCGAGCCGCCCTCTGGCACTGGTACGCTCGGCTTCGTCAAGCACACCATCTCCGTTCTTGTCCATTTGGGTAAAGAGGGCCTCATGATGCGCCATGAACTGTTCCCTGGTCGTGTCCTGCATCGGCCTCATGTTGCCCATATTCCCCATCTTGCCAGGCATGGCCTTGCCTGACTGCTGCATTGCCTCGTGCATCTTGGCCATGGCTGCCTCTCTCTCGGCAATCGAGAGGGTGCCATCCTTGTCACTGTCCTGCCGGGTGAAACGCTGCTCGGCTCTTTCCATAAACTGTGCCTTGGTAATGTCCCCCTTGATGAACATCAAGGGCTCATCGATGCTCTCATCGGCAGCGATGGCGAAACCGCCAAGCAGCACCATAGGCAGAAGATAAAATTTGAGCATGGCTGTCCATTCCTTAGTAAGGGTCTCGGTACGGCCGAGGCCAACTGACGATCGCCAAGATAATCCCCGGCGCCTCCTGTAGTGTAGTCCCTGGACTATTCCCGACAGGGAGACAGATCCCAAGGTGCCCCGTCAAGCTTTTCTGCCAGTGACCTTGCGTCCTATTCATGGCGATGGCGGGAGGTTTCCGTTAAAATGACGGGTTTTTGCCGTGCCTGATTTGCCAATCCCCACCATCAGGCACTCGCAGCGTGAATCCTATGATGCCAGTGATGCAGGATCTGCCATGAACAACTACTTTCGGGTGCTGGGCGTCAAGTCCAACGCCAGCGAAAACGACATCAAGAAAGCCTATCGTCGGCTGTCGAACCAGTACCACCCCGACAAGCTGCACGGGGCCAGTGAAGAAGAGAAAGAGCAGGCAGCCATCAAGCTGCACCAGGTAAAGCAGGCCTATGAAGTGCTGTCCGATCCGAAACAGCGGGCCGCCTTTATCAAGGATTTCAACAACGTCATCGTGACCGACCCCGCCTCCGCCATGCAGGAGATGTGGGATCAGTTCTACCCCTGAAACAGCAGGCAGAAAGAGCAACTATGCAAAAGAGATGGGACCAGGCGCGGCTCAAGGCGCTGCAAAGCGATGCCAGCGAAAACATCGAATCCTACCGGGATCAGGACGACCCCAAGGGGCTGGAACAGTTCACCGACCAGATGAAGAGCCTGCTGCTGGCCGATATGAGCATGCTGGAGTTTATGCCCGAGTATCTGCCGCTGGCCCTCTATGGCCGGGTGCAGTTCCCGGTCAAGGCCAAGTCGCAGTGGAACAAGTGGCTCGCCAGCGGCGAGCAGCCAAGCTGGGACGAGTTCAAGGTGAGCGTCGGCTTCAACAACGCCGCCCTGCCGCTGGTCAAGGCGGTGCGGGCCCAGAGCGAAGATCAGCTGATGGAAGCCTGCGCCGTGCTGTTCCTGCTCGACAACCCGCTACCGCGCGGTAGCCACCGCGCCGATGACGACTATGAGCTGCGCGACGAAGAAGATGAAGACGGGGAAGATGCCGACGCCGACTACCATGGCGGCAGTGACCGCTATGGTGATGACGACGGCGATCAGGATATGTACGACGAAGTCCGTTTCTAATTGGGGCAAGGCATGAGCAACAGTCTGATAGAAATTACCGCCATCGAGATCAAAGAGCTGGCCGTTATCGAGCCGAAGCAGGCCAGCGAGAAGTTCGAGCTGATCGCCAAGACCATGTCTGACGACCAGCTGGCAGAAGTGATTGAAAACATTGATATCGTTACCCTGACCCAGATTAACGGCCAGCACGATATCTCCTTCCCCTCCATCATCTCCGAGCTGATGACCCCGGAGCGGATCCGCGACATCGTCTGCCAGCAGCCGCTCTATTGGGAAGAGGCGATCAAGAACAACGCCGACGAGCTGCAACAGCACACCTTCGACTTCCTCAACTACCTGATCCGCACCCAGGATAGCGAAGCCAAGCAGCGCGAGATCCTCGAGTGCGTGGCCGAAGATCCGGCCGGTCTCTTCTACCTCGCCATCCCCTTTATCGAGTTCTATCGCGGCGATCGCTATGAAGAGGACGAAGGCTATCGCGACGTGCTGCACGCCGAAGAGGAAGATCTCGAAGAGTCCCTGCGCTACAGCGAGCGCCAGCAGAGCGAGGATGTCCACGACTACGCGCTGGATGACCCGCGCAGCCTCTTGATGCTTATTCGCGAGCTGGCCCCCGAGGTGGAGAAAGCCATCAAGGCGCTGCTGCGCAACGAGCACTCAACCTGGGACGGCATCATCAACAAGTTTGCCGCCGAGCTGGTGATGCAGGCCAAAGAGAAGAACAAGGTCGAGGAAGACGAGTACGGCGACGTCGACGACATGTTCAGCTTTCTGGATTAAGGAGCCCATTCATGCAGTTAGTCATTCGCGATGCCAACCAGGGCCCCTTTCTGAGCCAGGTGCTGCGCTTTGGCCGCGACAACGAACTCTTGAGTCAGAAACAGCTCGCCGCCATCAAGGGCAAGGCGGTGCTGATGAGCCTCAAATTCGCCGACAAGTACTACAACAAGTACAAGATGCACCTGCTGGAGCAGGCCGCCCACGACGTCATCGGCGTGGTGAGCCTCGGCCTGCAGGAGCTCTCGGCACGGGATCCGGCCAAGGCGCTGGCGCTGCTGCAGGCGCCTGAAGGCCCCATCAAGCCGTTCCAGAAGGGCTGGTCGATGCTCATTACCGTCAGCCCCAAGCAGGCTGGCAACAGCCTCTACGGTGATGTGGATGCCCGCCTGCTGGACAAGATCTCGAGCCCGCCCGATGTGGAGGAGTGGCAAGGGTGGCAGGAGTACGAGAAGGCGCTGACCGAGCACAACAAGAGCCGCCTGATGGAGCTCATCGACCAGCACTTCTTCGCCTGCGAGAGCGACCATCCCACCATGGAGGACAAGCTGGCCGAAGCGCTGCTCTACCGCATCCTCTGCGGCAAGGGCAGTGGCGCCGCCCCGCTCAAGGTGAAGCAGGATCTCAAGCGCAAACTGGCGCGGGAGATTGAGCTCGACGAGGGCTGGTACGACACCGACTATCTCGCCGCCCAACTCGCTCTGATGCTGAGCGCACTGCCCGCCGACATGGCCACCGCACTGCGCCAGGAGTTGAGCCCGGGCTTTGTGCCCAACCTGCTCCACACCCTCGGCTTTGTGCGCCAGTACCAGCTGCTGCAAAAAGAGAACGCCTCGCCGGAGAAGCTCGACAACGTCGAGATGCGCGCCGGGCTCAAGCACCCGCTGCTCGGCTGGCCGCTCTACCACAACTTCTAGGGCCGCTTTCGCCGCCCATCAGTCGCACCACAACGCCCGGCCTGCCGGGCGTTGTTCTATCCTCCCCTCACCCTCTCGACAGCAAAGAGAGAACACGCGCAAGTCACCCTGAGGCTACCCCTTCTCTTACCGATATTTATTCATTCAATGCCCAAGGATGAATAAACAACCTGCGATACAACGGCTTGGCGCCAGCTGCGTTTCGGGACAACAAAGCGGGACGCAGATCCCGCTACAGCGCCATAATCGGCACCAAATAGCCGACTGGATCACATCAACCGTGTCGCAATCACGTGGTAAATCGAGCTACAACCACGACTCAATCACGCATAAAAAGGCGGAATAGATCAATAAAAAGCAATTAATCGCGCCGGATTAAATTTCAGGTATGGCTATTTGTACCGCTTGGCCGCTAAATGACAGACCGGCCTTCAGACCAGCATGGAAGCGCACAAGGCTAGCCGGCAGCAGACCGGTACGCTCTCAGGACGAGTAATGACTTTCTTCTCTCACAGGAGACAGACCGTGAGCGCTTCGAATCAACACCCCACCATTCCCCCCGGCTCCGGGGCGCTGTTCTTTATCCAGACCTTCTCGACCCTGGGGTTTGCCGTGCTCTACTCCACGCTGGTGCTCTACGCCACCAAGCGGCTCGGCTTTAGCGAATCCCAGGCCAACGCCATGATGGGGGTCTTCGGGGCCTTCAACTATGGCCTGCACCTGTTTGGCGGTTATCTCGGCGGGCGCTACCTCAGCAACCGCAACCTGTTCGTGATGGGGATGGTGCTGCAGGTGATCGGCTGCTACTTCATCGCCGAGATGGGGATCACCGGCCTCTACTGGGGGCTCGCCATGTTCCTCACCGGCAGCGGCCTCAACGTCACCTGCCTCAACATGATGCTGACCCAGCGCTTCGCCCCGGATGATCACCGCCGCGAAAGTGCCTTCCTGTGGAACTACGCCGGGATGAATCTGGGCTTCTTTATCGGCTTCACGGTGGCGGGCTACTTCCAGCTCACCGAGGATTACCGCACCCTGTTCCTGTTTGCGACGCTGGGCAACATCATCGCCATCATCGCCACCTTCGCCTGCTGGCCGATTCTGGCGGATATCAGCACCCCGCTGCGCCACGTCAAAGGGAGCGGCTTCTACCGCCGCATGCTGGCAGGTATCGCCATTCTGGCCATGCTGGTGCCGGCGCTGCGCCTGCTGCTGACCCACGCCAGCTTCAGCGGCAGTTTTGTGCTGATCCTGGGGGCCGTGGTGCTGGTGCTGCTCTGCGTGATGACCGCCCGCCACCCGGACGCCGCCGAGCGCAGCCGCATGGTGGCCTACCTGATCCTCGCCCTCGGCTCCCTTATCTTCTGGTCGCTCTACCAGCTGGCGCCCATGGGGCTGATGCTCTTCTCCGAGCACAACATCAACCTCAACGTGTTCGGGCTGCGGGTCGCCCCCCAGTGGATCCAGAACATCAACACCCTCGTCATCGTCATCGGGGGCCCCCTGATGGCGCTGCTGTTCAAGCGACTGCGCGAACAGGGGTGGAATATCGACATCCCCTCCCAGTTTGCCGCCTCCCTGTTCTGCATGGGATTGGGGATGCTGGTGCTGCCGCTCGGTATCCATCTGGCGGGGGCCGACGGGCTGGTCGCCTTCAAGTGGATCGCCATCAGCTATGTGCTGCAGAGTTTTGGCGAGCTGCTCATCTCCCCCATCGGCTACGCCATGATTGGCAAGCTGGCCCCCGCCAGCCTGCAAGGCTTGATGATGGGTTGCTGGATGATGGTGACCGGCGTCGCCTCGGTGCTGGCGGGCTATGTCTCCGGCGCCATGCCGCAAAATATCGGCAGCACCCCGGTCGCCACCAACCCGGGCTACAGCTCGGTGTTCAATATGCTGGGCTGGGGTTCGCTGGCGGGCGGCGTGGTGTTGCTGCTGCTGGTGTCCCGCCTGCGCCAGCTGATCGCCTCCAAAATCACCCCGTCACCGGCAGCGACAGCCATTCCTGTCTAATCGGGTTCGGGCCAGCCATTTCAGTGGCCCCTGCCAGTGCGAACGATTGAATCAGCGGCACTGCTGTTAATGTAAAGGGCCCCGCCATAATGGATGGCGGGGCCCTTCTCTTTTGGTGGGATGGATGACCCGCGTCTGGCTGGCGAGCCCCCGTTAAGGCTTCGTCAATCAAGCCCATTTCCCTACAGGTCTCGTTTCTCAAACATCCGATTTTGGGGTTCCCAAACGCAGCAGCTTGAGCAATCGATATAGAAAAAGTGGCTGAATAATCGTCAACACTATGGTTAGCCAAGCCAATAGAGTTATGTTGCCAAGGTGACCATCGACATTTGTTAAAATCATCGAAGAGACGACGGCAGCCGAGCCACTGAATATATGTTGAAAAACATTTTGTAATGACATGAATCCCGCCCTTTCCCAAGGCGCTGCCACTTGACTATTAACAGCAGCAACGGTGATCGTTCGGGTCGATGTAACCACCATGAATAACGTGAAAATCACTATGGTCGGCAACCAAGGCTCATGCAATAAACCATCCCAAACAACCGCTATCGTCAATGCCCCCATCAAAATCGTCACTTTCATTGCGCCAAAACGGTCAATAAACAATCCGCCAAGCTGCATTGAAAACAGGCTAAAAATGCCACCCATGACATAGTACTGACTCATATCGCCGCGAGGGACATCAAGGTTAAATTGAAAATAAGCAGCTATGTTGGGAACAATAAGGAAGGTGCTGAAAATTGCCAACCCAATTGCCATAAACGCATTCCATACCACAGGTCGCTTCAGCATTTCCATTGATGAAAATTCTTTCTGATTCAATCCCAAGTGGGCCGTCATCTCGGGCAGCCTTGTATATACCGCCACGCAGACTCCCAATCCCAAGCCACCGACAACATAGAAAGGTGCACTCCATCCTTTCAACATTGCCAGCTCCAATCCCAACGGCACACCGGCAATCGCTGACAACGAAAATGCCCCCATCACAATGGCCATCGCTCGACCACGTTGATCTATTGGTGTGGCATCCACAACGATCGCCAGAGCAATGGATGTTGCTGGACCGGCAAACATACCGGCCAGCAAGCGGGTAAAGAATAAACTTTCCATATCCCATGCCAAAGCGCAGGCCCAAGTGGATAGCGTGATACCCAACAATGTGATCAGTGCAACATGCTTTCTATCAAATAGGTCGAGATATCTGGCACATAACAACGATGATAGTGCGGCTGCCAGTGCATACCCGCCTCCTAAATATCCTATATAGGTTGGACTTATATTTAGTGCACGAGATAAATCAGGCCCGAGAGGCATAATCATCATGAAATCAAGCGCACTGACCAATTGAATCAATGCCGCCAACCAGACAACGTTAAAATCCATAACAGAACAATTACTGTGAGTTTTTTCACCCATATTATTTTCATCTAGCATAATAATGTTTACTCTCAATCTTTAGAGATAGAAAGTATACCCACTATCACATTTTAATTTTATTCGTTAAAATGGCATGAATTGTTATCAGATTAGGGATAATCAATGCGTACCGGCATGGAATTGAATGCGCTGAAGATTTTCATTGCAGTGGTTGAAAACAGCAGTTTTGTCGGGGCATCTAAAACCCTTCAAATCCCCACCTCAAATGTGAGCCGCAGTATTTCTCAATTGGAAGAAGCCTTGAACCTTCAACTGATTGAACGCTCAACCCGCCATATGAAGCTCACACAATCAGGGCAATTGCTCTATACCCGAGTAAAACCACTGCTGGAATCACTGGAGCAAACCGAGGCTGAATTGACATCACAGCAGATTCAGCTGAAAGGGCCATTACGCATCTGCATCCCCAATGAGGCTGGGCCAAAACTGCTCGGTACTGCCATTGCCGACTTTGCCTGCCAACATCCTGAAATAACGATCAGCTGCATTACCAATCTCTCCGGACTTGAATCATTAAGAGAGGATTTGGACATGGCAATCATCATTCACAGAGGCAAGATGGATGATTGCGATTACATAGCCAGCCATTTGACCACCATTCCCTGTACTGTTGTTGGCTCCCCTTCATTGATCCAGAAGTGGGGGCTTCCCAACCACACATCACAATTCAAAACTCTCCCCTGCATAACAACGGTGAGCGCTCTGAAAGGGATGCCTTGGCAATTTACTCGCACGAGCAGTGAATTTTCCACCATTCAGGTGAATGAACACTACCGGGTCAATAGTGGCGAACTGGCGTTAAAAGCAGCAGTAGCCGGTGTAGGTTTTGCCATTCTTGCCAAAGTATCTTGTCAAGAGTTTATTGATGATGGCAGCTTGGTTGAAATTGAACTTGAGCTACCCGCCGCCCCATTGCAGTTGTTTGCTGTTTATGCAAATCGCCAATATCTTCCTGCTAAAACACGTGTATTTATTGAGTTCATTCGACAAAACATCATTAGTTATCAGTAGCTAAAGTCCAGAACTAAATGGCATACGCCAGCGTTTATCGTTTGCGTAGGTCTGATTACGCTTCGTTAATCAGACCTACAGCCTTATAAAGGCCTATGCAAAACTAACTCACTTTCAACACTTCTTTACCATAGTGAGTTTCACATTGTACATATTCTAATAGCGCATACAGTTTATCAGGTTCATTTCTTATAACCTTCAAACTATCCATTGTCGTTTCCCTTGGTGAAACCTTTGTTAAAAATAGCTCGCCATAAAACTCATTTTGCAAACATGATATGAGATCTCTGGTGAAACACGATATTTCTCTAGATACCCATTCTAACTTACTAAAAAAGTCATTTTTTTCAAGATATGGTTGTTCCCTAGAAAGCTCGTATAGTTTTGCTTGAATCATGAAACGAGTTGTTCTAAATAACAAAGGATTTAAAATTTCGTGGCATTCCAATTCTTTGCAAAACAAATACGTGACATGCTCAAGCTGCATTGCGTAATCCATTCTTTTAGGGAGGTCAACCTCATGTCCATCCGCTTTATTAACACGCCATATCAACGCTTTTAAAGATAGTTCATCACAAGTAGATGTCAGTGCATTGGAAACAGAGAGCAATTGTTCAAATATTTTAATTTGATGTTCTTTTTTAAAGTTAGCTCTTCTTTCCCGTTGAGCTTGATAAATTGGGACAAACAATCCAAAAAAAGCTAAAAAGACAGGTGAAAAATCCTTTATAAAATCGTACATGAAATCACCAAAAAAAAAATTTATAATAAAAAAGGCGCTTTCGCGCCCTTCTATATTAATTACCCTTCCTGATTTTCCGCGGCTACCGGTTCGGTTCCAGCGGCGGGTTCAATCTCGATGCGATCGACACGCTGCAAACCGCGGGGCAGCTTGGCGCCGCGACGGCCGCGCTCGCCGCGGTAGTAGTCAAGATCAGATGGCTTAAGAGTGAGCTTGCGCTTGCCGGCAAACAGGGTGACCGACTGGCCCTGCGGAATGACGGCGGCCATCACCACAAACTCTTCCCGCGCCTTCACGCGCGCCGACGGAATGCTGATCAGCTTGTTGCCCTTGCCCTTGCCGAGCACCGGCAGGGTGTTGAGCGGGAACAGCAGCATGCGCCCTTCGTTGGAGATGGCCATGCAGAGATCGGTCTCTGGCGAGCCGATCTTCTGGGGTGCCATCACCTGACCCCCTTCCGGCACGGTGAGCAGCGCCTTGCCGTTCTTGTTCTTGCCGATCAGGTCGTCATAGGTGCAGACAAAACCGTAACCGGCGTCGCTGACGATCAGATACGGCTCACCCTCGTTGCCCATCACCAGATGACGAACCTCTTCCCCGGCCCCCAGTGCAAAGCGGCCGGTGAGCGGTTCGCCCTGACTGCGGGCGGATGGCAAGGTGTGGGATTCGAGGGCGTAGGTTCTCCCAAGGGTGGAGAGGAACACTGCCTGCTGGTTGCTGCGGCCACAGGCGTGGGCAAGATAGCTGTCCCCCGCCTTGTAGGAGAGCCCCGCCACATCTACGTCGTGGCCCTTGGCGGCGCGCACCCACCCCTTGTCGGAGAGGATGACGGTGACCGGTTCGCTGGGAATAAGCTCTTTCTCGGTCAGCGCCACGGCGGTAGCCCGCTCCACCAGCGGAGTGCGGCGATCGTCGCCGTACTTCTCGGCATCGGCCAGCAGCTCTTTCTTGAGCAGGGTGTTGAGGCGACGCTCGGAGCCCAGAATAAGCTCCAGCTTGTCGCGCTCTTCGGCCAGTTCGTTCTGTTCGGCGCGCAGCTTGAACTCTTCGAGCTTGGCCAGATGGCGCAGTTTCAGCTCGAGGATCGCTTCGGCCTGGGTCTCGGTAATGTTGAAGCGCTCCACCATCACCTTGCCCGGCTCATCCTCGGTGCGGATGATCTCGATCACCTCGTCGATGTTGAGATAGGCGATCAGCAAGCCTTCGAGGATGTGCAGGCGAGCCAGCACCTTGTCGAGGCGGAATTGCAGGCGGCGACGCACGGTCTCGCGGCGGAACTGGATCCACTCGCTGAGGATGGTCTTGAGGCACTTCACCTGCGGCCGGTTGTCGAGGCCGAGGATATTGAGGTTGACCCGGTAGTTCTTCTCCAGATCCGTGGTGGCGAACAGGTGGGCCATCAGCCCCTCCACATCCACCCGGTTGGAGCGCGGCACAATCACCAGACGGGTCGGGTTCTCGTGGTCCGACTCATCCCGCAGATCGGTGACCATCGGCAGCTTTTTCGCCACCATCTGGGCGGCGATCTGCTCCATGATCTTGGCGCCGGAGGCCTGATGGGGCAGCGCGGTGATGACGATGTCGCCATCCTCCTCGCTCCAGACCGCCCGCTGCTTGATGGAGCCCTTGCCGGTCTCGTAGATTTTGCGGATATCGTCGCGCGGGGTGATGATCTCGGCGTTGGTCGGGTAGTCCGGCCCCTGAATGTGCTGCATCAACGCATCCAGCCCCGCATTGGGGTTGTCGAGCAGCTCGGCACAGGCGTAGGCCACTTCCCGCGCGTTGTGGGGCGGAATATCGGTCGCCATGCCCACCGCGATACCGGTCACCCCGTTGAGCAGGATGTGTGGCAGGCGGGCGGGCAGCACCACCGGCTCCTTCATGGTGCCGTCGAAGTTCGGCGTCCACTCCACCGTGCCTTGGCCGAGCTCTGAGAGCAGCAGCTCGGAGAAGCGGGACAGGCGCGCTTCGGTATAACGCATGGCGGCGAAGGATTTGGGATCGTCCGGCGCACCCCAGTTACCCTGACCGTCCACCAGCGGGTAGCGGTAGGAGAAGGGCTGGGCCATCAGCACCATGGCTTCATAACAGGCGCTGTCGCCATGGGGGTGATATTTACCCAGCACGTCACCCACGGTACGGGCGGATTTCTTGTGCTTGGAGAGCGCCGACAGACCCAGCTCGCTCATGGCGTAGATGATGCGCCGCTGCACCGGTTTGAGGCCATCGCCGATATGCGGCAAGGCCCGATCCATGATGACGTACATGGAGTAGTTCAAGTAAGCCTGTTCGGTAAAGGTGCGCATTGGCTGGCGCTCTACCCCGTCCAGACTGAGCTCGATAGCATCACTCATGTGATTTTCTCTTTCGGTTCGGGAGCCGCCACAGGGCGACTCCGGCTAAATGCTTGCCGGCCCCGACAGGGCCGGCCGACGGCTTAAATGATGGCGAGGTTGCCCTTCTCTTCAAGCCACTCACGGCGATCACCCGCCCGCTTCTTGGCCAGCAGCATGTCCATCAGCTGCAGGGTCTCGTCAGCCGCATCCCCTTCGCTCTCTCCTGCCGGCTCCATGGTGAGTTGCACCAGACGGCGGGTGTTGGGATCCATGGTGGTTTCCCGCAGCTGTTTCGGGTTCATCTCACCCAGACCCTTGAATCGGGTCACCATCACCTTGCCTTTCTTCTTCTCGGCTTCGACCCGTTGCAGCACGCCGTTCTTCTCGTCCTCGTCGAGGGCGTAGTAGACCTCTTTACCGATATCGATCCGGTAGAGGGGCGGCATGGCGACGTAGACGTGGCCCTTCTCCACCAGCGTGCGGAAGTGCTTCACAAAGAGGGCGCAGAGCAGGGTGGCGATGTGCAGACCGTCCGAATCCGCATCCGCGAGGATGCACACCTTGCCGTAGCGCAAGCCGCTGAGATCCTCGGAGTCGGGGTCGAGACCGATGGCCACGGAAATATCGTGCACCTCCTGCGAGGCGAGCACCTGACCGGCCTCCACCTCCCAGGTGTTCAGGATCTTGCCGCGCAGCGGCATGATGGCCTGAAACTCGCGATCCCGCGCCTGCTTGGCACTGCCGCCCGCGGAGTCACCCTCCACCAGGAACAGCTCACCCTGCATGGGGTCGGCGCAGCCGCAATCGGTCAGCTTGCCGGGCAGTGCCGGGCCCTGGGTAATCTTCTTGCGCACCACCGTCTTGGCGGCGCGCATCCGGCGCTGGGCGCTGCTGATACAGATCTCGGCAATCTGCTCTGCCAGCTCGGTGTTGCTGTTCAGGTAGAGGCTGAAGGCATCCTTCACCACGCCGGAGACGAACGCCGAGCTCTGGCGCGAGGAGAGCCGCTCCTTGGTCTGACCGGCGAACTGCGGATCCTGCATCTTGATGGAGAGGATGTAGGCGCAGCGATCCCAGATATCTTCCGGAGTCAGCTTGACCCCGCGCGGCAGCAGGTTGCGGAACTCGCAGAACTCGCGCATGGCGTCGAGCAGACCCTGACGCAGACCGTTGACGTGAGTACCGCCCTGCGCGGTGGGAATGAGGTTCACATAGGATTCGGCGAGGCATTCGCCCCCTTCCGGCAACCAGCAGAGTGCCCAGTCCACCGCCGACTGTTCGGAGCTGAAGGAGCCGATAAAGGGCTGCTCCGGCAGGCAGGTGTACTGCTTGACCGCGTCGATCAGGTAATCCTTGAGGCCATCTTCGTAGCACCACTCCAGCTTGATGCCGGTGTTCTTGTCGAGGAACTTGATGGTAAGACCGGGGCAAAGTACCGCCTTGGCTTTGAGCAGGTGCTCCAGCTTGGTGACCGAGAACTTGGGCGAATCGAAGTAGCTCGCCTGCGGCCAGAAGCGCACCCGGGTGCCGGTGTTGCGACGACCGCAGGTGCCGGTGATGGTCAGCTCCTGCACCTTCTCGCCGCGCTCGAAGGCGATGTCGTAGACCTGACCGTCGCGACGCACCGTCACCTCGACCCGATCGGAGAGGGCGTTTACGACCGAAATACCCACCCCGTGCAAACCGCCGGAGAACTGGTAGTTCTTGTTGGAGAATTTGCCGCCCGCGTGCAACTTGCAGAGGATCAGCTCCACCCCGCTGACCCCCTCTTCCGGGTGGATATCGACCGGCATGCCGCGGCCATCGTCGATCACTTCGAGGGACTGGTCTTCATGCAGGATCACCTCCAGATTGCGGGCGTGACCTGCCAGCGCTTCATCGACGCTGTTGTCGATGACCTCCTGGCCGAGGTGATTGGGCCGGGTGGTGTCGGTATACATGCCGGGGCGGCGACGCACCGGCTCAAGGCCATTGAGGACCTCAATGGCATCCGCATTGTATTGAGTAGACATGGAGGGCCTTGCGAATTGACATTTGGAGGGAATCTTAACTGCTAGGCGGGGGTAGAACAAACTCCCCGCACCGAAAGCTTGATCTGGAGAAGAACAAGCAGGGCGAGACCGCCCTTATTGACTCAAACCTGACTATAACCCGAGGAAACGGATGATCTGGGCGGGGTAGCGCTCGAACGCAACAAAGGCATGGTTGCCACCGCACTCCAGCGAGAGGCGGGCAAAGCGGTATTCATCCAGCGCCTTGCGATAGTCGAGCACCTCATCCCCCTGCTGTTGCAGGATCCAGAGCCGCTCCGGCGCCGTCACCGGTACCGCCAGTGCCCGCAGCTCATCCATATGTTCAGGCCGCAGTTCGTACTGCTCACCCGTATAGGGATTGGTCTGGGGGCCAAGGTAGTCGCAAAGCAGCTCGTGCGGGCGCACCGCCGGATTGATCAGCGCCGCGCGGCAGCCGTACTGCTCGCTGACCCGGGTCGCCATAAAGCCACCGAGGGAGCTACCCACTGCGCCGAGCTTGAATTCGCTACCATAGCAGCTCTGCAAATTGGCAATAGTCTGTTCGATAGCTGCCCAAGCCGCCGCTGGCGTATTGGGCTGAGCCGGAATGATCACCTCGATATCCGGCCGATTGGCGGCCACCCAGGCAGCCATCTGCTGGGCCTTGGCGGAGCCCGGTGAGGAGTTGAAACCGTGCAGATAAAGGAGAACCGACTTCATGGAATGCGCTCCTCAATAACCGGTAGCGTTGGGGTCGGGCACAAACTGCCCCACCGGCAGGCGCCACACCTCGCTGGCCACCCGCCCATCCGGATAGAGGGTCAGATAGCGCCAGCCCGGGCCGGATTCATCCAGCGCGAAGCCATCAGAGAGCGGTTTGAACTGAATGCAAGTCGATGGGCTGGCAATCAGCCGCACCCCGCGGTGCACCTCGTCAAACTCCTGATGAACGTGGCCGAACAGGATGGTCTTCTGCTGCGGATGACGGGCCAGTACGGCAAACAGGTCATCGGCATTCTTGAGATTGTGCTGATCCAGCCAGGCGCAGCCCACCGGCACCGCCTGATGGTGCAGGGTGATAAGGGCGTGGCGATCAGGATATTGGCGCAGGGCGCGGTCGAGGGCGGCCAGCTGGTGATCGCCAATCATGCCGTGGGGTTTGCCGCGCACCTGAGTGTCGAGCAGGATCACCTGCCAGTGGTCGCCCACCAGCAGCTTGGATTCACTGATCCCGGCGGCATGGAGATATTCGGTCATCAGCGGGCTGTCATCGTGATTGCCCGGCAGCCAGTAGATGGGGCGGCCAAGAGGCGCCATCATGGAGGCGAAACGCTGATAGGATTCCGGGCTGTGATCCTGCGACAGATCGCCGGTCGCCAGAATCACCTCGTAGGGGTGTTCATTGGCCTGCACCTGTTCCAGCACGGCGGCCAGACTCTCTGCGGTGCGCACAGCCAACAGCCGCCCTTCGGCACTCGCGAAGAGGTGGGTGTCGGTAATTTGCAACAGGCGCACACTGCCGTCCTGCGCCTGGGGGAGCTCTGTTTCCAAAATCACGCTTCTTTTTATTTGTTCAACTGGAGATATTGATCGGGCTGGTACCATGTCTGAGACAAAATTTTAGCCATTCGGCCAGAAACAGATTTACCTGCTCCTTTTCGTCCCGCTGGTGCATCTTTTTATTGGGATAATCATAACGTGGTTGCAAACGGGAAATCTGTTGCGCTGCACACACTTCCGCCATCCGCACATCATGATACAAACGAATCTCTATCTGAGCTTGTAAATATTCGGGCAATTCGGGGTTGTGCTGGCTCAGGATCACCTGATTGGTGAAGCGACTCTCGCCAATGATGGTGAGCTGGAACTGCAGATCGTTGCCGACCCGATAGCGGCGCTCGGCGCCGACTTCCCCATCTGGCGGCAGCAGTTTCATCAACGCCATGTAATTGACCTCGCAGGTACGCTGCAAGGACATCAGATCAGGAACATAGCGCCTGCTCTGTTGCAGGGTCAGCGCCACCTCAGCGATCCGCCAGCCAGCGGGCGCGCAGCTCGCCATGGTTGAGGGCCAACCACTGCAGGGCAATGACCGAGGCCGCATTGTCGATACGTCCCTCTTTGAGCCAGGCGTAGGCCTGTTCGCGGCTCACCACGTGCACCCGGATATCCTCGCCCTCATCCGCCAGCCCGTGCAGTCCCTCGGCCTTGCTGGCATCCACCTCGCCCACAAAGACCTCGATCCGCTCGGTGCTGCCGCCCGGGCTCACCAGATAGCTGATGGCATGCTCGCAGCGGGCCACCTCGATACCGGCCTCTTCCACCGCTTCGCGACGCACCACCGCCTCGGCGGTCTCACCTTCGTCGATGATGCCGGCTACCAGCTCCAGCAGCCAGGGGGTCGGGCTGGTCTCCATGGCGCCGATACGGAACTGCTCCACCAGCACGATCTGGTCGCGCACTGGATCATAGGGCAGCAGTGCGGCAGCATGGCCCCGCTCGAACAGCTCGCGCACGATGGGCTGATTCCAGCCGCCAGCAAATAACCGATGCTGCAAACGATAGACATTCACCTTGAAGAAGCCGTTATATCCAGCTGATTTTTCAATGATTTTCACATCATCGGCGGCGTAATGCCGATCTTGCGGCAAGGGTTGCTGCGACATCCGGGGCTCCCGTCAGCTTGACTTGTATCAGTTTGACCATAAAATCCGAGGAACATGAATGAACGTTCATTCACTCGGCGTGCCATGGTAATGAGGGGTGGATTTTAGCAGCCACAGACCATTTGGCTAGGCGCGCGGGGAGAAAACTGCGTCCGGTTCTTGACGTTCCCGTCACCGGACCTGAGACTCTTAGCATTAAATTTTGCTTATAGTAGAGTGATTAAGCTGCAATCAAGCTTGGTCGGTGACAATATTTGCCTCTCCAGCAACCAGTTTGGGTTACTACATAAGGTTAAAACGATCTATGAAAAGAACACTTTTGTCAGTCATGGTGTTGCTGGGCGTCAGTGCCGGTGCCCATGCCGAAAACCTGCTCGACATCTACCAGCAAGCCCAGATCAAAGACCCGCAGTTGCTGCAGTCCAAAGCCGTTCGCGACCAGGCCTTCGAGAAGATCAACGAATCCCGTGCCCCTCTGCTGCCCCAGATCGATCTGGGTGCCGGGCTCAATTATCTGCAAAACAAGAACGATACCCAGAGCAATACCAACGCCAAGGGTGAGGTGACGCTGTCGCAATCCCTCTATCGTCGCAGTAACTGGGTCAATCTGGATATCAGCGAGAAGCAGGCCACTCAGTCAGATGTCGCCTACAACCTCGAAATCCAGAACCTGATGGTGCGCACCGCCAAAGCCTACTTTGATGTGCTCAAGGCGATGGATACCCTGGAGTTCGTCCGTGCCAACAAGGTTGCGGTAGAGCGTCAGCTGGAGCAAACCCAGCAGCGTTTCGAAGTGGGCCTGACCGCCATCACCGACGTCCATGAAGCAGAAGCCTCTCGCGACCAGGCGCTGGCTGACGAGATCAATGCAGAAAACTCGCTGGACAACAGCTACGAGACCCTGCGCGAGCTGACCGGTGTTGATCACCGCAATCTGGACGTGCTGAACACCGATCGTTTCAGCCCGCAGAAGACCGCCTTCGGCTCCGACAAGTGGCTGGAGCTGGCGCTGGACAAAAACCTGCAACTGCACAGTGCCCGCATCAGCAAGGACATTGCCAAGGAGCAGATCGATCTGGCCAAAACCGGCCATGAGCCGACGCTGGATCTGGGTGCCGGACTGCAAACCAGCAATACCGATTACAAGCTGGATAGTATTCAGAGCGGCGGCAATGACAATCAGGCCAATATCGGTCTGACCTTCAAGCTGCCCATCTACAGCGGTGGCGCCACCAGCTCTAAGGTGAAACAGGCTCAATACAACTACGTGGCGGCCAGCGAACTGCTGGAGAAGAACTTCCGCTCGGTGCAGAGCACAGTGCGCTCCTCCTACAACAACGTGAACGCCAGCATCGGCTCGGTGCGCGCCTACAGCCAGTCTGTGGTCTCCGCCGACAGCGCCCTGAAGGCGACCGAAGCCGGTTACGAAGTGGGTACCCGTACCATCGTCGACGTGCTGGACTCCACTCGCAAGCTGTACGAGGCCAAGCAGAAGCTCTCCGAAGCCCGTTACAACTACATTCTCAATATCCTGAGCCTGAAACAGGCTGCCGGTATTCTGGAAGCGCAGGATCTGGTGGAAGTAAACCAGGGTCTAATGCCTGCCACGGCAAAAGCCAAAGGCTAATAGCCGCTATCGGACATGAAAAAGGCGACCGCAAGGTCGCCTTTTTGTTATCCGTATTTCTGTCGGCTTGCTACCGCCGATAGCGAGCCCCGCCAGATTGCGGGGCCAGCTGAACGTTAGCCGCGCTCGCGGATCGTCTTGATGATGTCGGTGGTGGAGCAGCCATCCTCGAAGTTGAGAACGCGCACCTCACCGCCGTTGGCGGTCACTTCGGCGTAACCGGCGATATCTTCCGGCTTGTAGTCACCCCCCTTGACCAGCAGATCCGGCAGGATCTCGGCGATCAGACGCTGCGGGGTATCTTCACCAAACGGCACTACCCAATCCACCGCGCCCAGCGCAGCCAGCACCGCCATGCGACGCTCGGTCGGGTTGACCGGACGACCCGGCCCTTTCAGACGGCGAACCGACTCGTCGGTATTGACCGCCACGATCAGGCGATCCCCCAACTTGCCGGCGTTGGCCAGATAGGAGACATGGCCGGCGTGCAGGATGTCGAAGCAACCGTTGGTCATCACCACCTTCTCGCCACGCAGACGGGCGGCACGAACCGCCACTTTCAGCTGGGCTTCGGACATGACGCCGAAGCCTGTCTCCTGCTCGGTGTAGAGGGCGTTGGCCAGCTCGACCGGGCTAACGGTAGAGGTACCCAGCTTGCCGACCACGATACCGGCGGCGGTATTGGCCAGCGCACAGGCTTCATCCAGGCTCTTGCCTGCCGCCAGCGAGGTGGCGAGGGTCGAGATGACGGTATCACCGGCACCGGTCACATCATAAACCTCGTGGGCCTGAGCCGGCAGATGCAGCTCCGGCTGACCTTCGCGGATCAGGGTCATGCCGTTCTCGGAACGGGTGACCAGCAGGGCATCCAGCTCGAAACGCTTGACCAGATCCAACCCCTTGGCGACCAGCTCCTCTTCGCTCTTCACCTTGCCTACCACAGCCTCGAACTCGGACATGTTGGGGGTCAGCAGGGTGGCACCGCGATACTTCTCGAAGTCGGTCCCCTTGGGGTCGACCAGCACCGGAATACCGGCGGCTCGGGCGCGCTGGATCATGCCGGGCACGTCGTTGAGAGCACCCTTGCCGTAGTCGGAGAGGATCATCACGTCGCTATTCGGCAGCGCCTGCTCCACCTTGCTCATCAGCAGGGTGGCATCGACGGAGTGGAAGGGCTCTTCAAAGTCCAGACGCAGCAGCTGCTGGTTGCGGGACAGCACCCGCAGCTTGGTGATGGTCGGGAAGTCGGCCAGACGAACGAAATCACAGGCCACCTTGACGCCAGCCATCTGGCCAGCCAAGGCATCGGCAGCCTCGTCCTGACCGGTCAGGCCAAGCAGCACGGCGTGGGCGCCCAGCGCAGCGGAGTTGAGGGCCACGTTGGCCGCGCCACCGGGACGCTCCTCAATGTGTTCAACCTTGACCACGGGCACCGGCGCCTCGGGGGAGATCCGACCGGTAGGGCCATGCCAGTAACGGTCCAACATGACATCGCCAACGACCAGAACGCGGGCTTTTTCAAAATCGGGCAGGGTGATCTTCATCTGTATCGACTCTCAAAACCTGAAAAATCAGCGGGCGATTTTATCACACTCTTTTATCCGGTGTAGAAAAAGCCGACCGCAGTTGCCGCCGCTGTCACGCTAACCGGACGCAGGCTACCCCTCTGACCAGCACACAGCCATTCGCCCCCGCCCCCCCTTTTCGGCTAGAATCCCCCGATTGTGTTTGCGAACAAGAGATTAGCCATGGCCCATGACAACGCTCCCCGCCTCGAGCCCCGCCTGTTTCATCCCCGTTACTGGGCCAGCTGGTTCGGCCTCGGCCTGCTCTGGCTGCTGACCCTGCTGCCGTGGCGCAGCCAGATGTGGCTGGGCCGTCAGCTCGGTCGCCTCGCCGCCAGGATATTGAAGTCCCGGGTCAAGATTGCCCGTCGCAATCTGGAGCTGGCCATGCCCGAGCTGACCCGGGATGAGCGGGAGAAACTGCTTAAGGCAAACTTTGAGAGCGTGGGCTGCGCCGTGTTCGAGGTGGGGATCGCCTGGTTCTGGCCAGACTGGCGGATGCGCAACCTGATGAAGGTGGAAGGGGAAGAGCACGTCATCGCCGCCATGGAAAAAGGTCAGGGCATGCTGCTGCTCTCCTGCCACTTCCTGACGCTGGAACTCAACGCCCGCTGTTTCGGGCTGGTACGGCCAGGGGTCGGCGTCTATCGCCCCAACACCAACCCGGTGCTGGAGTATGCCCAGTATCACGGTCGCTGCGCCTCCAACAAATATCTGGTAGACCGGATGGACGTGAAGGGGATGATCAAGGCGCTACGCAACGGTGACGCCCTCTGGTACGCGCCGGATCACGACTATGGCTCCCACGCCAGCGTGTTCGTGCCCTACTTCGCGGTGGAGCAGGCGGCCACCATCACTGGCACCGCCACTCTGGCGCGGGTGAAGAACACCGTCACCCTGCCTTGCTACAACATCCGCACCAGCGAGGGTTACACCCTGCATATCGGGGCGCCCCTCGCCGACTACCCCAGCGGTGATGACATGGTCGATGCGGCTCGCGCCAACCGCGAGATTGAAGCCGCGGTGCGCAAGGCGCCGGAGCAGTACATGTGGCTCCATCGCCGCTTCAAGACCCGCCCCTCCCCCGAGGATGCAAGCTTCTACTAAGCGGTAACACTCCCGACTAGGGCCAGATCGCCAAAACCGACAAACCGCCTGCTGGCGGTTTGTTTTTATCTGCTGTCTGACCTGCGCGGCAAAGAAGCGCTCCGAACATCTGCCGCTCGATAACATCCTGCATGTTGGCGCCCATTCCCATCGGCCAGCAGCAAAAGAGACCTCATCACCAACCGTAAAAACTGAAAGCGGGTTACAAATTTATTGATTCATTGGTAAGCAATGGAGTATTTCGATAGATCCATCGCCACTACCCACTGATGAGTAATTGAGTGATTTGTCCCATTCGAATACAAAAATTGAATTTGTGACGAGAATCACTATTGAACAAGAGAGCCACAAAGTAACTTTAGTGATTTGAGTCACAAAAAATGACCATGCAAAACAGAAAAGATCGAAATGTAGCCGAATTACAGCATGGGAATGTGATGCAGGTCACTGGTTATGGAGGGGGTATCGCTGGGCATCTGAGAGCTGGATCACAAGACACCCCGTTTTCAGCCTAATTTGATCGCGAGCTGGTAGATTGAAGTTGCTTAGACGACCGGGATGGAGGTTCGGCAAAACCGGCCATCCCGAACTACCACTTTTAATCAAACAGGCTTAAAACGGGGTCCCGACATGTTATCACCGGATACCAAAGTCAAGATACAGAATTTTGGACGCTTCCTGTCCAATATGGTCATGCCCAACATAGGCGCCTTCATCGCCTGGGGCTTTATTACCGCCCTCTTTATCCCCACCGGCTGGCTGCCCAATGAAACCTTGGCCAAGCTGGTCGGCCCCATGATCACCTACCTGCTGCCGCTGCTGATTGGCTACACCGGCGGCAAGCTGATGGGCGGTGATCGTGGCGGCGTGGTCGGTGCCATCACCACCATGGGCGTCATCGTGGGTACCGACATCCCCATGTTTATGGGAGCCATGATGGTCGGCCCGCTCGGTGGCTGGGCCATCAAGCGCTTCGACAAGGCGATGGACGGTCGCGTCAAGAGCGGCTTCGAGATGCTGGTCAACAACTTCTCCGCCGGCCTTATCGGCATGCTGCTGGCGATCCTCGCCTTCTTCGTGATTGGCCCCTTCGTCAAGGTGCTCTCCGGCCTGCTGGCCGGTGGCGTCGGCTTCTTGGTGGAAAACCACATGCTGCCGCTCACCTCCATCTTCGTCGAACCGGCCAAGATCCTGTTCCTCAACAACGCCATCAACCACGGCATCTTCTCGCCGCTGGGGATCCAGCAGGCGACCGAGCACGGTAGCTCCATCTTCTTCCTCATTGAAGCGAACCCGGGCCCGGGCATGGGTGTGCTGCTGGCCTACATGGTGTTCGGCCGTGGTGCCGCCAAGCAGTCCGCGGCTGGCGCCTCCATCATTCACTTCTTCGGCGGCATCCACGAGATCTACTTCCCGTACGTGCTGATGAACCCGCGCCTCATTCTGGCGGTGATCGCCGGTGGCATGACTGGGGTCTTTACCCTGACCCTGTTCAATGCAGGTCTGGTCTCACCCGCCTCACCGGGCTCCATCTTCGCCGTGTTGTTGATGACGCCGAAAGCCTCCCTGATCGGGGTCGCCCTCTCCATCATCAGCGCGACTCTGGTCTCCTTCCTGGTCGCCGCCGTGTTCGTCCGCGCCCAGCAGCCGGAAGCTGACGAGGCCGATGCCCTCGGTGAAGCCACTCGCAAGATGAAAGCCATGAAGGGCGGCAAACCCGAAACCGCAGCGGCCAAGAAGCCGGGCGGCGAACTGATGGCGGTACGCAATATCGTGGTCGCCTGCGATGCGGGCATGGGCTCCAGCGCCATGGGCGCAGGCATGCTGCGCAAACGGGTGCAGGCCGCCGGGCTCGATATCAGCGTCACCAACCGCGCCATCGATCAGCTCGACGATCAGGTGGATTGGGTCATTACCCACAAGGATTTGACCGAACGGGCCCGTCGCCATGCGCCGAACGCTCACCATATTTCCCTGACCAACTTCCTCGACAACGGCCTCTATCAGGAGCTGGTACAGAGCCTGACTCAGGCCGCCAACGATGATGTCGCCAACCCGCAACTGCTGGTGGCCGCCAACGATGACAGCTACGAGCCGCAAGCGGCCGAAGTCTTTACCCTGAGCCGTCATGACGTGCATCTGGGACTGAAAGCCGACAGCAAGGAGGCCGCCATCCTGACCGCAGGCCGACTGCTGGCGGAGCGCGGCTACGTGGCCCCCGACTACGTCAACGCCATGCTGGAGCGCGAACAGCTGGTCTCCACCTACCTCGGCGAATCCATCGCCGTGCCCCACGGCACCATCGCCGCCAAGGAGTTTGTGAAGCGTACCGGCATCGTCATCTGCCAGTACCCGGCCGGGGTCGCCTTTGGCGAAGCCGCCGATGAAGTAGCGCGGCTGGTGATCGGCATCGCCGCCCGCAACGACGAACACATGCAGGTAATAACCCGCCTGACCAATGCACTGGATGAACCCGGTCTCATCGACCGACTGGCCAGCACCACGGATCCCCAGGCCTTCCTGGATCTGCTGGGTGCCGAACAGGCTGCGTAATCATCTTTCATCGTCTTTGGTTCAAGAGGTTAATATCATGAAAACATTGCATTTTGGTGCTGGTAACATCGGTCGCGGCTTTATCGGCAAAGTGCTGGCGGATGCCAGCCATCAGGTCACCTTCGCCGACGTCAACGACACTCTGATCGATCAGCTCAACCACCGCCAGGAGTATAAGGTCCACGTGGTGGGTGCGGATCAGAAGCTGGATGTGGTGCGCAACGTGGCGGCGGTGAGCTCCGCCGGTCACGAGGTGATCGCCCGTATCATCACCGCCGATCTGGTCACCACGGCAGTGGGCCCCAACATTCTGGACAAGATTGCCAGTACCCTGGCCAAGGGGCTGCAGGCCCGCTTCGATGCCGGCAACCTGACACCGCTGAACGTCATCGCCTGTGAAAACATGGTGCGCGGTACCAGCCACCTCAAGCGGGAGGTACTCAAGTACCTGCCGGTCGCGTATCATGCCACGCTCGAATCCTGTATCGGCTTCGTCGACTCGGCGGTGGATCGCATCGTACCGCCCGCCGCGGCTGCCAACGATGATCCGCTGGAAGTGACGGTCGAGAGCTTCAGCGAGTGGATCGTCGACCAGACCCAGTTCAAGGGGGAGCTGCCACAGGTGGCGGGCATGGAGCCCACCGACAACCTGATGGCCTTCGTCGAGCGCAAGCTGTTCACCCTCAACACCGGCCACATCGTCACCGCCTACCTCGGCAAACTGCGGGGCTACCGCACAGTGCGCGAGGCGATCGAGGATCCGGTGATCCGCAGCAAGGTACGCCGCGCCATGGAGGAGAGCGGTGCCGTACTGGTGAAACGCTACGGCTTCGACCCGCGCCTGCACGCCGCCTACATCGAGAAGATCCTGGCCCGCTTCGCCAACCCCTATCTGGCGGACGAGATTGACCGGGTCGGTCGTCAGCCACTGCGCAAGCTGGCGGCGGGAGATCGACTGGTGAAGCCGCTGCTGGGCACTCTGGAGTACGGCCTGCCCAACGAGCAGTTGCAGGAGGGGATCGCCGCGGCGCTCCACTATCGCAATGCCGATGACCCGCAGGCGGTGGAGCTGCAAGCCCTGCTGGCGGAGCTGGGCCCGGCCAAAGCGCTGGCCCGCGTCACCGGACTGGATGCAGAGAGCGAAGTGGTTCGCGCCATCGTCGCCCGTTACGAAACCCTGTAATAACCCTGCTTGCGGCGCATTCAGCCACCACTGATAGCGCGCCAAGCGCTTGAATGGCAAGGGAATGTGCCCCATATGATAAAAACCGGGAGAGAGGCTGACTCTCTCCCTGTCAGCTGGACCCAATGCACCTATGACCACACACCAGGAAGATGAAGTACTGGAACGACTGAATGAGCAGGATGGCCCCCGCGGCTTCTTTCTCGAAGCCGTGACCATCCTGGAAGAGGCGGTCGACTCCCTGATGCGACGCGCGTTCCGTCAGGAGGAGTATGCCGTCAAATACGCCATCGAACCCCTGCTCAACCAGAGCGGACCCCTCGGCCAGCTGGAGGTGCGCCTCAAGCTCATCTTCGCCCTCGGCCTCATCTCCCTCGAGCGCTATCAGGATATCGAAGCCTATATCAAGATCCGCGACTTTCTGGTGCGCGACCCCAAGGATTACCGCTTCAGCGACAAGCCGATCCGCGATCTGCTCGACCGCCTGCACGGGGTCAATCAGGGCGGCATGATGAAGCTGGAGCCCCCCGCCAGCGAAGAGGATTGGGCCTTCTACCAGATGCAGCTCAACCGGCTCGATCAGATGGTGCGCTCCGCACTGGTACTGGCGCTGGCCGACTGTGTCGGCGAGCTCCACAAGGAGAGCCCCATCTAATCCAGCCCCAAGGCCACCCCATCACCACGGTTGGCGTCTGGCTGGCGCCCTGCACACCACCGCCAGCCACCATGACGCCGACTGTCGCACATCTCCCCATCCCGGCCATGATGCACGCTCCTTCAGGTGTCAATCTGACCAACTTAGCCACTACACTAGCTCCATACTCACTGCCTGAATCGAGGTCTGCATGATTGCCCTCTCTCTGGCCGGGATCGCCCTGGTCTCCGTGCTGGCCCAATGGCTTGCCTGGTCGCTGCGGGTACCCGCCATCCTGTTTCTGCTGCTCACCGGCCTGACTCTGGGCCCGGTCAGCGGCCTGCTCGACCCCGATGCCCTGCTCGGGGATCTGCTGTTTCCGCTGGTCTCCCTGTCGGTGGCCATCATCCTGTTCGAGGGGGCACTGACCCTCCATCTGGCCGAGCTCAAGGGGATCGGCAAGGTGGTGCGCAATCTCTGCTCCACCGGCATGCTGGTCAGTTTCGCCGTCATCGGCAGCGCCGGTTACTTCCTGCTGGGGCTGGACTGGCGGGTTGCCACCATGCTCGGCGCGGTACTGGTGGTAACGGGCCCGACGGTGATCGCCCCCATGCTCAACGTGATCCGCCCCACCCGGGAGGTGGACCGCATCCTGCGCTGGGAGGGGATCGTCATCGACCCCATCGGCGCCCTGTTTGCGGTGCTGGTGTTCGAGGCGGTGCGCCTCGGCAGTCAGGGGGATCTCATCAGCCATACCCTGCTGGCGCTGGGCAAGACAGTGCTGGTCGGTTCCCTGATCGGGGTGGCGGCGGGCTGGCTCACCACCCTGCTCATTCGCAAGGACTGGCTACCGGTCAGCCTGCACAAGTTCGGCGTGCTGGCGCTGGTGCTGGTCACCTTCAGCCTCTCCAACTGGCTGAGCCACGAGTCCGGCCTGCTGGCGGTGACCGTGTTCGGTATCTGGCTCGCCAATCAGGAGGGGCTGGACCTAGAGGAGGTGCTGGCGTTCAAGGAGGATCTCGCGGTCATCCTTATCTCCAGCCTGTTTATCCTGCTGGCGGCGCGCCTCGATCTGGCCCAGCTCTGGCAACTCGGCCCCATGGTGCTGGCGCTGCTCTGCGTGGTGCAATTCGTGGCGCGTCCGCTCTGTATTCTGGTCTCGACCTGGGGCTCGGATCTCTCCTGGCGGGCTCGCGCCCTGCTGAGCTGGATCGCCCCACGTGGCATAGTCGCGGCGGCGGTCAGCGCCTCGTTCGCTATCAGCCTGCATCAGGCCGAGATCCCCGATGCCGACAAGCTGGTGCCGCTGGTATTTGCGGTGATCATCTCCACCGTGGTGCTGCAGAGCCTCACCTCGGCGCCGCTGGCCAGCCTGCTCAAGATGCGCCAGAGCGCCCCCAATACCTGGCTCATCATAGGGGCCAACTCGGTGGCTAGGGCCATCGGCAAGGCGCTGGCGGATCAGGGGGTGCCGGTACAGCTCTGCGATCCCGCCTGGGAGTTCTGCAAACAGGCACGGATGAGCAACCTCCCCTGCTACTTCGGCAACCCCCAGTCGGAACATGCCGAGCTGCACCTGCCGCTCACCAGCATCAGTACCGTGCTGGCCCTCTCCCCCAACCGCCACAACAACGCCCTCGGGGTGCTGCACTTCGCCCACCTCTATGGCGAGGAGCAGGTCTACTCCCTGCGCTCCAGCGAGCAGCACGGCAAGGCGAACCGGGAGAGCGCCACCTTCCGCGCTCGCCAGAACCTGTTTGGGCCCGATATCAACTATGCCAGGCTGAGCGGCCTGCTGAGCCGGGGTGGCCAGATCAAGGCGACCCGCCTGAGCGAGGCGTTCGACTGGGCCCAGTATCAGACCGCCAATCCCGGCGCCATCCCGCTGTTCATCATGGATGGCAAGGGCAAGCCCCAGATCGTTACCGGCCCCGTCACCCCGCAGGCGGGTGAGCTGCTGATCGCCCTGCAACCGCCCAGAGAACAGGGCGCCGAATGAGCGAAGCCAACAATAATCCGCTGATCGCCCCTCTGCTGGTGCTATTGCAACAGGCGGCGGGCAGCTACAAGGTGCACGAGCTAATGGCCTCCCTGCGCCAGCAGGGGGCAATTCCGGTACTGGCTGACGATGAGCAACTACAGCTGTTTCGGGTCAACTTCCTGATCATGAACGCCCTCTACCAGTTGCAGGCCGAGCTCTGGCAAGAGGGATGGTGGCTGGTAATCAGCACCCTGGATATCCGGCTCGAACCGCTGGCCGGGAATCAGGAGGCCAACCACGGCTTTGCCCTTGGCGAAAATCTGCGTAGCTACTATCTCGACTGGCAGGTGTTCTGGCAGACCGACCGTGCCGAAGTTGAAGCCCTGCTCAACCGCTTCTGGCGCGCTTATGACGGTGAGGGGCACAAAGCCGAGGCGCTGGCCCTGTTGGGGTTGAATGAGGGGGCGAGTCAGGAGGCGATCCGCCGCCGCTGGCGGGAGCTGGCATTGCAGCACCATCCGGATCGGGGTGGTAATGCCGAGACCTTTATCCGTATCCGCTGGGCCTGGGAGGTCCTGCGGGGATGATCCGGTTGCCGTCCGCACAAAGAGAGGCATAGACTGGAGCTGAATCCCCCTTCACAGGAGAGCATCATGACAGTCAGTGAACTTCGCAAGCTCTATCAACAACAGATCCTGCAAGAGGCCGAAATACTCCACGACGTGGCCATCCCCGGCTGGCTCATCGAATTCAGAGGCAATGATGGCGCTCTCTACGAGCTGACCGACACCCTCGGCTGCCCGGTCAGTTTCGATACGGTCGAGCAGGCCCGCGATCATGTGCATCTGGTAGCTGACTGCCCGATGCAGGTAGAACACCTCTATCGCTTCTTCGAACGTTAACTCAAACCGTCACATCTCACCCCTAGCCCCGGTGAGGCTTGTACCAGGCACATAGTCAGCACGTGCCTGCCACAGGCCTCCCCAGAAAAAACTGCTTCGATTTACTCGTGTTGCAGAGTGCAAGTTGCACGCTATCTGGCATAGACAGCCATAAATCTGGCTATGGAGTGGCTATCTCTATGGTCACATGGACCAGCTCTTCATGTATCGCCAACCGCGCGCGGATCTCGCTGGCGGAGACAGGCGCAGTCATCAGCAGGGAGAGCACGCAGGCATACTGCTGCTGGCCCACCCGCCAGACGTGCAGATCGCGGATCTCGGCATCCGGCAGGTCGGCAATCACCTCACGGATCTCACCCACCAACGGGGTATCCATCTCGGCATCCAGCAGCACCCGACCGGAGTCGCGCAGCAGACCCCAGGCCCACACCGCCACCAGTACGGCCCCCACTATGCCCATCAGGGGATCCAGCCAGTCGGCCCCCCACAGCATGCCCCCCACCAGTGCCAGGATCGCCAGCACGGAAGTGGCCGCATCCGCCAGCACGTGGATATAGGCGGCACGCAGGTTGAGATCCTGATGGCCGTGGTGATCGTCATGGTCATGATGATCGTGGTCGTGATGCCCATGATGGTGGTCATGCCCATGATGGTGGTCATGCCCATGGCCGTGGTGATGATGGCCGTGATCATCCTTGAGCAGCCAGGCACAGGCCAGATTCACCAGCAGCCCCACCAGCGCGATGGCGATCGCCTGTTGATAGTGGATCGGGCTGGGATCGAGCAGCCTGAACACCGACTCGAACAGCATCAGCCCGGCCACCCCCACCAGCAGGAGAGCGCTGGTGAAGCCACCTAGCACCTCGATCTTCCAGGTGCCGAAGCTGAATCTGTGGTCGCGGGCAAAGTGGCGGGCGGCGCGGTAGGCCAGCACCGAGAGGCCGAGCGCCAGCGCGTGGGAACTCATGTGCCAGCCATCGGCCAGCAGCGCCATGGAGTTGTAGAACCAGCCGCCGCCGATCTCCGCCACCATCATGATGACGGTCAGCAGCACGGCCCAGCGAGTCTTCTGTTCGGCCAGCGGATTCCCTTCGTGGACGACGGGTTGGTGGCAGTGGGATGAGGCAAGGGATGACATGGATTTCTCCTGAGGACGACAATGCAATATACTATACCCCAGTATAGTTTTATTGATCGAGAGGATCCTGCATGTCACACACCATTCACGGTAAAAAGAAGCTGCTGGCACGGGTACGTCGCATCAAGGGACAGGCCGGTGCGCTGGAGCACGCGCTGGAGCAGGAGAGCGACTGCGCCGCCATTTTGCAGCAGATCGCGGCCATTCGCGGTGCCGTCAACGGCCTGATGCTGGAGGTGCTGGAAGGGCACATGCGTGAGCATCTGGGTGCCGAAGAGGCGACCCCGGCCGAGCGGCTGGAAGATCTGGATCAAGTAGTGCGGGTATTGCGATCCTATCTGAAGTAGGACCGGTGAATGAGGCTGCGGGCGACCCCGCATCATTCCGTTTACGGCTGTGTGGCGTCTGCCCGCCAGCCCCCGTCCCTTTCGGGCTTGAGCCACCGCCAGCTTTGCGCCATGATGTCCAGCCCGGCTGACCGCCGGTTTTACTGGACAGTCAATTTCAAGGATCCCCCATGTTTGAACACGTCGATGCCTATGCTGGCGACCCCATCCTGACGCTAGTCGAGACCTTCCACAAAGACACCCGCGAGCAGAAGGTGAACCTGGGGATCGGCCTCTATTACGACGAGCAGGGGCGCATTCCGCTGCTGCCGTCGGTGCAGCAGGCCGAAGCCCAGCGCGCGGCCGCCCCTGCCCCGCGCCCCTACCAGCCGATGGAAGGCGCCGCCAACTACCGCACCGCAGTGCAACACCTGCTGTTTGGTGCCGACCATGACGCGGTCAAGGCGGGACGTATCGCCACCATCCAGACCATCGGCGGCTCCGGCGCGCTGAAGATCGGCGCCGATCTGCTCAAGCGCTACTTCCCGACCTCCGAGGTGTGGGTCAGCAATCCCACCTGGGATAACCACAAGGCGATGTTCGAAGGCGCCGGCATCAAGGTGCACGACTACCCCTACTACGATGCGGCCACTGGCGGCGTGCAGTTTGATGCGATGATCGACTGCCTGAGTACCCTGCCGGCCAAGAGCATCGTGCTGCTGCACCCCTGCTGCCACAACCCGACCGGGGTGGATCTCTCCCGTGCCCAGTGGGATCGGGTGATCGCGCTGGTGGTCGAGAAGAACCTGATCCCCTTTATGGATATCGCCTATCAGGGCTTCGGCGACGGGCTGGAAGAGGATGCCTACGCCATTCGCGCCATGGTGGCCGCCGGCGTAAGCTTCTTCGTCAGCAACTCCTTTTCCAAGAACCTCTCCTTCTACGGCGAGCGGTGCGGCGGCCTGTCGGTCATCTGCAAGGATGCCGAAGAAGCCAGCCGCGTACTGGGTCAGATGAAGGCCACCGTGCGTCGCAACTACTCAAGCCCGCCCACCCACGGTGGCCAGATCACCGCGGCAGTGATGAGCCAGCCCGAGCTGCACGCCATGTGGGTCGACGAAGTGACCGAGATGCGCACCCGCATCAAGGCCATGCGCCAGAAGCTGTTCGAGGTGCTGAGCGCCAAGGTGCCGGGCCGCGACTTCAGCTACTTCATCAACCAGCGCGGCATGTTCAGCTACACCGGCTTCACCCCGGAGCAGGTGGACAGGCTGCGCGAGGAGTTCGCCGTCTATCTGGTGCGATCCGGTCGCATGTGCGTGGCGGGCCTCAATAGCCGCAACGTCGACTATGTGGCTGACGCCATGGCCGCGGTGCTCAAGGGCTAATCCGCATCAGCCCCGCTTTGGCGGGGCTTTCTTGTCTTGTCTCTTCCCTTCGCTTGTGGAGTACTTATGGATCTGATCGCACTCTCTCGGCTGGGAGGTCGCCATCTGGTCACCCTGCATCTGCTGCTCGACAACCAGAGCGTCACCCGCACCGCCGAGCGGCTCTGCACCACGCCTTCCACCGTTAGCAAGACCCTCAACCAGCTGCGGGGTCTGCTGGGGGATCAACTGCTCTACCGCCAGGGCAACCAGCTGCTGCTCACCCCCATGGCCGAGCGACTGGCTCCCACCCTGCACCGGTTGTTGGGGGAGCTGAACGGCCTCACTCGCCAGAATGCCTTCAACCCCCAGCAGTGGCAGGGCTGCTTGCGGCTGGGATTGCGCGAGAGCGTGATGACCTGGCCGGTGGGCCCCATTCTGGGTCAGCTGATGAAAGAAGTGCCGGGCATGGTGCCGGAGATCTGGAACAAGGATGAGCAGGGGCTGGAGGCGCTGGCAGCGGGCAAACTCGACTTCGTGATCCTGCCCCATGACCAGAGCCAGCCGTTACCGCGCCAGCCCGGGCTGGTGTGGGAGACCCTGCGGGAAGAGAAACTGGTCTGTCTGCTGCGCAAAGACCACCCGGCGCTGGCCAAGCCCTGGGATCTCGATGCCTACCTGAGCTGGCGCCATATCGCCATCCGGGATCAGGAGCTGGCCAACCCCTTCTTCGAGCAGAGCCTTGCCCAGCAACAGGTGCGTCGCCAGATTGGCGCCACCCTGCCCGATTTTGCCAGCGCGGCGGCCCTGCTGCCCCAGACCGATCTGATCCTCACCGCCATCGGTGGCTGGGCGGCATGCATCGCCAGCCAGCCGGATCTGGAGCTGCGTCCGGCACCGTTCGATTACGGCAAGGTGAGTCACAGTCTGGTCTGGTATGGCCCGGCCGGTGATGGCTCGGCCCGCCACTGGTTCCGCCAGCGGATCCTGCAACTGGGTCGCGAGCTGGTCGAGCCCTGAGCCAGGTGACAGCGAGAAGAGATGGATGTTTCGCCACGGCGAAACATCCACGGCAATGAGGGATCAGGGACGCTTGGTATAAATGGGACTGGGGAAGGAGGCGACGTTGCTACCCAGATCCGTAATGCGGGCAGCCCCCTGCTTTTTCACCTGATCGATGCGTAACACCTGATGCATGGGGATAAGGGTGTGACGCACATCGGCAAATTCGCTCTTGAGCTTTTCATGGCTGGGATCGACGATAAGCGCCGTGTGGTTGTCCCAGACAAAATCGGCGATCTCGATAAATCCAAACAGTTGGCCCTGATTCACCTGGCGCACATAAACCTCATAGCGCTCGTTGTGGCAAATAAACTGAACCCGATATAACGCCTTGCTTTCACTCATGATTTATCTGTGATGGAGGAGGGACGGATGGGCAATATCATAACGAGCCCCAAGGCCCCCTCCAATAGACAGAAGTCACAGTTGTGTGCTTTTACTACACAGCAAGGGAATCGATCAGACCTCTTTAGATCAGCGGTGGCAAGGTCACCGCCCCCACTCCCGCAGCACGCAACCGACTCGCCAGCCACTCCAGCTCGCTGCGGGTCGCCTCTGGCCATTGCGCAGCCTCCCCCCGTACCCCGTGGTGGCGAAAGCCATTGAGGCGAATGGGCACAGGCCCCAGCTGCTGCAAGAAGGCGGCGAGATCCGCGTCCAGCTCACCATTCGCATCCAGAAAATCGCTCTTGCCCGGCACGTGGAGCAGCCGCAGTTCGGTCAGCTTGCTGTGACTTGCCAGCAGTTGCAGCGATGCCAGCACCCGTTCGCGGCTGTAACCGGTCAGCGAGAGGTGTACCGAGTCACGCCACCCCTTGAGATCGAGCATGGCACCATCGAGCATCGGCAATAGCCGCTGCCAGCCGGTTTCGGCCAGCGAGCCGTTGCTGTCGAGCAGGCAAGTGAGATGGGCCAGATCCGGCGCGGCCTTGATGGCGGTAAAGAGCGCAACCACGAAGGGGAGCTGAGTAGTCGCCTCACCGCCTGAGACAGTAATCCCGCTCAGCAAGGGGCCGTAGCGGCGCAGCAGGGCCAGCACCTCGGCCACCGTCATGCTGGCGGTCTTGGGATTGGCACTGCGCGGGCAGACATCCAGACAGGCGTCGCAATCGGTGCAGAGCGCCTCCTGCCAATTAACCTTACCTTCGCTCATGGAGAGGGCGCCACTCGGACAGACCGCAAGGCAGTCGCCGCAATCGTCGCACAGCCCTATGGTGTGCGGGTTATGGCAGCCGGGGCAGCGAAAGTTGCACCCCTGCAGAAACAACACCAGCCGGTTGCCCGGCCCGTCGACACAGGAGAACGACAGCACCCTGCTCACCAGAGCGCTGCGTGTTGGCAAGACATCAGCCATCGGTGCGAACTCAATACTCGCCGATGGTCGATTCGTGGGCGACTACCCGCGGAGCCCGCTGACGAATGGCGGTCACTTCACTCGCCTCGGCACCGAGACAGGTGGTCTGCAAGCGCGATCCCTCCTCTGCGAAGCGAGCCACGTCGCTCTTGCGGATCATGTAGCCGGTCACCCGCACCAGATCGCTGTCGGCCACGTTGGCGGTGAACTCGCGCATGCCGATGGCGAGCGCCCCCTTGCAGAGCTGCAGCAGTGCCTGCGGGTTCTGGCGGATGGTGGGATCCAGCGTGAGGATCTCGCTGATCCCCGAATGGTAATAAGTGTGGTGCGGCGCCAGCGCCAGCACATGGCTGGCCGGATCCGGCTCCTGCCCGTAGGGGATGCGCACCCCGGGGGTGACTGCCACATCGATGCTGAGGCCACCTTGCGAGTGCAGCAGGGCGCGACCACCCCAGGCATGGGTTTGCGGCGTCGCAGTGACATATTCCGAGAGCTGGGCCGAGATGCGATAGCCAAGCTGGTTCGCCTCCTCGCCGTGACCATAGCGATCCGGCAGATTCTCTTTATCCATCAGGATATTGACCGCTTCCGCCATGCCGTAGATGCCGAACATGGGGACGAAGCGATCCTCATCCAGCAGCCCCTCTTTCACCAGGAAGCTGTTGAAGAAGCCGGACTCCTGATGCAAGAAAGCGGCCCGCGCTTCGATCAACTGGGAGGCCAGACGGCAGTAGTGGGGCAGCAGGCAGCCGAGGAAGTCATCGATCCCCTGGCACTGCTCGGCGACCCGCTTGAGGGAGATGCGCACCAGGGTATTGGCGCCACCGGCCTGCGGCAAGGCGTTGTAACAGCTGACGATGCCAAAACCACGCTGGTCAAAGGTATCGCGATGGATCGGGTAGTTGGCGATGTGCGGCTTGCTGCACTCGGCGATGTTCTTCACCGCCTGCAGCAGCAGGCTGTCCGGGGTCTGCTCCGGATCGTGGAAGAAGGTGAGGTTCGGCGCCACCTGCTTGAGCTCGTTGTCGATGCGCAGGATCAGGCGGCAGATGCGGTTGTCATCAGGCCCGATGTTGACGTGCATGAAGGCGTCCGGCAGCACCCGATCCAGATAGACCCAGAACCCCTTCAGCTTGCGATAGAGGGTCTCGTCATCCAGTTCGCCGACAAACGGCAACAGCAGATGGTCGAGCCGTCCCAGCCAGACCGGCATGCCGGTGACGGAGGGGACATGGTGATAGAGGATGCGCAGGGCGTTGAGCGCCTCGTCGAAATCCTGCGGCGCCGTCAGCTCCAGCCAGGCAGAGCCCTGAGTCAGGAATTTTTCATAGTCCGGCAGCACATAACGCGGCTTGTAGGGGGCATGCCCTTCGAACATGTCGCAGATAAATCCCTGCTCCATCGCCTCGGCGACTGCGGCAGGCAGGTCGGGGTAGGGCAACGCATTCTCGGCGGCCAGCGCCAGTGCGTGGCTCTTCTGAGCAGCGGAGAGATGGGGATCGCGCACGATGCGCTGACAGGTTTCGGTCAAAGACATGGGACACTCCTTCACGGACAGAGCACATATCCTCACCATTTGCAGGCTTTTTTTGAAGTGACATTCACAACAATGCGAATGTCTCAAAAAGACATCCGTTAAAGGGGATCACAACCAGAACAGAACGGGGGCCTTGTCTGCCGACAAGGCCCCCGTTGTGCGGATCAGGGCTCGATGATGATGGGCGTACCCGGGTCAATGGCATTCCAGAGCTCATCCATCTCGTGGTTAAGTACCGCAATACAACCGTTGGTCCAGTTGGAGGGCTGTACCCGACGGTTACCCATACGGTTAAGCTGACCATGGATCATGATCATGCCACCCGGGTTCACCCCCAACTCATTGGCGCGCTTGATATCGTCCAGATTCGGGTAGTTGATATGTATCGCTTTATAAAAGCCGGAGTTGCTCTTCTTGTAATCCAGGGTGTAGCGCCCCTCCGGGGTACGTTGATCCCCTTCCCGCTGCTTGTGCCCCTTGGGCGCCGGGCCCAGTGCAACCCAGTAGCGCTTCAGTTCCTTGCCATCCTTCATCAGGGTGAGGCTGTAGGTAGACTTCTTGACCACCACCAAATCGGCTTTTTCGGTAAAGGCAAAACTCAGCGCGGGCCACAGCCCCAGCACACACAACAATACGGCTCTCATTCCATCCCTCGACAAGCCTCTGGCAGGGCTTTTTATGGTTGTCACATCATCTGAATAGGCTCGCCCGTTGGCGAGCGAGCGCCATGATATTGGATCGCCATCAATACTCAATAGACCCAATAAAACATATCTTGGCTGCGAACGGTGAATGGTCCATGAACGACCTGCACAAACATGACTAATTGACAATAAAAACAAAAACATAGCTTACATTTTCTGGCTAGCCATGATGCCGCAGATCGGTAAATATGTAACAATTGAACCTGATTCAGGATGACATCATGCCTCTGCACTTCTTGCCGAACTCTTCGCTGACCCGCCTGCTGCTGGTCAGCGCACTGCTCTGGCTACCCGCCAGTGTCGCCGCCGATGCGCTCTGGCTGCGCGAGCCCGCCCTCTCCCCCGATGGCAAGCAGCTTGCCTTCACCTGGCAGGGGCGCATTTTTGTCGCCAGTGCCGAGGGTGGCCCCGCCACGGCGCTCACCGGCAGCGACTACCTGAGCCAGCGGCCAATCTGGTCACCGGATGGCAAACAGCTCGCCTTAGCCGCCAATCTCTACGGCAACGAAGATGTGTTCGTGGTACCCGCCAACGGCGGCGAGATGGTGCGCCTCACCCGCGATTCGCGCACCGATCTGCCGCAAGCCTTCAGCGCCGATGGCAAACGGCTGCTGCTGAGTAGTCAGCGCCTGGGTGCGCCCGATGCCGACCATTTTGTCGCGGAAGGCTACCAATGGGGCGAGCTCTACTGGACCCCGATCACCGGCGGCACCTTGCAGGCCGATCTGCCGCTGCCTGCAACTCTCGCCCGCCCCCACGGGGAGCGGCTCGCCTATCAGATGCCCGCGGCGGATCAACCCTTTCGCAAGCATCAGCACTCGTTCGCGGTGCCCCGTCTCTGGCTGTTTGATGGCAAGCAGCACAAGCAGCTGACCGAAGATCGGGTGGCGGCCACCGATCCGGTCTGGAGCGACAAGGGAGATACCCTCTTTTACCTGAGCGAGCGCAGCGGCGATTTCAACGTCTGGCGCCGGGATCTCGCCAACGGCAAGGAGCAACAGCTGACCCACTATCAGGGCCATCCGGTGCGGGGGCTCAGCGCCTCTCGCAATGGCGATCTGGTCTGGTCATGGCTGGGTGAACTCTATCGCCTCGACGCCGGTAGCAGCGAGCCACGCAAGCTGACCCTCACCCCGCAAGTGGCGAGCGCGCCGGATGAGGCGAGCGAGGCCCTGACCCTGGCAGACGAAGCGCTGGTCAGCGAAGAGGCGGATGAGCTGATCCTGGTGAGCGAGGGCAACCTGTTTGCCGTCGACCCCGAGCGGGAGCGGGTGCGCCAGCTGACCCGCGATCCGAGCGAGCAGTCCAACCCCCTCTTCGCCGAGCAGGGCCGCGCCCTCATCTATCTGTCGGAGCAGCAGGGGCACGCCGCCCTCTATCGCCTGCGCAAGGGTGATCCGGAGCTGCTGTTCAGCGATCCCAGCACTCTGACCGAGAGTCTGCTGCTGGCCATTCCCGACAAGGGGATCAGCCGTCCGGTGCTCTCCCCCGACGGCAAGCAGCTCGCCTTCGTGGTGGATGGCCAGGCCATCCACCAGCTCGATCTGGCGAACAACAAGCAGCGGGAGCTGGTGCCTGCCAGCTTCAACCCATCGCGCCACGAGGCACATCTCGCCTTTGCCCCCGACTCACGCCATCTGGCGCTCACTTTCCGCCCCGATGCGGCAGAGCAGGAGATCGCGGTGATCGATACGGCCAATCCCAAGGCCAAACCGGTCAATGTCAGCCTCAACGGCTATCAGGATGGACAACCGGGCTGGAGTCAGGATGGCGCCATTCTCTACTGGCAATCGACCCGGTTTGGCGCACTGGGGCCCGATGGCGAACCCCTCGTCACCAACCTGCTCGGCATTTACAGCAGCCGCGCCGCCAGAGCCGATGCCATTGCCGAACTGGAGCCGCCGAAAGGGGGATACGGCTTTGAGAGCGATCGTCTCAACCATAGAGAAGCGCTGCTGCTGCAACCCACCGGCACCCTGCTCGCCAGCCGCATCATCGGCGACCAAGTGATCTATCTGGTGGAAGAGATGGGGGTCAACAGCGAGAGCGAGATCAAGGGCTACAGCCAGGATCTGCGCAAGGGCAAAACCAGCGAACTGTTTGGTGAGCAGCCCGGCCCAGCGCTGGCAAGCCTCAACCAGCAGGGCACCCTGGCTACCCTGGTGCGGGATGGGGAGATCACCCGGATCCATCTCGACTCCGGCGAGGCCACCAGCGCCCCCTTCGCCTTGCAACCCACCAGCCGCTGGCAGGAACGCATGACCGCCGCCTTCGATCAGATCGCCCGCCTAACCCGGGACGAGTTCTATCTGGACGATATGAACGGGGTGAACTGGGATAGCTATGTCGCCGCTTACCGCCGCCTGCTGCCGGGCATCGGCAACCCGCGGGACTTTGGCAACCTGCTGGCGGAGCTGGCTGGCGAGCTCAATGTCTCCCACACCTGGGGCAGCGGCCCCGCCCCCTTCCCGCGCATGGCGGACGAGACCGCCAGCCTTGGCGGCTACTGGCAGGATGGCGAGCCGGGGGTGATGCTCACCGCCCTGCTCTCTGGCGGCCCGCTGGATCAGGAGAGCGATATCGCCCCGGGCGCCCGCCTGCTCGCCATCAACGGCGTCCCGATTGCCAATCTGGCCGAGCTGGATCGGGCCCTCAACCATCAGGCCGGTGCCCGGCTTGCCCTCACCTTCCAGCAGGAGGGCAACAAGCAAACTGACGAGGTGGTGCTCACCGCCATCGACAAACAGCAGGAGTACCAGCTGCAACAGGATCGCTGGATTGAGAAACGGCGGGAGCTGGTGGCCAGGCTGAGCGGAGGACGGGTCGGCTACGTCTATCTGCCGGCAATGAATAGCGAGGTCTACGATGCGGTGGTGGCGGATGCCCTCGGCAGACAGCGCAATCGCGAGGCGCTGATCGTCGATGTCCGCTTCAACAGCGGCGGCTATCTCGCCAATACCCTGGTGGAGTTTCTGACCGGCAGCGGCAGCACCAAGGGAATGGCCAGCAGTTGGCCCCGTCAGGGCAAGGGGGAAACCGACGCCGCCACTCGCCAGTGGACCAAGCCCTCGGTGGTGCTGGTGAACGCTGGCAGCTACTCGGAAGGCTCCGCCTTCCCAGAGTACTACCGCGCCCTCAAGGTCGGCCCCATCGTCGGCGATCCGGTGCCCGGCACCGGCACCATGGTCTACAGCCACGACTCCCGGCTGATCCCGGGCCTCTCCTACGGCATTCCGACCCTGGGGCTGCGCAAACCGGACGGCTCCTTCTACGAGAATCAGGAGCTGATCCCGGATCTGCAGGTGCCCCTCACTCCCGCCGACATGGTGGCCGGGCGCGACCCGCAACTGGAGGCGGCAGTACAGGCCGCCCTCAAGCAGTTGCCAGCCAGCACCAAATAACTGCGCTCAACGAAAGCGAAACAGCTCGCGATGCAGATGCCCGTCCGGCAACAGCCGGGTCAGGGCATCTGCCATCCCCTCCGGCCCGCAAAACCACACCTGCTCAGGCGCATCCTGCGCGATGCGAGCCAGATCCAGTCGCCCGGCCGCCTTGTCCAGATGCAACTGATAGCGCACGCCGGTACGATGACAGAGCTCCGCCAACCGCCGATGGTAAACGGCCCCCGCCAGATCCGGCGCACACTGGATCAGGGTGATCCCCTCGCCCCGCTCGCCACGGGCAGCCAGCCCCTCCAGCCAGGCGACGAACGGCGTGATACCTATCCCGGCCCCCAGCCAGAGGGCTCGGCCTCCCCCTTGCGGGGCGACAAAGGCGCCATAGGGGCCGGTCACCACCACCCCATCCCCGACGCGAGCCTCTGCCACCAGCTGACGGGTATGATCCCCGAGCGCCCGTACCGCGATCACCAGCTGGCGCCGATCCGCCGACACCCGCACCAGGGTAAAGGGGTGCGGCCCCTCTTTGGCGTCAAATTCGAAAAAGGCAAACTGACCCGGGCGGTAATGGGCGAGCGGCCTCTCCAGCTGCATGGTCAGCTCGCAGGTGTGATCCGCCAGCCCCCGCACCGCAATGACACGGCCGGGATGGCGATCCCGCCCCCCCACTTGTCCCAGCAGGGAGTAGAGGGCCCCGATAACACCGATCCCGCCGATCAACCAGATCGCTACCCCCACCGGGGTCATGGCCCCAATCTGAGGCAGCAGGCAGAGCCCGTGTCCCCACCCCGCCAGATAGATGAGCGGCGCCAGCCGGTGGATCAGCCGAAAACGGCCATAACTCACCAGCGCCAGCAAGCTCACCACCACCAGCGCGATCAGCAGATAGAAACTCCACTCACCAAGGGTATTGCCAAGGGCATGGAGCGAGATGCCATTGCCTGTGCCAGCCCCAGCACCGCTGGCCCCACGCCGGGCGGGACGGCTCAGCCAACCCGCCGAGACCGCCCACTTGGGCGCCTCCACCACCAGCCAGTGGGCGGTCAGCGCCAATGCGCCACCGATGGCCGTCTGGCGGTGCCATCGCAACATCCGGTCCAGACCGCCACACCACACCTCAAACTGCGGCAGGCGCAACGCCAGCAACAGCGAAATGGCCATATAGGCCATCCCCAGCAGGCCGGTCAGTAACAACATCTCATGGCGCCAGGGCCACACCCCGTTGGCATCCCCCGCATAACCGAGCCACCAGACTCCGACCGCCAGCAGCGGCAACAGCCACCACACCCGTTTACTCGTCATAACATGCTCCCTGGTTCCATCGCGGCAGGGCCTCATCTCCCTGCTCATGGCACCATTGCACACCCGTCTGGTCACAAGACTTTGCCAGAGGGGGAAGCTTGCGTGGCAATGTGTGACAAACGGCAACAGCAGAGGGGCCCGCCGGCCCCTCTGGTCACCCTTGCTGACTGGCCCTCTCTTCATGGGGAATAGCGCAAAATCCACCTCTGCCGTGATTGACGACCCGCCTGCAAAAGGAATCAAATGGGGACGACACATATCTGCGGCGGAAAACCTGCTGCCCACTCTTCCGGACAAGGAGTCCCCCTTGCTTTCATCCACCGAACAACGCGTCTGCCCGAGTTGTCAGCGCGAAACCAACCATGTCGTGGTACTGGTCGACAAATCCTTTGGCCAGCAGCTGACACCGGCGCAAAAGCGCAAAGCCTTTATCAAGGACTTCATTACCGGCTGGGCCGCCGGCCCCTTTCTGGCCAACATGGAGCGCTTTGAACGACATGCCATCTGCGAGCATTGCGGAAATAAAGTCATTGATGAATGAAAAAGGGAGAGGCAATCGCGGGCTTCCATACACCAGCCACCTTTTATGGCCGAAACCCAAAAGAAGGCGTTGCGATTCAGGATCACAACGCCATAGACGTCAATCAAACAACACGGTCACCGGCAACCCTTCCACTTGCAGGTTCGGGGGTAATTTTTCATCCAGCGAGAGTGCGACCTTGAGGGTTGCTTTCTCCCCTTCAAACGGAGCGGCTAACTGAGCCGGCAACTTGTCCGCCAGCTCGACCTGTCTGGCGACCCTGGCAGCCAGACGCTCCCCGCTGGGCAGCTTGACGACAGCCTTGTGTCCAGGAGCCATTGAAGAGAGATATTTGGGCTGCACATAGGCTATCACCAGCGGGTCTTCTCGCTTCGAGATAAGTGCCAGAGGAGCCCCCGAGAATACCCAGTCCCCCTCCTGTACCAGCACATCTGAAACCTTGCCAGTCGCCGGAGCTCTTGGCTGTTGATGGTACGCCATCGCTTCCATCTCGGTCAGCTCCTGATCGAGCAAGTGACGAGCACTGGCTAGCGGTCCGGTCAGTTGGTCCTCACTGATTTGCAGTTCCTGCGCTATCTTCTCTGCCCTTGCCTTCTGCAGAGCTATGCGTGACTGAGTCCAATTCAGCAGGGCCGTTGCGTACTCTGCACTGGATACCAGCTTCTCTTTTTTATAACCGGCATACTCCTGATAGATGACCTCCTGCTCCCGGCTCCCCCGTTCGGCAATACCAATCTGTTCGTCCAGATTGCGCAAGATAGCCTGTTCAGCCTCAGCCTTGCTCAATTCGATGGCCGCTCTGCGCGCTTTTCGTTCCGCCATGTTGGCCTTGAGGGTTGGAGATTCGAACTGCATCAGGGCATCGCCTTGTGACACCCCCTGGCCGGGAGCCGTGTAGATGTGTCGAATAAAGCCATCCCCATTGGCAACAACCAGTTGCGGCTCGGTGGTAATGATTGCTGGCGCCTGGGTCAGCCACCACTCGCGCCCCAGATACCACAGCAGAATAATAACGGGACTGAATGCCAGTAACAGGATGAGATACCAGCGAGCCTTGAAGGCGACACGCTTGGCGGGGGCATACAATACCCGGATCCCTTCATCCGACGTGGCATCCTGCTTCTTGGGGGGATTGAATGTGACTTTCATCAGAATTTATTTCCTCGTTTTAATACCCACCAGGGGGCCATGCTGCTCTCTTCATGACCGCGTCGGAACATCTCATTCAACAGTGCGATGGCGCACCACAAGCGCATCAGCAAGGTGTACACCGGGTAAAGACACAACCATGGCAGCAGACGTAGATCTGCCTTCGGGCGTTCAGATATAGCCAGCAAAAACACGGCGAAATTAACCAGGGTAAGAAACAGGTAAACCAGATAGAGACAGATCATCAACGCAGCGACAAACTGCCCCGGATAGCTAAGCACCAACCACCAGCTATAACCCATGACCAGCAGGGGCAGCACCACGTTTTGCGCCACCCCGTAGATCAAGGTAAACAAAAAGGTCTTCCAGCCCAGAATACGCGGCGTCAGGGAGAGCTTGTGCTTGCGCAGATAGAGAAACAGCAGATCTCCATCCCAGCGTAAACGCTGCTTGGCAAGCGTGATCACGTCTGCGGGCGCATCGGTGTGACCGATGGCACGAGGGGCGAACCCTATCTTTAAAGCCGGATGGCGTTTGAGGTAATGCTTAATACGGACTGTCAGATCCAGATCTTCTGCGGTATGGGTATCCCACCCACCAATCTGGCGCAAAAAATCACGACGAAACGCACCGAAGGCTCCCGAGATATTGTTGATGAGGTTCCACTCGCTCAGTCCCGTCTTGCCCCCCTGCATGGAGATCATGTACTCAATGCTCTGCATCCGGGTCAGTACGCCATCGTTCAGATTTCGCACCCTTAATGCCCCTCCCACAGCAGGCACATCAGGATCATCGAAACAAGCCACGATCTCATCGATCATGTTGTTGTCAAAGGAGGTATCTCCGTCCGCGTTCATCACTATCTCGCCAGTCGCAGCGGAGAGACCGGCATTGAGAGTGGAGACCCGGCCTCCCCTCTGCCATTTCGGTAGCAGGACCAAACTTCTGTTCTCGCACCCCTCGAATTCACGAACACAATTGAGCGCAGCCTGATAGGTATGCGCGTTGGCCTTGGCGCCATCAATCACAGCAATGATTTCCATTTGACCGCGATAAAGCTGTTCCTTGAGCGTCAATATGGTGGAGCGGATCGCCTCACCTTCCCCATAACAGGTGATGATGCAAGACACTTTGGGACAGCGCCGAGATCGCGGCAGTTCAGATGCCATGGGAAGCTGGCGCGCATACCATTTCAGGATCCCGGTCAACGTCAGCGCCATCAGTGGCACCTCCATCAACAGCAACATGGGCAACAGCAACAGAATCATCCGGGGAGAAAACTGGAGGCTACCCAGTATCTCTATCAGGATGTAGTGCACCGTATTCATCCACTCATGCATCCGGGCTATCTCCATCCAGCCACTGGCCGAGCCATACCGCTGTATCGTCGCCCAACAGGGCGGGCAAAGGTTGTACTTTCACCGCCAGCGTCAGAGCATCCAGTCCTTCGATGAGATTCAATGCCTGAATGCGCTCCTGCAGAATGCGCCAGTCGTCGGCATCAGTATGCGGCAACAGCAATAACAATCGGTCATCGGCATACTGGCAAACGACATCGGTATCACGGAATAGAGCTTGCAAACGGCTGAGCAGAGCGGCCAGTCGCTGCTGAGTCTTTAGCATGCCCAACTCGGCCCGCAACTCAGCCAGATGCTCAACCCGAATAGCCAGCAAGGTATGGCAGCCACCATGGCGTTGCAGCAAGCTATTGTTCCATTGCAGCAACCAGGGGAAGTGCTCCATGGCCATAGGGGTACCCCAGGTCAACGGCAGATGCAGTTGTTGAGTTCCTTCCCGTGCGATGTGGCGGGCCAGCTTGCCGATGCGATATTCATAGATGGGCGCAACCACCAGATCATCGGGTTTGTGCGCCTGGCCACATTCATGGCAACGCGCCTGGACGGCAGCCTCCATAAAACGGGCATGGCATGACAAACAACGGAATTTCTCAAGGGGCCTGTCATAGTCAACACCGATGTGACGCAGAGTCGTGACGCACTTGGGACAACGCAGCACACCCTGTCGCATGAATGCATCCTGATCATCCACGTGCCCGCAGGTGAAGCAGTGCACAGCTGGCTTGGCCTGGATGGCGATATGAGCGCATTCGGGACACACATCGACAAAATTGAGATGTGCCGAGTTGCAACTGTGACAAAGACGTACCCGGTCCACCAGCTGCTCACTCTGCAATAAACGCTCTGCAACCAGCTGCGGGAGGGCATCCCCTGCTTCGCTGCCCAGCAGGCAATCCAGCAGGGGATAGCTGTACCCCTGACGGCAACCAGCCTGCCAACGTGGCAACAAGCGAAAATGGGAGCGAGGCCAGCTGTACCAAGCCAGCTTTTCCATGTCATCCGGATGCTCTCGAGGGGTCAACAACGCCAACCGTTCAAGCATGTCAGAGGCCCGTTCATCCAGCTGTGTCAGGAGACCGTCGGCCAACATGGGAGAGAGCGGGCTCTTCACAACACAAAATACCGGCTGCAAATAGCGTATCGGGTCACGCCGCACAGCCTGCAATACCCTGTCCTGCTCATCTGCAGGCAGGTTGAGCAGTAATACCGGCTGCTGCAATGGATCCCAGCAGGACAGATCGAGAAGTGGCAAGGCAACACGATCCACCGAGCCTCCCAGCAGCGCAATCTGACCGGGGTGTTCACTCGTGCTCATCATGGGGAAATAACCTCTTTCCATTCACTGACAAATAGATACCAAGCCAATAAAACGGACCCGCCTGTTGCCATGCATCGGCAGACTCAGGCAATGTCGCGAGATGCGCATTGCCCTGCACGGACAGCACAACAGCAGTGTCAACGTTATCGACGGATAGCATGAAGCAGGCGAACGCGCAGAAAGAGTTGAGAGCTGACGCCATTTTCATGTGCGGCTCAGCCATCTCGGGGGGAAGAGATCTGAAGCTTTCCGAGCCCGACTCACATCGGGGGTGGCAAGGTGGGCGATTTTGCAGTTGTGGACAATTTAGTCAACCCGGAAAGATGAGAATAACTAGCAGATAGTTGAATGGATCAATCTTTATGCACAAAGATGACTACAAAAAGCACTATTAACAGAAAAGACAAAAGAGCGTAACTCAGTGAATCTACTATCTTGCAGCCTGCAATTCCTATTCATGTTCATATGAATACATATCTGATGGCAAAATGCGGACCCAATCGGCAAGGCGACAAACTGTGTCGCGCACCTGCCAATAATATGGCAGCGTCTGCCACGGTTACGACAACGAATAACCATGAAAAGCACAGCTCCCGGCCTGATCACCGGGAGCTGTGCGGATTATTCGGCTGAAACCGGTTGGTAATGGTTGACGATCCACGCCTCGAAGTCGGCCAGCATGCGGGTTTCCGACTCGTTGTTGTCGGCGATAAGCTCGGCGCCGTGGACCACCCGGATATGGGCATCGAGCGGGCTTCCCTCGCCAGCCGCGGGGCGCTGCTGGGCTGCGGCCATGCAGGCTTGCGCCTGTTGCCACGCCTCAGCGGCGCTCAGGTTGCACGCCTCGGCCAGCGGCACGGCACTGAAGCCTTCACCAGTCAGGCTGCGCAGGGTCTCATCATGAGTCATGCCGTTGCCCGGCCCCCAGTAGTGGGCGGCCAGATCCGGCCCGATGCGCGGGTTGTCGGTGAGGTAGCCATCGCGCTTGAGGAAGTAAGCGCGGGTCTGCTCCACCGCCATCAGCGCCAGCAGGTAGCCGTGATAGGCGCAGGCCGACTCCTGATTAAGGAGGTGCGGAATGGCCAGCAGCGGGCGCGGGCTCTCGACACCGAGGATCTTGCGCTCCCACTTGCGGGCCAGCGCCAGCACAGCCTCGGGAGTACGTTCAGCCTCATCCATGGCGTAGAGATCCCGCTCGAAGTAGGCCACCAGCGCGATCTGACGTTCGTTAAAAGCGCGAAACGGCTGACGGGCGGCGATCATCTCCTTGATAAGCGCATCGGGGATCGCCTCTCCTGCCGCATTTCTGGCGTAGCGTTTGAGCCAGTCGGCATCGTCCAGCAGGCTGTCGCAGAACATCGACTGGGTCTCGGCATAAGCCATAGAGGTGGGCGGAAACTCCTGTGAGAAGCAGGGGGCATTGCCGGTGACATTGGCAAAATGCGCGGCGTGGCCCCCCTCGTGGAACAGGGTGTTGAGCCCGCTCCAGCCGCTGCCCACCTGCGCCGGATCGGCCAGGCTGGTGAAATTGACCACCGCAGGTATCCACTCCCCCTGCTGGAAGAAGCTCGGCACCGGGCCGTGGCAGAAGCCGTTCTCGTATTTCCCCTCCCGGGTCAGCAAGTCCAGGGTGAGGGTCGCCCCGCGATACTGGATGCCGAGACGACGGAAGCTCTCGACCCAATCCTTCAGCGCCCGCGAGAAGGGCACATAAGGATCGAGCTGGCGGGTTACATCACCACTGATGGCGTAGCGCAGGTTATGGGGCAGCAGGGCCGCCTCCCCCTTGGCCGCTTTCAGCTCGGCAAGGCTTTGCTGCAGCCGGGCGTCGGTGCGGGAAATGAAGTCGTCGAGGATGGCGAACAACTGCTCCGGGCTCATCTGCTCGTTCTTGCGCACCTTGTAGGCGAAGTAGTCGCGATAGCCCATGGCGCTGGCAAAGCGGTTGCGCAGCGCCACCACCTCGAGAAAACCATTGCCGACCACCCACTGCTCCAGGGTGTGGAACATGGCGAGCGCGCTCTGGCGCACCGCCTCGCTCGGGCTGGCGGCAAGGGAGGTACTGGCGGCGGGTAGGCTACCAGCCACCTGCTGGCCCTGCTCATCCAGCAGGGTCAGTTTCAGCCCCTTGCGGCGGGCGAACAGCGCCGCCTCGGCAGCCACCAGCTCATCCATCAGGGCGGCAGCGGCGGGATCTTCAATCACATTGCACTCGAAGAAGGCGATCCAGCCTTGCAGACCGCGCTTGATATCATCCTCGTCGGCCTGCGCCAGCATCTCCCGCAATTCGGGCAGACGGGCCGGATTGGCGCAAAAAGCCTTGTAGGCCTGCTCGGCCGCGGTAAAACCGGCCTGATCGTCGCTGGTACCCATATAGGTGGACCAGAAGAGATCCTCCTTGCGCCTGTGTACCTGCAGATAGTCGGCGTTGAGCTGGTTGAAGTAATTCCTGGCAATGGAACTCATAAATTCCCTCTTGTTATGGGGTCACCCGCAGCGGGGCCCACTCCATTTTTAGTGAAATGCCAAATGATTCACACTCTTTGGCAAAAATTGCGCAGGGATGCGCCTGAACACGCTACCAAAAAATGGGGAGTGCTGTCTGCTGGCTATACTGTTGTCAAAACGCTCATTTAAGGGCGCGCGACCACTGGTTAATAGTAAATAAGTTGTTACATCAAGCAATTGGCTGCCGCAGTAACGAGCCATAGAAAATCAACAGGGAATGAGGGTTTCGTCATGTTCAAGCTCGGTGATATCACCGTGAGCCGCAAATTGTTTTTGCTGCTCACGTTGGCGTTTGTCGGTTTTGTCTCGCTGCTGTTCATCTCGGCCAACGCGCTCCAGCGCAATCTGATGAGTGAGCGAGAGGCGCGGCTCAATGCGGTATTAAGCCAGGCCATGAGCCAGATCCAGTTTCTGGCCAGCACCCTGCCTATGGAGCAGGCGCAGCAAGAGGCACGCAAGCTGCTGACCAATATGCGCTTTGACGACAACAACTATCTGTTCGTGATCAATGAGAACCGCCAGATGCTGGTGCACCCCATCCGGCCGGAGCTGGTCGGCCAGACCATGGGGGAAGGAACAGGTGCCACCGCCGGGCAGTTCTGGCTGCAGATGGTCGATATTGCCAAGGGAGGCAAACAGGGCACCCTGCAATATGTCTGGAGCGGCCCATCGGGCGAAACTGCTGACAAGCTCTCCATGGTGTCAGGCTATCAACCCTGGGGCTGGATCCTCGGTTCCGGCATGCTGCTGCAGGATATCCAGCAGACCATCTGGGCCCAGTACATGAAGATGGGTAGCGCCACCGCCATTGTGACCCTGCTGATGGGGCTGCTGGGCTGGCGCATCACCCGCTCCATCGTCTCCCCCCTCAACCAGATCAACAACGCCATGCAACGGGTCGCCCAGGGGGATCTGGTGGTGAGCATCCCGGTACATGGCAAGGATGAGCTGGGCATGGTCGCCCGCTGTACCAATCAGAGTCTCGATGCCATTCGTCACGCCCTGCTGGAGGCCAGTCTGGGTGCCCGCAACGTGGCCGATGCAGCCCTGCGCATCGCCGCCTCCGCCGAGCAAACCAATCAGGCGGTGAGCAGCCAGCGGGATCAGCTGGCCCAGCTCGCCACAGCCATGAACGAGATGAGCGCCACCATCTCCGATGTGGCCGGGCATGCCGAAAATACCGCGCGGGATACCCAGGAAGCGACCGGAGAAGCTGGCCTCGGCAACCGTGACGTTCACGCCAGTGTGCACGGCATCAAGGCGCTGGCTACCGAGGTGGAGCAGGCCACCCTGCAGGTCAACCAGCTCAAAGAGGGGGTCATGCAGATCGGTGAAGTGACCGCCGTCATCAGCTCCATCTCGGATCAGACCAATCTGCTGGCTCTCAACGCCGCCATAGAGGCCGCCCGTGCTGGCGAGCAGGGGCGTGGCTTTGCCGTAGTCGCCGATGAAGTGCGCCAGCTGGCCAGTCGTACCCGCCAGTCCACCGAAGAGATCCAGAGCACCATCGCCCAGTTGCAGCAACGGGCCGTCACTGCTGCCAATGCCATGGATGCCAGCCGAAAACTGGCCGAAAGCAGCGTCAACCAGTCACAACAAGCGGGTCAGGATCTCACTCTGATCGTCAACCATATCCAGCATGTGAGCGACATGGCGACCCAGATCGCTACCGCCGCCGAACAGCAGAGCATGGTGGCCGAGGATATGAATCGCAACGTCAGCGGCATCAACGACTCGGCGCTCGAGATGTCCCAGTCCGCCTCGCAACTGGCGCAGGAGAGCGAACTGCTGGCCGGTCTCTCCCGCAGCCTGGATGAGCGGCTTGCGGTGTTCAAACTGGGCAAGGAGTCCAGCAAGACTCCTATGATGCCAACTCTACATCACTCCAATAGCGAGCAGCGCGCCCGCCATTGATGGCGTCAATCCGTGTCGCCTTGTCACTCGACCTGCCAGCTCGGCTGGCAGGTTTTTTTAAGCCGAAAAACGCGCAGCAAGCATGCATCTTATCGGCATATTCAACGGCATTCGACGCCATTCATAAACAAGAGAACAATTTAAAAACAGCCAGTTAGAACGTTTTTTGTGCCACCGGATTATGCATTTAAACATTCAACTTCAAATAATTAATCAATGCGGTGCACAATGCTGATGGCCGAACATTTGGCCCATCACTAACCATCTAGTCATTTGGCAAACTGACCGAAAGGTCGGGACGCAAAGCCTCCGGTCTACAGACGTTTTGTCCAGGATAGCGGGGTTGCCACACGCAAGTGTGCATCGGGGAACTCCCTGGCCAACTGACTGCCCACATCTATCGAACAGAGGAATGTATGGCAGCAAAAATCCAACTCAATCACATCGCGGCGGTGCTGGCCCTGCTGGCCAGCGGCAGCGCCCTGGCTCATGGCTACATCAGCCAGCCCGAGAGCCGCAACTACCTGTGCAAAACCGGCGGCAACAGCCAGTGTGGAGGCGTACAGTGGGAACCCCAGAGCGTGGAGGGGCCATCAGGCTTCCCGCAAACCGGCCCGCAGGATGGTCAAATCGCCTCGGCGGGCAGCCCGCGCTGGAGCGAGCTGAACATCCAGACCAGCGACCGCTGGACCAAGCGTGAAATACAGCCCGGCCCCTTCGCCATCAGCTGGACCTTCACCGCCAACCACGTCACCCGCAACTGGCGCTACTACCTCACCAAGCAGGACTGGAACCCCAATCAACCGCTCACTCGCGACTCGTTCGACCTGACCCCCTTCTGCGTCATCGACGGCAACATGGTGCAGCCGCCCAAGCAGGTGACCCATAACTGTGTCCTGCCGGAGCGCACCGGTTATCAGGTGATCCTCGGCGTGTGGGAAGTGGGCGACACCAGCAACAGCTTCTACAACATCATCGATGCCAAGTTCAAAGATGGTAGCCAGCCGCCGCTGGAGTGGAGCCAGGCCGGCACCATCTACCCCTCCATCGACCTCGCGGTGGGTGACAAGGCGATGACCCGGGTATTCGATGCCAACGGCGAGCGCCCCGATCTGCAGACCGTGCTGACCATCACCAATGCCGAGCAGGGCCAGAAGAACAACTGGGCCCATGCCCTCGCCGGCAAGCTCAACGCCGAGCAGAGCCTGATCCGCGCCGGTCAGCAAGGAGCCGATGGCCAGTTCAATCCGATCTACGGCATGAACCCCGTCTATCTGCATCGAGACAGCAAACTGGATCGAGTCGAGATTGATCTGCAACAGCTGCAGCCGCCGGTAGTGGACAGCATCAGCGTCAGCGGTCTGGCCAGCGACTATGTGCTGGACAACGGCAAGGCAACCCTCGATTTCACCGTCACCGCACAGGGCGATCTGGCCGTCACCAACACCCTCTATGACCACGGCGGCGTCGCCAAGGGTGAAAGCAGCGCTGACATCAAGGACAGCAGCCACACCTTCACCATGGCGCTGGAAGGGCTCAAGGCCGGTCACCACCAGCTGGTGATCAAGGCCACCCCGAAAACGGGCGGCGAGACCATTCAGCAGACCATGGATCTGATGTTCAAGGAGCAGAGCAGCGGCGAATACGACTTCGTCTTCCCGAACTCGCTCAAATCCTATGCCGCCGGCACCAAGGTGCAGCAGCCGAAAAATGGCAAGGTCTATCAGTGCAAGCCCTTCCCCTACAGCGGCTACTGCCAGCAGTGGACCACCACAGCCACCCAGTACGAGCCGGGCATCGGCTCCCACTGGCAGATGGCGTGGGATGAAGTGCACTAACCCACGCTTGGGCAAATAAAAAAGGGCGTCCTCTCTAGCAGGGGACGCCCGGAAAAATCAAACCTTGCGGTTTGCATACCAACGGAACCAAGACCTCACTCTTCACTTACTTCACACACTCAACACACTCTTCAAAACAGGGTTTGTCCATTAACCCTGCCATTTTCCTCCTTCGACAATCACATCATTCGGATCGGTATCAGGGCTCAGCTTGTCACGCACATACTGGTCATAGAGTTTCAGCAGGTACTTCTCTTCCCCCAGCTTGGCGAGACGGTCGTTGACCCAGTCACGCAGCTCGATATTGCCCTTCTTCACCGCCGGGGCGATGGGATCTTCCGAGCCCAGTTTTTCGGGCAGTACCCGATAGCCCGGGTTCTCCTTGGCCCAGCTGAACAGTACCAGGTTGTCCTGGGCATAGGCGTCGCCACGACCCTGCGCCAGCGCCTGCAGGGATTCAGTATTCTTCTCGAACTTGAGTACCTTCCACTCCGGGTGGTTGCGGGTCAGCCAGATGTCGGCAGTGGTGCCGGTGGTCACGATCAGGGTCTTGCTGGCCAGATCGTCGAGCTTCTTGGCCGGGCTCCCTTCCGGCACCAGCACCTGTACCGCGACTCGCAGGTTCGGGTTGGTGAAATCAACCACCTCCCGCCGCTCCGGGGTCACCGTCATATTGGCGAGGATCAGATCCACCTTGTCGCTCTGCAGGAAGGGGATGCGACTGGCTGGCTCCACCGCCACGAACTCGATCTTGTTCTCGTCCCCCAGCAGATCCTTGGCGAAGCGGCGGCCGAGGTCAGTATCAAAACCGACGTAGTTCCCCTTCTCGTCCACGTAGCCAAACGGCGGCTTATCGGTGAAGACGCCGACGATGAGCTTGTCCCGCGCCTTGATCTTGTCGAGGGAACCGTCCGCCGCATGGGCAGCGCTGCTGGCGATACCCAGTCCCAATAAGGCACTAAGCAGAACCGAGGTGATTTTTTTCATGCTGACTCCTTTCGTTTGATGACATTTGTATAAGAAAACTTGGCGAGGAACTGGCGCGCACGCTGGCTCCAGGGATTGTCAAAAAATTGGTGGGGGGCGGCCTGCTCCAGAATGTGGCCGCCATCCATGAAGACGATGCGATCCGCCACCGCCCGGGCGAAGGCCAGCTCGTGGGTGACGATAAGCAGGGTCATGCCGCTGCCGGCGAGATCGCGGATCACCTCCAGCACCTCCTGCACCATCTCGGGGTCGAGGGCGGCGGTTACCTCGTCAAACAGCATCACCTGCGGGTTCATGCACAGCGCCCGCACGATGGCGATGCGCTGCTGCTGACCACCGGAGAGCTGGCGCGGATAGTCATGGCGCCGCTCCCACAGGCCGATGCGGGTCAGCAGCTGCTCGGCTTGCAGCAGCGCCTCTGCTCGCTCCCGTTTTTGCACCTGAAGGGGGCCAAGCAGCACATTTTCCAGCACCGTCAGGTTGGGGAAGAGGTGATAGCTCTGGAACACCATGCCAATCCGCTGGCGCACCCGCTGCCAGTCGGTGGCACCATCCAGCAGCACACCATCGAAGCGGATCTCGCCACCCTGAATGGGCTCGAGCCCGTTGAGAGTGCGCAGCAATGTGCTCTTGCCGCAGCCGCTTGGCCCCAGGATGACGATCACCTCCCCGGCGCGCACGCTGAGGCTAATCCGATCCAGCACCAGATTCGGGCCGAACTGTTTACTGACAGAAGCGAGTTCAAGCAGAGGTGTCATACCGCATTACCCCATTGTTGCTCCAGCCTGCGCGAGGCGAGCGAGAGCGGATAGCAGACCAGAAAAAAGAACAGAAACAGCAGACCGTAAATAAGCAGCGAGCCATAGGTGCGCTCGATGATCTGCTGGCCCACCTTGATAACCTCCACCACCCCGATCAGCACCGCCAGCGAACTGGTCTTGATGATGCGGGTGTAGATGTTGATGGTCGGCGGCGTCAGCCGCTGCAACGCCTGCGGCAGCAACACATGGCGATAGAGTTGCCAGGTCGAGAGCCCGAGCGCCAACCCGGCCTCCTGCTGACCACGGGCGAGGGAGTTGAGGCCACCGCGCACCACCTCTCCCACCTCGCTGGCGCCCCAGAGGGCGAGTACCAGCACGGCGCACCAGAAGGCCGGAATATCGAGGCCGAAAAAGATCGGCAACCCGAAGAAAAAGAGATAGAGCCACACCAGCACCGGCACTACCCGAAACAGCTCGAGATAAAGCCGCAGCAGACCCCGCACCAACCGGCCGCCCTGTTGTGCCAACACGCCGTAAGCGATACCGCCGAGGGTGGCAAACAGGATGGCCAGCAGCGAGATGGCGAGGGTCTGGCCTGCGCCCACCGCCAGCAGTGGCAACGCCTGCGTCAGCTGCTCAGTAACGGAATTGACCATATTGAGCCCTCCTTTCCTGCGCCTCGGTGGCGAATGACTGCGGCAGCTGGAAGATAAGTGCCCACATCGGGATCCTCGCCTGCATTAGCGATTCAGTGACCGAACTGACCATGTTGCAGCCTCCTTTCAACGACGCGCAGAGCGAGGGAGAGCGGCAGAAAGATCAGCACGCACATCAAGGTCAGTACCGCCAGCATCTCGTAGGTCTTGTAGTAGAGGGCGATGTAATTCTTGGTGGTGTAGAGCAGCTCTGGCACCGCCACCGCCGAAGCCACGGTTGTCTCTTTGAGCAGAAAGATGAAGTTGGCAAACAGCGCGGGCAGGCTGGCGAGCCAGGCCTGGGGCAACTGCACGTGGCGCAGCAGTTGCCAGCGAGAAAGCCCGATGGCCCTGCCAGCCTCCAGCTGACTGGCGGGCACCGCCTGAATGCCCGCCCGCAGCGCCTCGGTCAGATAACCACCGCCGAGAAAGGTCATGGCAATCACCGCGGTAGTAAACCCGGAGAGCGACAAGCCGAGCGCAGGCAGCCCGAAATAGAGGAAGAAGAGCTGGATCAGCAGCGGCGTGTTGCGGGCCAGCTCGACATATCCGCGGATCAGGGCGCTGAGCGGCCGCTTGTTCAGGCTCAGCAGGGCGACGTTGAGCAAGGCGACCGCCAGCGAAGTGAGGATCACTATGGTTCCCAGCTGCAAGGTGACCCAGACCGCCTTGCCGAAGGCGGGCAGCGTTGTGACGATAAAGGGCAGATCCAGATTCATGCCGGGATCCTCCCGTCACGCTGCAGACGCTGGGGCAGCACAGTGATCGCATCCGGGTACTTGATGCCGGTACCGGTATTGAGCACCACGACCTGCTCTCCCCCACGGATCCAGCCAGCCTCGCGCAGTTGACGAGCAGCAGCAAACGCAGCGGCCCCCTCAGGGCAGACAAAACTGCCCTCGCGAGAGGCAAGCTGGCGGATCTCGCTCTGGATGGCCTTGTCATCCACCGCGATGGCGCAACCCTCGGTGCGATAGAGGGCGTCCAGCACCAGAAAATCTCCCAGTGCCTTGGGTACATTGATGCCGAAAGCCAGCGTTTGGGAGTCGGGCCAGAAGCTCGATTCGGTGGCTCTCTGTTGCCACGCCTGCACAATGGGCGCGCAGCCACTCGCCTGTACCGCGACCAGTCTGGGCAACGCGCCCTTGACCCAGCCCAGCTCCTGCAGCTCGCGCAGCGCCTTGTAGATACCGATGAGGCCGACCCCGCCACCGGTCGGATAGATGATCACATCCGGCAGGGTCCAGCCCAGCTGTTCGGCAATCTCCAGCCCCATGGTCTTCTTGCCCTCAATCCGGTAGGGCTCCTTCAGGGTTGAGGCGTCAAACAGGGATTGCTCCGCCACCGCCTGCGCCACCTGACGACCGGCATCGCTGATCAGGCCATCCACCAGATAGAGGCGGGAACCGGCGAGGGAGGTCTCCAGTCGGGTGATGGCGGGAGCTGCCTGCGGCATAACGATGGTGCTGCGCAGTCCGGCACGGGCACCGTAGAGCGCCCATGCAGCGCCTGCGTTGCCGTTGGTCGGCATGGCGAAGTGAGTGACGCCGAGTTCACGCGCGCGGGAGATGCCCACCGCTGCACCACGAGCCTTGAAGGAGCCGGTGGGGATGACGCTCTCATCCTTCATCCAGAGATCCGGAATACCGATCTGCTTGCCCAGCGTAGGCAGCCGTAGCAGTGGGGTGAATCCCTCCCCCAGCGTCACAACGTGGGCGGGATCCCGTACCGGCAGCAACTCGTGATAACGCCACAGGCTGGCCGGGCGCCCCAGCAATGCCGCCGGGTGCCATGCTCGCTTCAGCGCATCGAGATCGTAGCTGGCCAGCAGTGGCGCACCTGCCCGGCTCAGTTGCCAGGGCTGGTCAGCCTCATGGATCTCGCCACTCTTGCTGCAACGCAGATGTGATAGGTAGCTATACGGCATGCTTTATCCTGAATGGATCGACTTTGGTCAGTCACTTATTCCATCCTGCAACCCAAGTGCCGGATAACAAACAAAATTAACTGGAAATCCTAAGTGAAAAAATTCATATGAAGCCGTCTGTTTTCGCTGGCAATCTCATCTGCCAGCAACAAAGAAGGGGAGCCATTGGCTCCCCTTCTGTCGTCTATTCCGATTCAAATCTGGAAGTCGAGGGCGGGCTCGCTGCCCATGGCGCGGGCCTGAATATCCGCCAGCGCCAGCTCGGGGTTGCAGAGCTGGATAAACTGCCAGGCAAAGTTGTGCTGGAACTGCCCCTGCTTGAGGCCAATCCAGGCGGTGTGGGGGGCAAACAGATGGCTGCCGTCGAGCTGTACCAGCCCCTGATCACGCTGGGCGTCGAACGCCATATCAGCCAGTATGCCGACCCCCATCTCCAGCTCGACATAGGTCTTGATGACATCGGAGTCCTGCGCCGTCAGCAGGATCTGCGGCTCGATGCCAGCCGCAGCAAACGCCTCATCCACCCGCACCCGCCCGGTCAACCCGGCTTGATAGGTGACGATGGGCCAGTTGGCCAGCGCCGCCAGCGTCAGATCCCGCTCGCCAGTAAGCGGATGTTGCTCGGGCACCACGATATTGTGGTGCCAGCGGTAGTAGGGGAATGCCACTACCCCTTCGCTTTTGTCGAGCTGCTCGCTGCTGATGCCGATATCCACCTCACCGCTCTGCACCAGCCGCACTATCTCCTCCGGGCTGCCCTGACGCAGCTCCAGCTGCACCAGCGGAAACTGCTCGCGAAACGCCTTCACCACCCGCGGCAGGGCATAGCGGGCCTGGGTATGGGTGGTCGCCACCAGCAAGCGGCCCGAGTCGCGGTTGGCAAAGGTGCTGGCCAGTTTGCGGATATTGTTGGCGTCATTGAGAATGCGCTCGGCAATCACCAGCAACTCCTTGCCCGGCTCGGTCATGCCGAGCAGCCGCTTGCCGTAGCGGATGAACAACTCGATCCCCAGCTCCTCTTCCAGCTCGCGGATATGGCGACTCACCCCGGATTGCGAGGTAAAAAGGGCGTTGGCCACTTCGGTCAGGTTGTAATCCCGCCGCGCTGCCTCCCGGATAATTCGTAACTGCTGAAAATTCACCTTGTCGCCTCCTGCGAAGAGTGGGCGACACAATCTGGTCACCCCCTCATTTTTGTTATTTGGCCGGATCATGCCCCGGCAGAGCACCTGAACCCGGGCAGCCATGCCACCCGCAACAAAACATCAAATCTGGTAATCGGGATAGAACTGCGCCTGTCTGGCCACCAGCCGCACCCCCTGTCCCGGAGCAAACTGCTTGGCCGCCTCCTTGCTCAGCTCCGCTTCGTAGTGAGCCCCTTTGGTCTCGCCATCACCACGCAGCTCTACCCGAATGCGTGGCCCCATGGGCAGCAGACGGGTGATGGTGGCGCGGATCCCGCCCGGCGCATCGGCTGGCAGAATCTCCAGTTCATGGGGACGGACATAGGCGATAGCGGCACTGCCGTGAGCAAGATGGGAAGCCGACGGCCCGCCGAGCAGCTGCTCGCCGATGCCGAATCCCTGCTCCGCCACCCGACCGCGGAACTGATTCACACTGCCGAGGAAGCTGTGGACGAAGGAGCTGGCGGGCTGGTCGTAGACCTCGGCCGGGGTGCCAATCTGCTCGACCCGTCCGGCGTTCATCAGCACCACCCGATCCGCTACCTCCAGCGCCTCCTCCTGATCGTGGGTGACGAACAGGCTGGTGACGTGCAGCTCGTCGTGCAGCTCGCGCAGCCAGCGGCGCAGCTCCTTGCGCACCTGCGCATCGAGGGCGCCGAAGGGCTCGTCCAAGAGCAACACCTTGGGCTGCACCGCCAGCGCGCGGGCCAACGCAACCCGCTGACGCTGACCGCCGGAGAGCTGGGTCGGATAGCGCTCGGCCACGTGGCTGAGTTGCACCAGATCCAGCAGCTCCTTGACCCGGGCGCGAATGGCCGCCTCGGCCGGGCGCTCGCTGCGCGGTTTGACCCTAAGGCCAAACGCTACGTTTTCAAACACCGTCATGTGGCGAAACAGGGCGTAGTGCTGGAACACGAAGCCGACGTTGCGCTCACGCACATGGAGATCCGAGGCGTCCTCACCACGGATGATGACGCTGCCACTGTCGGCCTGCTCCAGCCCGGCGATGATCCGCAGCAGGGTGGTCTTGCCGCAACCGGAGGGGCCGAGCAGCGCCACCAGCTCACCGTCGTGAAAGTCGAGGTTGATGTCTGCCAGCGCCGCGTACTGATTGAAATGCTTGTTGAGTTGTTGAACCTGAATGCTCATGGCTGCCTCTTTAAAACGGTGATCAGTGAGATTTGGTGGGCTGGGCACGCAGCCGGGCCAACAGGGTTTCACCCAGCAGGGTGAAGATCCCGAACAGAGCCAAGAGACTGGCCACAGCAAAGGCGGCGCCGGTCTGGTACTCGTTGTAGAGGATCTCGATATGCAGCGGCAGGGTATTGGTCTGGCCGCGAATATGACCGGAAACCACTGACACGGCGCCAAACTCCCCCACCGCACGGGCGGTACAGAGCAGCAGGCCGTACATCAGGCTCCAGCGAATGCCGGGCAGGGTGACGCGCCAGAACATCTGCAGGCCGCTCGCCCCCAGCATGATGGCTGCCTCCTCCTCTTCCGGGCCGCGCGCCTCCATCTGGGGCAGCAGCTCGCGCACCACGAAGGGCACGGTAATGAAGGTGGTGGCCAGGATGATCCCCGGGGTGGCGAAGATGATCTTGATGTCATGTTCGCTCAGCCAGTCACCGAACCAGCCGCGGCTGCCGAACATCAACACCAGCATCAGACCGGCGATCACCGGCGACACCGAGAAGGGCAGATCGATGATGGTGATGAGCAGCTGGCGACCGGGGAAGCGGAAACGGGCGATGGCCCAGGCCGCGGCAATCCCGAACAGCAGATTGAGGGGAACGGCGCAGAGGGTCACCAGTGCGGTCAGACCGAGGGCGCTCAGGGCATCCGGCTCGCTGATGGCGTGCCAGAAGAAGACCAACCCGGGGCTCAGCGCCTGAATAAAGACGGTGGCCAACGGCAGCAGCAACAGGGCGGCAAACCAGCCGAGACCCACCGTGATGAGCAGCCATTTGACCCACTGGGGCTCGCGGATCACGGTCGGAGCCTTGCGCACGGGAGCAACCTCCACAGGGGCGACTTCAAGGGCGAGTGTCGATGCGTTCATATCCGGCTCCCTCCGATACGAGACCAGCTCCAGGCCTGCAACTTGTTGATTAGCAGTAACAAAATGAATGAGATCAGCAGCATCACCACGGCAATGGCAGAGGCGCCGGCATAGTCGTACTCCTCCAGATGGCTCATGATCATCAGCGGTGCGATTTCCGAAACCATCGGCAGGTTGCCGGCGATGAAGATGACGGAGCCGTACTCCCCCACTGCACGGGCAAACGCCAACGCAAAACCGGTGAGCAGGGCAGGCACCAGGGTCGGCCAGAGCACCCGCAGAAAGGTCTGCCAGCGATCGGCGCCGAGGCTGGCGGCCGCCTCCTCTTGCTCGGTTTCAGCCTCCCGCAGCACCGGCTGCAGGGTACGCACCACAAACGGCAATCCGATAAAGGTGAGTGTGATGACCACCCCGATAGGGTTGTAGGCGAGCTGGATGCCGAGCGGCGCCAGCAACTGGCCGATCCAGCCGTTGGGGGCGAAGATGGCGCACAGGGCGATGCCGGAAACGGCGGTCGGCATGGCGAATGGCAGGTCGATCAACGCATCCACCAGTCGACGACCGGGGAAGGTGTAGCGCACCAGGATCCAGGCCAGGATCAGGCCGAACAGGCTGTTGAGCAGCGCCGCGACAAAGGCCGCACCGAAGCTCAGGCGAAAGGAGGCGAGCACCCGGGGTGAACCGATCACCTGCCAGAACTCGGCGGCGGTCAGGTTGTTGATCGCAAACAGCACCAGGGCCGAGAGCGGCAACAGCACCAGCAGGCCCAGATAGAGCAGGCTGAACCCCAGGGTGGGGCCAAAACCGGGCAGGACAGAATAAGAACCAAATCGCATAACACATCCATCTGTTATGAAGAATTTTCGATATGGTGATTCTGCTCACTCCCCTCATCGGCAACAAACATCAATTGCGACTTTGCTAATCACTTTTTTGTCTAACCGCAGAGTCACAAGGCTCTTGGCGCACTCCAAATAAAAAAAGGTCTTTTATATAAATAAAAGACCTAAGAAATGGAGCAATACGGAGCGGAGCATTCAAAGAACGGGGGCATGGAGTAGCCAGCGAACAGCGCGCCCGACAACCCTCCAACCACTTCACAGATACCTAGCGAAAGCCCAATACGACCGGCCGGGGCGATGTGGCCTTGACCGGTGCCACTACCAGCTCACCACGGCGGTAGAGAGCCCCCAGCAAATGCAGCCCCTGATGCCAATCCCCATGACCTGACTGGGCATTGATATGGCCCGCCTCACCGGCATCGAACAGCGGCACCTGCCACTGACGGCTCCAGTATTCGGCCCGTTCAAAGCTCATCCAGGGATCATTGCGGCTGGCCACCAGCTGGGCCGATACCTGCAGCGGCCCGGCCAAGGCCTCATCCGCAATGCCAAAACGGGCAGGATCGGCGGGCGCCACCAGAAAGATCGAGGCCACCTTCTCCGGCTGCAAGCGGGCCGCCGCGATGGCGGTCAGGGCGCCGAAGGAGTGAGCCACCAGATGGACCCGGCTGCGGCGACGTTTCAGCTTGCTCGCCAGCTTGGCACTCCAGACCCTGAGGTCCGGCTTGTCCCACGGTAGCCCGGTCATCCGCTGCCATTGGGGAAAATGATCGTGCCAGCGGCTCTGCCAGTGATCCGGCCCACTGTTGTGCAGACCGGGAACCAGGAGGATCTTGTTCATCTTGGTGCTCCTATCGGCTGGCACAGGGGCCAGTTCAGTGATGGATAACGAAGCTATCAACGACCCGGCTGATAGATCTGGTCAAACAGACCGCCCTGGGCGAAGTGTTTCTTCTGGGCTTTCTCCCAATCCCCTTCCAGATCCTTGACGGTAAAGAAGGCAAGCTGCGGGAACTGGGCTGCCGTCTCCTTCAGGATCGCCGGGTTGCTGGGGCGATAGTGATGTTTGGCGACGATATGCTGCCCCTCGTCAGAGTAGAGATAATCGAGATAGGCCTTGGCCACAGCTTCGGTACCGTGCTTCTTGGCCACCTTGTCCACCACCGCGACCGGCGGCTCCGCCAGAATGGAGACCGAAGGCACCACCAGCTCGAACTTGTCGCTGGCACCCGCCTGACCAAGCACCAGCAGGGCTTCGTTCTCCCACGCCAGCAGCACGTCACCGAGACCGCGCTCGGTAAAGCTGGTGGTGGCACCGCGGGCGCCTGAGTCCAGCACCTTCACGTTCTTGAATAGATCGCCAACAAACTGCTTGGCCCCCTCTTCACTGCCGCTCTTCTTCAGGGCATAGCCCCAGGCGGCCAGATAGTTCCAGCGTGCCCCGCCGGAGGTCTTGGGGTTGGGAGTCACGATGGCGACATCCTTGCGCACCAGATCATCCCAATCCTTGATCTGCTTGGGATTGCCCTTGCGCACCAGGAAGACAATGGTGGAGGTATAGGGCGAGGCGTTGTTGCCGAGGCGACTCTGCCAGTCGGCAGCGGTCAGCCCCTCCTTGGCGATGGCGTTGACATCGTAGGCCAGCGCCAGCGATACCACGTCGGCCTCCAGTCCATCCACCACAGCGCGGGCCTGCTTGCCGGAGCCACCGTGAGACTGGCTCACCACCACGTCGTCGCCGGTTTTGGCCTTCCACTCCTTGGCAAAGGCGGCGTTGTACTCCTGAAACAGCTCGCGGGTCGGATCGTAAGAGACGTTGAGCAGGCGGATCTCGGCGGCATTGGCCTGACCAAATGCCAGCAGAGAGAGCAGGGTCAGGGCGGTCATTCGCAGTTTCATGGTGATTCTCCATATCTTGTTGGGTTGAGAACAGCATGCCGTGGAGTTGTTATGCCCAGAAGAAAGAAATAACTCTTTGCTTATCTCTTTTGCTCATATCAGGCAGCCACACGCCACAAGGAGCCAGACGCAGACTCTGTGAGCCACGCCCCTCTGTGACCTCAAGCGCTGTGCCATCATGGGAACAAGGCAGGCAGATGACGAAAAGGAAGTCGTTATGTGGATCAATGCAGAACCCGTCAACGGTGCCCTGGTCTCGCTGGCCATCGGCCTCATCATCGGGCTGGAGCGGGGCTGGCAGGTGCGCCAGCTGGGGGATAACCAGCGCATCGCCGGGATGCGTACCTACGGCCTTATCGGCCTGCTTGGCGGGGTGTGCGGTTTACTGCTGCCGACTCTGGGCCCCTGGCTACCGTTGCTCGGCCTGCTGGCGGTGGTGATCGGTTGCGGCCTCTCGGTCTGGCTGGCCCAGCGCTGGCAAGGGGAGTTTGGTCTCACCAGCTCGGTAGCCATGCTGCTCACCTATTTGCTGGGGCTGATGTCGGTACTGCTGAGCCCGAGCGAGGCGGTGGCCTGCGCCGTGCTGGCCGCCCTGTTGATGGGTTTGAAGGGACAGATCCAGCAGGGGATGCTGTTTCTCAGCGAGACCGAATTCCACGCTACCCTGCGCTTTCTGCTTATCTCGCTGGTGCTGCTGCCGGTGCTGCCCAACGAGGAGATGGGCCCCCTCGACGCCTTCAACCCCTTCAAGATCTGGCTGATGGTGGTGGTGATCGCCGGCATCTCGTTTTGTGGCCACTTCGCGGTACGCCTGCTCGGCACCCGCGCCGGACTGGTGCTCACCAGCATACTGGCGGGATTGGCCTCCTCCACCGCCCTTACCCTGCAGTTCGCCCGTCTCAACAAGGAGCAGGGCGGGCTGGAGCGACTGCTGGCCACCGGCATCCTGCTGGCAGGGGCCACCATGTGGCTGCGGCTGCTGGTACTGGTACTGCTGATTCACAGCGAACTGGCGATGCGCCTCATCGCCCCCCTGTTGCTGCTGGCCACCACAGTCTACGGCTTTGCCTTCTGGTTCTGGCGCCAGCGCGAGGAGCTAACTGACGGCCCGGTACAGCCGGAAACCAGCAACCCGCTCGATCTGTCCACCGCCATCAAGTTCGGCCTGCTGCTGGCGCTGATCGGCTTTATGGCAACTCTGCTGCAAGACAAGGTGGGCAACTCCGGGGTCTATCTGCTGTCGCTGGTGTCGGGGATCACCGATGTGGACGCCATCACGCTGTCGCTCTCCCAGCTTTCCCACAAGGAGCTGGCGCTGGAGGTGGCGGCCCGCGGCATCCTGCTGGCCGGTCTGGTCAACTCGCTGGTGAAGGGGCTGCTGGCCCTCGGCATCGGCGGGCGCAGTCTCGGGCTGCGGGTATTGCTCCCCTACTTCGTCTCGGCCCTGCTGATCCTGCCCCTCGTCTGGCCCACAGGTTGACGGGGATCACCTGCAACAAGTGACAGACTGACGGCGCCCCTGACAGTCACGTATACTGCCTGCTCTTGCAGCATGAGGAGGTAGCAATGGCGAGCGACTGGGACAAGGTACTGGCAGGCGGGGCGCTGGATGACCAGAGCGAGGAGATAGCGAACGACCGGATCCGCGGTCAGGCGCTGCTGGCCAAACTCAACAGTTCATCGGCGGGCGATGCCCCTCTGCGCCAGCAGATCTGCCGCGAGCTGTTCGGCCACTGCCCCGACTCCTGCTGGATCAGCACGCCATTTACCTGCGAGTTTGGCCGCAACATCCATATCGGCGAGAAGACCTTCTTCAACTTCAACGTCACCATTCTCGACGTGGGCGAAGTGCACATCGGCAGCCATGTGCTGCTGGCCCCCAACGTGCAGATCTACACCGCCACCCACACCATGAACTATCTGGAACGACGCAACTGGACTGCCTACAACAAGCCAGTGCGGATCGGTGACGACTGCTGGATTGGCGGCGGCGCCATCATCTGCCCCGGCGTCACCATAGGGCCGCGCTCCATCATTGGCGCCGGCGCCGTGGTCACCCGCGACATCCCGGCCGACTCGGTGGCGGTGGGCAATCCGGCCAGGGTGATCCGCACCCTCAAGCAGGACGAGGAGCGCTGCTGGGAGCTGGCCCAGTGATGGCGCTGGCACTGCTGCCACTGGGCGCAGCCCTCTGGCTCGGCCTCGGCGAGCAGCAGTGGTGGCCGCTGGCCGTGTTGCTCACCATGAGCCTGCTCACGGTGGCCGCCTACGCCTGGGACAAGCGGCAGGCAGTGCGCGGCGAGTGGCGCATTCCCGAATCGAGGCTCCATCTGCTGGAGCTGTGCGGCGGCTGGCCGGGCGCACTGGTGGCCCGCCAGTGGTTGCGTCACAAGACCCAGAAGCGCAGCTACCGGCTGGTCTTCTGGTTTATCGTGCTGCTGCACCTCACACTGTGGGCGCTCTGGGTCGGGCGGCCACTCTGGCAGCAATAGCCAACTGCATCACAAAGGCGAAACGGGACCCATTGCGGCCAATTGGCGGCTGTGAGAAAACAGAACAGATCCCATCAGCGTTTTCGCCGTTTATAGACGACAAGGAGTCGTGACATGACCATGTGGACAGGCATCGTCCTGATCGTATTTATCAGCCTATTGTTCGGATACCTCGGCAAGCGAGCTCGCTACCAGATGGGGGATGCCCGCATCACCGATCGCCTCGGCAAGCAGGATATGATCATAAGAGAGCTACAGGAGCGGATCGCCAATCTGGAGGCGATCGTCATCGAGGAAGAGAAACGGCGCCCGTTTCGGGAGCTGTGATTTTTCGCCATCAGGCGTCAGATAACCAAAATTCAAATCAAAGAAAGAGGGCTGCATGATGCAGCCCTCTCTCGTTTCAGCAAATTCAGATTGCCAGCGGCAGCAACTCCGCATAATCGCGGATCGCCGGAAAAGCGGTGATGTTCTGCTCCGGCTTGCAGCTGTCCGGATTCTGGATCGCCAGCTGATAGCCGATACCGTAGTCGGCGGCAGCCCGCAGGATCCGCTCGCTATCATCCACAAACAGGGTACGGGCCGGATCGAACGCCAGCCGCTGTGCCAGCGCCTGCCAGCAGTACTGGCTCTCCTTCGACCAGCCCAGCTCGTGGGTACTCACCATCAAATCCAGATGATCGCTTAGTCCCAACTGCGCATCCTTCACCGACAGGCTGGCAGGGTGGGCATTGGTAAAGAGCACCAACTGCTTGCCCGCGGCGCGCAGCTCGGCCAGAAAGGGGATGGCGTGAGGACGCCACTGGATCTTCGCCAGCAGCTCCTGCTTGAGGGCACGAATATCGAGCCCCAGGGTCTCGCTCCAGTAATCCACGCAGTACCAGTTGAGGGTGCCGTTGACGGCGTGATAGTGGACGTCGATCTGCGCTTTGGCTTCATCCAGCGGCAGACCGAGCCGCTCGGCGTAACGCTCCGGCACCAGCTGCTGCCAGAGGTGGTTGTCAAAATGCAGATCGATCAGGGTGCCATCCATATCGAGCAAGACGGTATCTATCTGGTGCCAGGGCAAGGTGGTAGCGCGGGAGTGTGGCATCGGGCCTCTTGATCGCTGATCTCGGAAAACGGGGCGGCAGTATAACGGATTTTTCCTCCCCCTTTGCCATCCCTGGCCCGTGGTGTTCGGTGTGAGAGTCGTTTACTCTTGAAGCACGATTTTTTAACGAGCAGCCAGCGTCCGATGAGCGACCCTCACAAGAGCAAACCCGAGCACATCTCAGCCGACCAACTGGATCATCCCAAGAGCAAACCGGAGATCCTCAAGGCCGATATCGTGGCCGAGAGTCGGCTGTTCAGAGTGGAGTCCCTCCACCTCAAATTCTCCAACGGCGAAGAGCGGGTCTACGAGCGGATGCGCGGCGGCAACCGGGGCGCCGTCATGGTGGTGCCGCTGTTCGATGCCCACACCCTGCTGCTGGTGCGCGAATATGCCGCCGGCACCCACTCCTACGAGCTGGGCTTTCCCAAGGGGCTGATCGACCCGGGCGAAGATGCCTTCGAGGCGGGCAACCGGGAGCTGATGGAGGAGGCGGGGTTTGGCGCCAACAGCCTGACCCTACTCAAACAGGTGTCGCTGGCCCCCGGTTACTTCTCCAGCCGGATGGACATTTTACTGGCCCGGGATCTCTTCCCCGAACAGCGGATCGGCGATGAACCCGAACCGCTGGAGGTGATCCCCTGGCCCCTCAACCGGATCGATGAATTGCTGGCGCGACCCGACTTCACCGAGTCGCGCAGCATCAGTGCCCTGCTACTGGCCCAGAAGTGGCTGGCCGAGCAGGCAGAGTAGCCCGCAGACGGGCAGTTAACAGACAGAGGATAACGAGATGCAGGAGTTGTTGGCCTGGGTGCCGGGGGTCAAGGAGATTGCCCGCGAAGCCGGAAGGATCCTTCACGACATCTATCATGGCGGTCAGTTCGAGCGTCAGCTGAAGGAGGATACGACCCCGGTCACCAGTGCCGATCTTGCTGCCGATGCCTACCTCAAACAGGCACTGTCGGCGCTCACTCCCCACGTTCCCGTGCTGACCGAAGAGGCGGCCGACATCCCCTTCAGCCAGCGATCCAACTGGCGGCAGTACTGGCTAGTGGATCCTCTCGACGGTACAGGTGAGTTCATCGCGGGTAGCGGCGACTTCGCCACCCTGATCGCCCTGGTGCGGGACAATGTGCCGGTGCTCGGGGTCATCTACGCCCCCGAGTCCAACGTGCTCTACTGGGCGGTGCGCGGCTACGGCGCCTTCAAGGAGGTGAATGGCGAGGTACTGCCCATCAGCGCCATGCATCACGAGCATGACCAGCCCGACTCACTGGTGGTGGCCATCAGCCGCCGCCAGAAGCTGGAAAACCTCACCCGCCGTCTCAACCCGGCCATCAACTACGAGCTGATCCCGCTCGGCTCCAGCTCCCTCAAATCCTGTCTGGTGGCGGAAGGGGCGGCCGATTGCTACGTGCGGCTCGGCCCCACCGGCGAGTGGGACACCGCCGCCGCCCAGTGCATCGTCGAGGCAGCCGGTGGCCGTATCCTCAGCCTGGCGTTGCAGCCACTCAGTTACAACGAAACCGAATCGCTGGAGAACCCTGACTTTATCGTGATGGGGGATCCGGATCTCGCCTGGGGCAACATTCTTGCCCACTAGACGAGTAGCGATATCATCACTCCAGACATGCAGGCGGCCCGATGGCCGCCTGCTTTTTCAGAGTCGTTGTCCGGTGTGATGGCCGGTGTGATCCGCTGGCCAAAGCGCGCTTGCACAGCGTGATACGCTGGCAAAGAAGCGAAATGATAGTGAAACATCACAATCGGTCGGCGAGAAATGGTACGATTTTTCACGTAATTCTGAAAACACCTGATTAGCCAAAATAAAAAAATGATAGTAGATTAAATTTTGGTTTTATATTTCACATAAATCACAAATATCAGTTTTGTTCCATTCTGTGAACCAGATTCCATTCCCAATCTCGCTGGCTAAACCCCGCAATGGCAGTGATATGTTTCAGTCTCGCTTTTTGAGAATTAAATCCCGATAAACCACAATAAGCTCAGATTAAAACACTAGCAAAAAGTGAATTAGTAATGAGTTTATCTGTAGAGGCTACAAAGGAGCTATCCGGTTCCTGCTCCACCACTGCCAGCACCACCCGCTGGCGCCGTCACGACACCCACTGGGTCATCAGCCTGTTTGGCACCGCGGTTGGCGCCGGCATCCTGTTCCTGCCTATCAATCTGGGTCTGGGCGGCATCTGGCCTCTCGTCATCGTCGCGGTACTGGCAGGCCCCATGACCTTCCTCGCCCACCGCGGGCTGGCGCGCTTCGTGCTCTCATCGTCACGCCCCCACGCCGACTTCACTGAAGTGGCAGAGGAGCATTTCGGCAAGATGGCCGGTCGTCTCATCTCGGCGCTCTACTTCCTCTCCATCTTCCCGATCCTGCTCATCTACGGGGTCGGGCTGACCAACACGGTGGAGAGCTTTATGGTCAACCAGCTCGGCATGGCGACCCCGGCTCGGGTGATGCTCTCCGGCGTGCTGGTGTTTGCCATGATCGCCGTGATGCTGGCGGGTGAGAAAGCAATGCTGCGTGCCTTCGCCTTTATGGTCTATCCGCTGGCGGCCATTCTGGCGGCCCTCTCCTGCTACCTCATTCCCCAGTGGCAGTGGCCGGAAGTAACCGCGTTTGAGGGGGTCAGCTTCCTCAACACCGTCTGGCTGGCGCTGCCGGTCACCGTGTTCGCCTTCAGCCACGCCGCCGCCATCTCCGGCTTTGCCAACGTGCAGCGCCGTGAATATGACGAGCAGGCGGAAGCCAAGAGCGGCCTGATCCTGCGCAACACCACAGTGATGCTGGTGGGCTTCGTGCTGTTCTTCGTCTTCTCCTGCGTGCTGAGCCTCTCGCCAGCCCAGCTGGCTGAAGCCAAGGCCCAGAACGTCTCTGTGCTCTCCTATCTCGCCAACATCACCGACAACCCGGTGATCGTGACTCTGGGGCCGCTCATCGCCTTTATCGCCATCAGCTCCTCCTTCCTCGGCCACTTCCTCGGTGCCCGTGAAAGCCTGAAAAGCCTGATCGCCAAGCCCACCGGCCTGCCGCTGGCCAAGGCGGACAAAGTCGGCATCGCCCTGATGTTCTTCGCCATCTGGGGTGCCGCCGTCATCAATCCGGGCATTCTGGGGCTGATGGAGACCCTCTCCGGCCCGGTTATCGCCATGATCCTGTTCATCATGCCGGTGATTGCCATCTACAAGGTGGAGGCGCTGGCCCGCTTCCGTCACGGCTGGACCAACGGCTTTATCCTGCTGACCGGTTCGCTGGCGGTATCGGCGCTGATCTTCAGCCTGTTGAAGTAACGGCGAGCAACAAGCAAAAAGAGAGGCGACCCCAGGGTCGCCTCTCTTGTCTCTGTTCAGATGTGAACTCAGCCCAGCCTGGCGCCGTTCTCCACCGCCTGCTCGGGAATGGCCATCACCACGGCGCCATCCGGCCGGTAGAAACCGGTCAGCAGAAACTCCGACTGAAACGGGCCGATCTGCTTGGTCGGGAAGTTGACTACGGCGATGATCTGGCGGCCCACCAGCTGCTCTGGCTGGTAGAGGGCGGTGATCTGGGCGCTGCTCTTGCGGATCCCCAGTTCGGGGCCAAAATCCGCCCACACCTTGTAGGCCGGTTTGCGCGCCTCGGGGAACGGCTCGACCCACACCAGAGTGCCCACCCTCAGCTCCACCACCTCGAAATCCTGCCAGCTAATCGTCTCCATTACGGCTCCTGTTTATCGTGCACCTTGCATGACCCGCAGCATGGCCCAAAGAGAGCATCCCGTCTTCGGCGATCAGCCGTTTCGTTACGGCAGGCGGCCGTTTTGCTGGCGCCAGAGGGACGGAGTGAGCCCGGTCTCACTCAGGAAGCGCTCGCTGAAGGCCCCCTGATTCTGGTAACCGCAGCGGCTGGCAATCTCGCCAACGGGCAGTTGCGTACCGGCAAGCAGGGTTCGCGCCAGCGCCATGCGCCGACTGCGAATGTAGTGGGAGACGCTCACCCCCAGCTGCTGGCGAAAGGCGAGCTTGAACTGGCTCTGGCCAAGGCAGGCGATGGCGGCGAGTTGTTGATTGGTCAGCGGGGCGGCGAGGTTGGCCTCGATATGGCGCTGCACCTTGAGGATGCGGGCGGCAAGACGCGGGGTGGCAGTGCTCTGCATCCCCTGCCCTTCAGCCAGCAGGGAGAGCCACACCTGCTCCATGCCCGCCACCTGCCGCCCTTCGGCCACCATGCGGTGCAGAAAAGCGAGGTAGTGACGCTGGGGCTCATCCAGCTCGATAAAGGGGTGAGCTGCCAGATCTCCGGGCAGCCAGTCGCTCTCCTGCACCAAAAACGAAAGCGCAGGATCGGCGGCGTAGTCGTGTCGCTCGCCGGGGGCGATGACGCAGGCAGAACCGGGGGCAAGCCTGCGCCCCCGGCCCTGCACCTCGATCTCGAGGGGGCCATCGAGGGGGATCACCAGTTGGGCAAAGTCGTGGCTATGGCTGCAGACGTGGTGATGATAGTGGCGCAGGCTGAAGCGGGACATGGCAGATAGCAATGACGCGGCCAGGGCCGCGTCATTGGGGGTTATTCCTTGTCGAAATCTTCGATCTCTTTGCCCAGCGCTTCCATGATGGCGCGCGCTTCGGCCGGGACACTGTCCGGTTGATCCTTGCGCAAGTCTTCGTCGCAAGGGAGCGGCTGGCCGGTGAAAGCGTGCAGGAAGGCCTCACAGAGCAGCTCGCTGTTGGTCGCATGACGCAGGTTGTTCACCTGACGGCGGGTGCGCTCATCGGTCAACACTTTCAACACCTTGAGCGGGATCGAGACGGTAATCTTCTTGACCTGTTCGCTCTTCTTACCGTGTTCCGCGTAGGGGCTGACGTAGTCGCCGTTCCACTCTGTTCCCATGACTCACCTGTTCTCATTTAGCCGTGAGCGCGGATTTTAACCCTTAAGGAAATTAATGGCAATCCAACAGCAAAGCCATTTAGACGTCTGGAAGTGTTGACGGCTTTTTTAAGCTGGCGTAGTGTGGTTGACCATGAGCCCGCAATGGCGGGATGGCGCGTGGCAGCAAGATGCCGGCGTGTAAAGAGACATCAAGGAGAGTGATATGACCCACAAGGCCACCCTAGCGGTTCGCACCGGGATTGAGACAGACCAGCAACACGGTGCCGTGGTGCCCCCCATCTACCTCTCCAGCAACTACACCTTTGCCGACTTTGGCGAGCCCCGTCAATACGATTATGCCCGCTCCGGCAATCCGACCCGCACCAATCTGGCGAACGCGCTGGCGGCGCTGGAAGGGGGCGCTGGCGCCGTGGTCACCGGCACCGGCATGGGCGCCGTCCATCTGGTCACCACAGCACTGCTCAAGGCTGGGGATCTGCTTATTGCCCCTCACGACTGTTACGGCGGCACCTGGCGCCTGTTCGAGTATCTGGCGGCCAAGGGCCACTACCGGGTGCAGTTTGTCGATCAGGGGGATGAGGCCGCACTGGCCGCCGCGCTGGCGCAAAAACCTGCGCTGGTATGGGTCGAAACCCCCTCCAACCCGCTGCTGCGGGTGGTGGATATCAGCGCCATCGCCAGCGCCGCCCACGAGGTGGGTGCACAGGTAGTGGTGGACAACACCTTCCTCTCCCCCCTGCTGCAACAGCCGCTCGCACTTGGTGCCGATGTGGTGGTGCACTCCACCACCAAGTACATCAACGGTCACTCAGACGTGGTGGGCGGGGTGGCGATTGCCAAGGAGGCCGCACTGGCCGAGTCGCTGGTGTGGTGGGCCAACTGTCTGGGGCTCACCTCCGGGGCATTCGATTCCTACCTCACCCTGCGCGGCCTGCGCACTCTGGCCCCCAGATTGCGCACCCATCAGGAGAACACCGATCGCATCCTCGCCTTCCTGCAACAGCAGCCGCTGGTGAAACGCATCTATCACCCCAGCCTGCCGAGCCATCCGGGCCACGATATTGCGCGCCGTCAACAGTCCGGCTTCGGCGCCATGCTAAGTTTTGAACTCGATTGCAGCGAGGCAGGCATTCGCGCCTTCCTCGCGGCCCTCGCCCTCTTCTCGGTGGCCGAGTCTCTCGGCGGAGTGGAGAGTCTGGTGGCCCATCCGGCCAGCATGACTCACAGGGCCATGACCCCGGTCGCGCAGCAGGCAGCAGGTATCAGCGCCCAGCTGCTGCGGTTGTCGGTCGGTATTGAACACGGTGAAGATCTGGTGGCCGATCTGGCACAGGCTTTTGCACAGGCGCAGCAGGCAGAACAGGTAGCGAAGTAATGGAACAGCAGCAACAAGGAGAGATCGCGGTGGCAACAGAAGCAGGCTTGAAGCGACGTCACGTCCACAAATTCGGTGGCAGCAGTCTGGCGGATCCGGTCTGTTATCGCCGGGTCGCCAGCATCGTTGAACAACAGGTGGGTGGGGATGAACTGATCGTAGTCTCCGCCGCCGGCAAGACCACCAACCGCCTGATCCAGCTGGTGGAGCTGGCCGAAGCAGGTGATGAAGCCGCTGGTGAAGCTATCTCCGCCCTTCACGCCTATCAGCAGGGGCTGATCGACGGCCTGCTGGAAGGTGAACTGCAGCTCGATCTGAGCAAGCAGCTGGCCGACGACATGCAGCTGATCGCCAAGACGCTTGAGGGGCAGTTTGACCGCTTCGCCCGCAACGGCCTGCTCGCCTTTGGCGAGGTGTGGTCGGCGCGCCTGCTGGCTGCCCTGCTCACCAGCCGCGGCGACAAGGCTATCTGGCTCGATGCCCGCAGCTTCCTGCGTGCCGAGGATGGTGCTCTGGTCAAGGTGGATACCGCCCTCTCCAGTGAACTGCTCAAGGCGCGGCTGGCGGAGCATGCCGGTCGCATCGTGGTAACCGGCTTTATCGCCGCCGACATGGAGGGGCGCTCCCTGCTGCTCGGTCGCAATGGATCCGACTACAGCGCCAGCCTGTTGGCACTGCTGGCGGACGGCGAATCCACCACCATCTGGAGCGACGTGGCCGGGGTCTACAGCGCCGACCCGCGTCGGGTGAAAGAAGCGCGTCTGCTGGAACGCCTGAGCCTCGCGGAAGCCAACGAGCTGGCCCGTCTTGGCTCCTCGGTGCTGCACTCGCGCACCCTGCAACCTGTGGCCGACAGCCGCCAGCGCCTCACTTTGCGCTGCAGCTACAACCCGGATGAGGGCTGCACCCATATCCTGCGCCGCGCCCCCCGCTCCGGCGGCGCCCGCATCGTCTCCTCGGTGGATCAGATCGCCCTAATCGAGCTGAAGGTGCTGCCGCAGACCAACTATGAGCAGACGGTGGCCACCATCGAGGCCCATCTGGCCCGTCACCGCCTCAACCCGCTCACCCTGCAGCGCCAGCCGGATCGCCGGATCCTGCGCCTCGCCTACACCCTCGAGGTGGCACAAGGCGCCTTCGAGCTGCTGCGCGACTTCCAACTGCAAGGGAACTTCACCGGCCTCATCCAGAAAGAGGGGTACAGTCTGGTGGCGCTGGTCGGCGCCGGTGTCACCGACAACGCGGAGCAGTGTCACCGCTTCTATCAGCTGCTGGCAGATCAACCGCTGGAGTTCGTACAGGTGGCCCGAGATGGCCTGAGTCTGGTGGCGGTGCTGCGCCAAGTGGTGCTGGAACCGCTGCTCATCGCCCTGCACAGCGCCCTCTTCAGCCGCCCGACCCGGGTTGGACTGGTGGTGTTCGGCAAGGGCAATATCGGCGGCCACTGGCTCAGCCTCTATGCCCGCGAAAAGGCACGGCTGGAACATGAACTCAATCTGGCGCTCACCCTCTACGGGGTGTTCAGCTCGGAAGGGGGCCTGCTGGATGAAGAGGGACTCAACCCCCTCAAGGTACAGGACAACTTCAATCCCAAACCGCTGATCTGGCCGGAGTTGCTCTCCCAGCTTGAGCAGCACGGCTTCGATGCGCTGATTGCGCTGGACATGACCGCCAGCGAAACGGTGAGCCGCTACTATCCGGATTTTGCCCAGCTCGGCATTCACATCATCGCCGCCAACAAGTTTGCCGGTGCCGCCGACAGCGAGTTCTACCAGCGCATCAAGCAGACCTGTCGCGACCATCAGGTACAGTGGCGCTACAACGCCACCGTGGGTGCCGGGTTGCCAATCCAGTCCAGCATCCAGATGCTGCGCCAGAGCGGCGACCGCATTCAGGGGGTCTCCGGCATCTTCTCCGGCACCCTCTCCTGGCTGTTCCAGCAGTATGACGGCACTCGCCCCTTCTCCGAGCTGGTGGACGAGGCGTGGCAGCACGGTCTGACCGAGCCGGATCCCCGCGAAGATCTCTCCGGTCAGGATGTGCGGCGCAAGCTGCTTATTCTGGCGCGGGAAGCGGGCTTCGAGCTCGACTCCGCCGATATCGAGCTGGAGAATCTGGTGCCCGTTACGCTGCGCAAGGTGACCACCGATCAGTTTATGGACAGACTGAAAGAGCTGGATGGCCCGATCCAGACCGCCTTCGAAGGGGCCAAGCGCCTCGGCAAGGTACTGCGCTACGTGGCCCGCTTCGAGCATGACGGCAAGGCGCGGGTCGGACTGGAGGCGCTGGAGCCCCACCACCCGTTCGCCAACCTCTTGCCGTGCGACAACATCTTCGCCATCGAGAGCGACAGCTACCGCACCAACCCGCTGGTGATCCAGGGGCCGGGGGCGGGTCGGGAAGTGACCGCCGCCGCTATCCAGTACGATCTGTGGCAGATCTGCGCCAGCCTCTAAGGCAGATTGCAAAGGGAGCAGCACCTCAGCTCCCGCGCACAATAAAAAAAGCCCGAGTCGATGACTCGGGCTTTTTGCTGAATGCCGCTTCGATTAGGAGAAGCAGGCCTGCAGCACGTAGAAGATGGCGATAGCCAGAATGGCACCTGCAGGCAGGGTGATGATCCAGGAGACCACGATGTTGCGCAGTACCCCCAGATTCAGCGCCGCAATACCGCGCGCCAGACCGACACCCATCACAGCACCGACCAGGGTCTGGGTGGTGGAGATGGGCAGACCGGTACCGGAGGCAATCACCACGGTCGCGGCAGTCGCCAGCTGGGCAGCAAAACCACGGCTCGGGGTCAGGTGAGTGATGCCGGTACCGACCGTCGCCATCACCTTCTCGCCCATAGTCGCCAGACCGATCACGATACCGATACCGCCGAGGGGTAGGATCCACCAGGCAATGGCTGCCTGACTGGAAATCTCGCCACCGGAAGCCACGATCGAGGCCACCGCAGAGAGCGGGCCAATGGCGTTGGCCACATCGTTGGAGCCGTGGGCAAAGGCCATGGCACAGGCAGTGATCACCATCAGGATGCCGAACACCTTCTCCACGTTGGCGAAGTGCATCTTGCAGTCATCCTGCGGGTTGTACTTCTGGCCGCGAATGTAGATCCAGCCGGCAAACGCCACTGCGATGGAGATGGCAATCGAAAGCAGAATGCCCTCGCCATCGCTCAGGTGCAGACCGACGTGGGTCAGCCCCTTCTTGATGGTCACCAGACAGATCACCAGCGCAGTCAGGAACATGTAGAACGGCACATAGCGCTTGGCGTTGTTCAGGGGATCATCGGTGTTGAAGATAAGCTTCTGCACGCTGATGAACATGAAGTAGGCGATGACACCGGAGATGGCCGGGGTGATGACCCAGGAGCCGACGATGCCGCCAAACTTGCTCCACTGCACCGCTTCCGGGCCAATGCTCACCACAGCGAAACCGACGATGGCGCCGATGATGGAGTGAGTGGTCGAGACAGGCCAGCCGAAGTAGGAGGCGAGGATCAACCAGGCGCCTGCCGCCAGCAGGGAGGCGATCATGCCGAGCACCAGCAGATCCGGGCTATCGACAAACGCATTGCTGTCGATGATGCCGTTACGGATGGTGGCCGTCACTTCGCCACCGGCCAGATAGGCACCGGCAAATTCGAAGATCATGGCAATGATGATCGCCTGACGAATGGTCAGGGATTTGGTGCCGACCGATGTGCCCATGGCATTGGCCACGTCATTCGCGCCAATGCCCCAAGCCATCAAAAAGCCGAACAAGGCCGCCACGAGCACCAGAGTGGTGCCGTAATTCGCGATAATGTCCATTAGTAGTGTTTACCCAGTCAGTCGATTACGAACGAGCCAGCATCAGTTCCAGACGGGCGCCTACGCGCTCAGCCTGATCTGCCAGGTCACCTACCCATTCGAGGATCTTGTAAAGGAACATCACATCGATCGGATTGTAATTGTGCTCAACCGCTTGCAGCTGTTGGCGCAGTCCGATCTGCATGGTGTCTGTATCGTCCTCGATCAGATCCAGCTGGTGGATCATCTCGGCAACCATTTCCACTTCCCGTCCTTTGAAGCCGGTCTCGAGCAGCTCGTCGAGCTCCCCGATCGCTTTCTCGGCCTGAGCGGTCGCATCAATACAACGTTTGAGGTAAGCCATGAAATCCGTCCGCATTTCAGCGGGGAACTCCATGCGACGGCCAAGCATGCGGCCGGAGATATCCTTGGCACGGTTGGCAATCTTGTCTTGCTGGGTCAACAGCTCCAGCAGGTCGGTACGTGCAACCGGCAGGAACAGGCCGCGAGGCAGTTTCAGACGGATTTCACGCTTGAGGGTATCTGCCTCTTTTTCCAGCTGGGCGATCTGCTGCCGGATCTTCTCGGCATCTTCCCAACGGTCTTCGGCAACGGCGTCAAAGAAAGGAACCAACTGCTGGGAGCACTGGTGAACCTTGACGATATGCTTCTGCAGCGGCTTGATGGGGGACTTGGCAAAAAGCCCCAAAATAGTATTTACTGGCATGGCCAAACCTGTGTCGGTGAAAAAACACTCGATACGATTTTATGAGGCGCGCATGGTAACCGAACTGCGCCCTCAATTAAACCGCGAATTAATCTAGTCGTCTCGCGGGCATTATATCCCCGCGACCCGAATCCTGCCCCCCAAAGTTGTCTGCCAGCCCGGAATGACTATGCAAACTGAGATCGAGATAAAGTTTTTTGTCGCCCGCGACATTCAAGCCGAGTTATCCAACCTGCTGAATTCTCTTGAGATTAAAGAATCGTCACAACAGCAGCTAGGCAACGTCTATTTCGATACGCCGACCCAGGCTCTACGCCAACTGGATATGGGGTTGCGCATTCGCCGCTGCGACGCCTTCGCCGAACAGACCATCAAATGCCGCGGCCAGGTGGTGGGCGGCCTGCACGCCAGACCCGAGTACAACGCTCCCGTGAGCGGCGATCTGCCGACCCTCTCGGCCTTTCCCGATGAGATTTGGCCAACCCTGAGCGAGCGCGACCACATTCAGCAGCAGCTGGTCGCCCAGTTTCGCACCGACTTCCTGCGCCGCCACTGGCTGATCGCCTTCGAGGGGGCCGAGATTGAGCTGGCCTGGGATCAGGGAGAGATCGTCGGCAGTCAAGGCAGCACCACCATCAACGAGCTGGAACTGGAGCTCAAATCAGGCGCTACCGCGGCGCTGTTTGCACTGGCCCAACGCCTCGCCGGGATCGGCGGGCTGCGCCTTGGCGCCCAATCCAAGGCCCAGCGCGGCTATCGACTGGCTGGTCTTGGCAAACCGCTGGCCCTGCAGGCGCTGGTCGAACATGAAGGTATGGATGGCACAACGGGGGTAAGCGAGGGGCTGGGTCACTGGCAGCACCACGAGCAGCTCTGGCTGGAGCATCCTCAGGATAAAGGCATTCAACAGCAGGCACTCGCGGCCCTGTGCCAGGGGATCGATCTGGTCGCCCGCACTGCGGCCGCGCTGCCACAACCCGCACCTTGGCTGCCAGCTCTGACCAGCCTGCACGCCCATCTGCAAGCCCAATCGGACGAGCAAAACGAGTGGCCTGCCGAACTGGCCGATCTCTTCCTCTATCCGGCGTATGTCGAGTTGCAGCTGGCCATCGCCGCCTGGCTGCATCACGCAGCCTGAGTGGTGCGATGTCGTAAATAAAGGCCAGAAACAAAAGCCAAAAACAAAACGGGTGAGCCTTGGCTCACCCGTTTTGCATTACAGCAGGTTGAGCTGCTGCATGGCGCTGCGAATGCGCTCGCGAGTCGCCTCCGACAGCGGCATCACCGGCAGGCGACACTCCTCGCTGCAGAAACCGAGCAGGGAAGCGGCATATTTGGCACCGGCCGGGCTCGGCTCGGCAAACATCGCCTGATGAAGCGGAATCAGCTGGTCTTGCAGTTCACGCGCTTCTTGCCACTTGCCGGCCAGCGTGAGGTTCTGCACCTCGGCCACCAGCTTGGGGGCCACGTTGGCGGTCACAGAGATACAGCCCTGACCACCGCCGATGTTGTAGGCCACAGCCGTGGCATCTTCACCGGATAGCCAGGCGAAAGGCTTTTTGATCAGCTGGCGTTCGGTCCAGGGGCGCGCCAGATCGCCAGTGGCGTCTTTCACCCCGGCAATACGCGGCAGTTCCGCCAGACGGGCCAGGGTCGCGGGTTGCACGTCAACGATGGCGCGCGGCGGGATGTTGTAGACGATGATCGGCTTGGCGGTGGCATCGTGTACCGCCTTGAAGTGGTGGTAGAGCCCCTCCTGATTGGGACGGTTGTAGTAACCGGCTACATGCAGAGTGGCATCAGCCCCCACCCGCTCGGCATGGAGGGTGTACTCGATGGCTTCGACCGGATTGTTGGAGCCCGCTCCGGCAATCACCGGAATGCGACCAGCGACCTGTTTGACCACCAGCTCCACCACCCGGCAGTGCTCGTCATGGGTCAGGGTCGGGCTTTCACCCGTGGTGCCCACCGGCACAATGCCGTGAGTACCCTGCTCGATATGCCACTCAACCAGACGCAGCAGCGCCTCTTCATCCAGCTTTCCCTGTCGAAACGGGGTGATCAACGCAACGATTGAACCTTGAAACATGGGATCTCCTTCTCCTAAATGACGCGCATATGGCAATAAAAAACCCCGGTACGATGTGCGCAACCGGGGTTTGAAGCTTCTCAGGGATGAGAGGTTACGCGCGAACGTCGGCAGGCCCGAATTTCAGGCTTTTTTTGTGCTTTCGTTTCAACCCGTTGAACCGCATTTCGTCATCTCTGGTCAAAAAATGGTGTCTGGGCATATTTCGGGAACACGGCATAAATGTCAAGGCGAAAGGGGCTATGTATAATGGCCGCCCAAAATTGCGTGGAGAGACCCGATGAGCAGCCCAATCAGTGCCGTCAGCCAGATGCTGGAACGAAACCAAGCCCTCTTTGTCGGCAAGCGGCTACTTGTCTGTGGCGCGCTGGAGGATGACTACCCCCGCCAGCTGGTGAGCCTGGCCCGGACCCTGACCGTCTTTACCACCGATTACTGCTACTACCGCAGCCAGCAGGCCGCCCTCGGCGAGGCTATCCTGTTCGACCACCAGCTCGGCGGCGCCCCGCGCTTCGATGCCCTGTTACTGCTGATGCCCAAGGCCAAGGCCGAGGCACAATATCTGCTGGCCATGATGACCCCCTTGCTGGAAGCGGGTGCCGACCTGTTCCTCGCCGGTGAAAACCGCGGCGGCATCAATGGCGCCGACAAGCTACTGGTCCCCTATGGCGAAAAGCCGATCAAGCGCGATTCGGCCCGCCGCTGCTCCCTCTATCATGGTGAGCTCTGCAAACCGGTCGCCCCGTTCGATCTGGATAGCTGGTTTGGCCGCTATCAGTGCAAGGCCGGTGATACCGAACTGACCGTGCTGGCGCTGCCCGGCGTCTTCAGCGCCGCCGAGCTGGATCTCGGCACCCAGATGCTGCTGGCCGCCGTACCGCCGATGAAGGGCGAACTGCTCGATTTTGGCTGCGGCGCCGGGGTGATTGGGTCCGTGCTGGCCAAGCGCAATCCGGATCTGCAGGTCAACATGGTGGATATCAGCGCGCTGGCGCTCGAATCGAGCCGCCGCACCCTGGCGATCAACGGTCTGAAGGGCAAGGTCACCGCTTCCGATGTCTATTCGGATGTCTCCACCCGTTTCCAGCACATCGTCTCCAACCCGCCATTCCATGCGGGTCTCAAAACCTTCTATGCGGCGACCGAGCAGTTCCTGGCCAAGGCGCCGGAATTTTTGCTGCCAAATGGTTCGCTGACCATTGTTGCCAACGCCTTCTTGCGCTACCAGCCTATACTGGAGACACACTTCAAACGGACTGAAGTGATCAGCAGTGATGCCAAATTCAAGGTCTATCTGAGCAAAATGTAAATAAGTGTAAGCAGCACAATAAAACAGCTAGAGAGCGCCATCCGGCATCTGATAAGGTATTAAGCACACGATAAAAACCACCCCTTTAGGGGTGTTTTTATACCGAACATTGAAAACCTTTTCATGTTGTTAATTCAGGGAGAGAAATACGATGGCAGGCATTTTGACCATGATCCTGGCTGGTGGCGAAGGTACTCGCCTGCAGCCTCTGACCACCACCCGCAGCAAGCCTTCCGTCCCCTTCGGTGGCAGCTACCGGCTAATCGACTTTGTCCTCAACAACTTCGTCAACGCCGACTTTCTGCGCATCTATGTACTGACCCAATTCAAATCCCAGTCCCTTTACCTGCACATGAAGAAGGGGTGGAATATCGTCGGCATCACCGACCGCTTTATCGATCCCATCCCGGCCCAGATGCGGATGGGCAAACGCTGGTATGACGGCACCGCTGACGCCATTTATCAGAACCTCGGCTTTATCGAGCGGGCCGAACCGGATCACGTCTGCATCTTCGGCTCCGACCACATCTACAAGATGGATGTGAGCCAGATGGTCACCTTCCACAAGCAGAAGAACGCCGCCATGACGGTCGCGGCCCTGCGCATGCCCATCGAAGAGGCGAGCGCCTTCGGGGTGATCGAGGTGGATACCGAAGGGCGGATGATCGGCTTTCAGGAAAAGCCGAAGCAGCCCAAGCACATTCCCGGCGATCCGACCCAGGCGCTGGTCTCCATGGGCAACTACATCTTCGAGACCGATGCCCTCTGCCGCGAGTTGAAGCGGGATGCCGCCGAGGAGAACTCCAGCCACGACTTTGGCAAGGATGTGATCCCGAGCCTCTACCCGCGTGCCCCCGTCTATGTCTATGACTACAGCACCAACGTCATCCCCGGCGAGAAACCGCACGTCTACTGGCGGGATGTGGGCACCCTCGACTCGTATTGGCAAGCGCACATGGACCTGGTGGCCGACAATCCTCCCTTCTCCCTCTATAACCGCAAGTGGCCCCTACACACCCACTATCCAGCGCTGCCACCGGCCACCTTCATCGACAGCGACGAGTGCAAGGTGAAGATCGCCAACTCGCTGATCTCCGCCGGTTGCTTCATTCAGGGCAGCCAGATCCAGCGATCCATCCTCGGTTTCCGCTGCAATATCGGCGCGTGCAGCCATATCAGTGAGTCCGTGCTGCTGGGGGATGTGAAGATTGGTGAAGGCTGCTCCATCCGGCGCGCGATCATTGATAAAAATGTTGAAATTGCACCCGGCACCGTTATCGGTGAAAATCTCGACCACGATAGAGAGCGATTTACCGTATCCGAAGGCGGTATCGTGGTGGTACCTAAGGGAGCAAGAGTTGGCTATTAACCCACTGAAAATCCTGTTTGTTGCCTCGGAGGTTGAGGGGCTGGTCAAGACCGGGGGCCTGGCCGATGTCGCCAGAGCCCTGCCGATGTACCTGGCCCAGAAGGGGCATGATGTCAGGATCATGCTCCCCTTCTACAAGACGATAAAGCGACGGGATGAGGCCAGACTGGTCGCTTCTCGCTGGTTGCCAACCCATCCGGGACTGCCGGATATCGGTTATCGCATCTACCAGATGGAGCTGGATGGCGTCTGCGTCTATCTGCTCGATTGCCCGCAATATTTCGATCGTCCCCAGCTCTACGCCGAGAACAATCAGGCCTATCCGGATAATGGCGAGCGCTTTGCCTTCTTCTCTGCCGCGGCCCTCCATGCCTGCGAGCAGCTTGGCTTTGCCCCGGATATCGCCCACTGCAATGACTGGCACACCGGCCTGCTGCCACTGCTGCTAAAAACCCGCCACGCCCACAACCCCTTCTTCCAGCAGACCCGCAGCGTGATCAGCATTCACAATGCGGCGTTTCAGGGGGTGTTTGGCCGCGAGCAGTTCTGGGCCATGCCCGAGATCGCCGACTACGAACGCCGCATCAACTACGACTACGGCCACGTCAATCTGCTCAAATGCGGGGTGCTCTACGCCGACAAGATCAATGCGGTCAGCCCCAACTATGCCCAGGAGCTGCTGACTCACCTCGGCGCCCACGGCATGGCGCATATCTTCCAGCAACGGGCCGCGGATCTCTGTGGCATCCTCAACGGCTGCGATTACAAGGACTGGGATCCGGAGTTCGACGAATTCCTGCCTGCGACCTACAGCATCGACAACATGGCTGGCAAACAGATCTGCAAAGAGAGCCTGCAACAGGAGGCGGGGCTGGCCGTGGCGGACTTGCCCATCTACGGCATGGTTTGCCGCCTGACCGAGCAGAAGGGCGTTCCCCTGCTGCTCCCTGCGCTGGAGAAATTCCTCCACCATCAGGTACAAGTGGTGATCGTCGGCTCTGGCGATCCTGCGCTCGCCACGCAACTGCAAACCATGGCCCGGGATTATCCGGGCAAGCTCGCCTTCATCAACACCTATGACGATCGACTGGCTCATCTGGTCGAAGCCGGTGCCGACTTCTTCCTGATGCCCTCGCTGTTCGAGCCTTGCGGCCTCAACCAGATGTACAGTCTCGCCTATGGCACCCTGCCACTGGTGCGCGCCGTGGGTGGTCTGAAAGATACCGTGGTGGATTGGGATGCCGATACCGAGCATGCCACCGGCTTCTGCTTTAACGATCCGACTGCCGCCATCCTGCTCGATACCATGCGCCGCAGCCTGCTCTATTTCCTGCAGGACAAAGAGCGTTTTGCCAAGGTACAGCGCAATGCCATGAGCACCCGCTTCAACTGGCCTGACTCGGTCACCCAGTATGAACGGATGTATCAGAGCGCATTGGGCCGTTACTGAATGCCAAACGTCAGCTGATTGCTGAAGTTTTGTACCCTTGGCGCCACTTTGGGCGTCAACAGCGAAAAAAGTCCCCTTTGGCTGTTGACGCTCCCCCAAAACTCTATAGAATCCCCCTCCGCAGTGATGCGAAGGTGGCGGAATTGGTAGACGCGCTAGCTTCAGGTGTTAGTGTCCCACGGATGTGAGGGTTCGAGTCCCTCTCTTCGCACCAATACTGCCATGCTGATTCAGCAGCATGTAAATCCAACTAGAAAACCCGAATGTGCGAAGGTGGCGGAATTGGTAGACGCGCTAGCTTCAGGTGTTAGTGCCCCCCGGGTGTGAGGGTTCGAGTCCCTCTCTTCGCACCATGATTCTGACATGTAAACACAGAGCAATGCGCTCCAACCGCATTTAAAAACCAGCTGGAGAAAATCAGTGTGCGAAGGTGGCGGAATTGGTAGACGCGCTAGCTTCAGGTGTTAGTGTCCCACGGATGTGAGGGTTCGAGTCCCTCTCTTCGCACCATTCATTACGCAAAAGGCCCATCACGAAAGTGATGGGCCTTTTGTTTTTACTCCTTGTTATGGCTATGCTTTTGACGACTGCCCGCTCATCGTCATGCCAAGGAACGCATATGATACTGGATACCGACATTCACAACTTTTACGAACATCTGGTGCTCAAGGAGATTGAGAAACAGGGGCTGCAGCAAAAACTCAACAGCGATCAGATGGCCGACCTCTGCTGCCTCACCCTCAACCAGCTTCCGGCCCACTATATTCGACACAATGTCGACATGATCTACTTCCTGACCGACGCCAAGCGCACCGAAATGGAAAAGCTGGTGGTCGAATCGCTCAAGGTGGCACAGCAGAAGATCAAGCAGGCTCCCGTCAAAAGCTCATAACCAGGGCTGCTGCCAGAGCAGGGTAACGATACCGGTCAACCCGGCCACTGGCAGCAAGATCAAGGCGGGCCGCAATCCGGGCTCCAGCATCACCCAGGCAGCCAGCAGAAAACCGGCACTCCAGGTGCCGTACTCTTTATCCTGACCCCATGCGAGTACGGCCACCGCCACCAGCAACATCATCCCCCGCAATATCCAGCGCATTGTTTTCTCCCCAATCAACAATTGATAATAATTATCATCTTCATCTGATGGGGATGCAAGTGGCGTCACAGGCAAGCTTCGTATGTGCCCCTTTGTGTCAACAGGCCGCTCAAAAACGGGTTATGAGATCAACTAATTTGTGATTTTTTCAATCAAATGTGCATTTTTGCCAATTTGATGGGGCTTTAACCCGCCGGGTTTGTGGTAGATTGCGGCCTCTTTTTGGGTTGCCTCCTCGGGATCGATGTATCCACAGGACGAGAGGGAGTGACCTTGGCGAGCAAGAGTTTAGGAAGTATCTATGCAAAACCAACAAAACCACATCCGACTACCGGGCATGGCACAGGTGTTTGCCTGTCTGGCCATTTTCCTGGCCCTGGCATTCTCGTTCACCAGCGTGCTCGATCTGCCGATCCAGCTGGCGTTGTTCATCGCCTGGTTCGTCATTATGGGGCTTGGCATCAAACTCGGCCACGATTACAAATCCCTGGAACAGGCAGCCGTTGACGGCGTTGCCAAGGGAATGGGGGCCATCCTGATCTTGGTCTCCGTCGGTGCTCTGGTCGGCACCTGGATTGCCGGTGGCATAGTCCCCAGCATCATCTACTTCGGCCTCAAGGTGATTCACCCGTCCATCTTCCTGCTGGCGACCCTGATCATCTGCTCCCTGACCTCGCTGGCCACCGGCACCTCCTGGGGCTCTGCCGCCACCGCCGGTATCGCCATGATGGGGATCGGCCACAGCCTCGGCGTGCCTGCGCCGCTGGTAGCCGGTGCCGTGCTCTCCGGCGTCTATTTTGGTGACAAGCTCTCTCCGCTCTCCGACTCAGTAGTGCTGGCTTCGACCATGTCCAACGTCGACGTGGTGGAGCATATCAAGGGGATGCTGCCTATCAGCCTGCTCTCCTATGTCATCACCGCCGTGCTGTTCACCGTGGTGGGCATGCAGTATTCGGGTAATGTCAGCCTGGAGCAGGTCAATCTGGTGATGGAGGCTCTCGACAACCAGTTCAACATCACCCCGCTGGCCATAGTCCCCGTGGTGCTGGTGCTGGGTCTGCTGGCCAACCGCAAGCCCGCCTTCCCGGTGATCAGCTTCGGCGCCCTGCTGGGCCTGATCTGGGCCATCGCCTTCCAGGGCATGGATCCGGTCAAAGCGATGCACTCAGCTTATAGTCCGTTTGCCATCACCTCCGGCATCGATTTTATCGACAACATTCTCGGTCGCGGCGGCATGGAGTCCATGCTGGGCTCGGTCGCGGTCATCATCTTCGGTCTCGGGTTTGGCGGCCTGCTGGAGAAGGTTGGCATTCTGGAAGTGATCGCCAGCGCCTTCGAGAAGCGCATCAATAGCGTCGGCAGCCTGACCAGCCACACCATCGGCACCGCGTTTCTGGCCAACGTGTTCGGCTCAGCCATGTATGTGTCGCTGATCCTGACCCCCAAGATCATGGCCAAGAACTACGACCGACTGGGACTGGCGCGCAAGAACCTCTCTCGCAACGCCGAGTTTGGCGGCACCCTCACCTGCGGCATGGTGCCCTGGAGCGACAATGGCATCTTCATGGCCGGGGTACTGGGAGTGGCCACCCTCGACTACCTCCCCTACATGTGGCTGAGCTTCACCTGCATCATTGTGACCATCACCCTCGCCTACATGGGCAAGGCGGTGAACCGGATCCCGCTGGTCGCGGCGGCAAGCTCCCGCTAAGCCATCCTGCAAACAACAAAGGCGCCATCAAGGCGCCTTTGTTGTTTCAGAGAAATGCTGTTTGATGGAGCACACTGATCACCACAAACAAAAACAGCCCTCGTTGCCGAGAGCCGTTTCATCAGACCGATACGCCGATCAGATGGAGAAGCTGGAGCCACAGCCACAGGTCGTGGTGGCATTGGGGTTGGTCACGGTAAAGCGTGAACCTTCCAGACCCTCGGTGTAATCCACACTGCCGCCTACCAGATATTGCAGGCTCATGGGATCGATCACCATGGTGACGCCATTCTTCTCGACTACGGTGTCCCCGTCGTTGATCTTCTCATCAAAGGTAAAGCCATACTGGAAACCGGAGCAGCCCCCACCCGTGATGTATACCCGCAGCTTCAGCTCGGGATTCTCTTCCTCGGTGATCAGGTTCTTCACCTTGTTGGCCGCCGCATCCGTCATCTGGATGGGCAGCGGGGCTTCTGCTACTGCACTCATTACTGACCTCACAACCATTAGATCCACAAACATGGAAACCGCGAAATTATCCAATACCCGACCATTCAGTTCAAGTATTCACCACGTTTAACCGGCCGCGGGAACCGGAGCAGGCGGTGTGGCGACCAGCGGCTTGATCACCTCGCCCCACTCAACCAGCAGCTCTTGCGCTGGTTGCCTGCCATCCTTGTTGATGGTGACACGGATCCGATCCGGCACAAAGCCTTCCGGCAACTGCCAATTCCCTTCCAGCAGCTGGAAATAACGCAGGGCATAACGCCACTCGCTCACCTTCATTCCGAGATCGCGACCGGTCAGCGTCTTCGGCTTATCAGCCAGGCTCCCCTCAACCCGGATCTGCACCTGACCACGAAACAGCTCCCGCTTTTTGGCGGGCTGGGTCAGGGCGAGACGATAGTGGTAGCGACCGGGAATGCTGGTCTCCTGCAAGGTCAGGTTATCGATCACCACCCCCACCTGTTCGCCGGTGGGGCGCATGATCCGCTCGAAAAAGGCCAGCTGGCGCTTGAGCTCCTGCACCTGCGCCTCCTGACTCTTCAAGGTGGTCTGCAACTGCTCGAAGGCCGCTTTTTGGGTCGCCAGCCGGGTATCTTTCACCCCCAATTCGGTCTTGAGCTGGCCGATGGCCTTGCCCTGACGATCCAGCGTCTCCTGCTGCACCACCAACAGGCTGCTCTGGGCCAGCTCCTGGCGGTTACCGACAAAGTAACCGATGAGCCCGCCAACGGCTAACACGACCAATAACTTCAATAGATTGGACATAGCCCCTCATCCCGTTATCACGCCATTTACGGCAGCGCCTCTCCCTTCACTATACCGCCCGGACCGGGGTCACTGGCGATAAAGGGAAAAATTAACTGGCCGTGGCGCTGCCATCACCCCGCTTTTGACGCGCGGCGAGCCGTAAAGTTCGCTCTAGGATCTGGGAATAGATCGGTCGGCCACCCAGCCACTGGGCAACCAGAGTCGCACCGACTGTGGTGATCATCATCGGCAGGATCAGCTGATAGTTGTCGGTCATCTCGGTGACCAGCACGATGCCCGTGATGGGAGCACGCACTGTGGCAGCAAACAGCGCCCCCATTCCGGCGATGGCAAAGGCGCCGGGCTCGATGCCAAGCTCCGGAAACGCCGCATGAAACAGATGGCCGAACACCACGCCAAACAGAGTGCCCAACGCCAGGGTCGGCGCAAACACCCCGCCCGGGGCACCGGAACAGAAGCAGATGAGGGTCGCGACCAGCCGCACCGAGAAGATGAGGAACAGGCTCGCCATCGCATACTCATCCCCCATCAGATGGGGAATAAGCTCGGTGCCGCCCCCCGTCACCGAGGGGGCAAACAGCGACAGCACCCCAAAGGTCCCGGCGACCAGCATGCCGATGGCCACGAAACGGTGGCGCTTGTTCTGATGCAACGCCAGATAGCCATCCTGACAGGCCAGCACCAACTTGTTGAAGACAAAACCGAGCACCCCGAAAGTGGCCCCCATAAAGAGGAACAGCCAGAGCGCCTTGAGGGCTGGCGCATCGTAGTGGGGCAAGGTGATCACCGCTCCCTGCCCTTTCATGTTCTGCAACATCAAGGTCGCCATGATGGCGGAGATCCCCACCGCCTTGATGGCCAGAAAGGAGTAGCGGAATTGCGGTCGCATCTCCTCCATCACGAACAGGATGCCCGCCAGCGGCGCATTGAAGGCAGCAGCCAGACCGCCCGCCGCACCGGCGGCCAACAGGGCATGGCCATGTTCCTTGGGCAGCCGGAAGATATCCGCCACCATCTTGCCGAGGTTGCCGCCGATCTGTACCGAAGGTCCCTCCCGCCCCAGCACCATACCGGAGCTCAGGGTGCAGATGCCACCGAAGAACTTGACCGGCAACACCCGCCACCACCGCACCGGGCGCAGATCATCCATCGCCCCCTCGATCTCGGGAATGCCGGAACCGCCCGCTTCCGGGGCAAAGGTATGAGTGAGGAAGTAGCCGACAAATCCCAGCAAGGCGCTGAAGCCAAAGCCGAGCAGACCGAGCTGCCACCAGGGACGGTCGGCCAGCAAGGCAATGCGTTGCTCTGCCAGCCAGTGGACTCCCGATTCGAACAGGCCGCACACCAGTCCGGCCAGGGTGCCGACCAGCGCCGCCAGCAACAGAACCAGCAAGGGCATCTTGTCTTGCCGGATAATGCGGGAAAGCGGCCCCCGCGCAGAGGTATCGGCTTCAGAGGAGAGAGCTTGTTGCGCCATCTTGTTACACCAACTTGGAAAAACCATATCGTCAGCTAGCTGAGATCAGGATCACCCGGCGCGTTGCTCGGCTGCCCAGGGCTGGGGCTTTCTGCTATAGTCGGCCCGTTAAATTTTTGTCACGGGAGCAGACCGAGAGTCCGGGTGGCGAGAGCGCAAAGCATACTCCTGATGCTCCGACCTGCCGAGTCTCAATCGGCTGCAATCCCTTGTGTGACGACCAAAATCCCATTAAGGATGATCCATGTCAAAATCAGATCAGCTGTTTGAACAGGCCCGCCAGACCATTCCGGGTGGCGTCAACTCACCGGTACGCGCCTTCAATGGGGTCGGCGGCACGCCCCGCTTCATCGATCACGCCGATGGCGCCTACCTCTATGATGTGGATGGTCAGGCCTATGTGGATTACATCGGCTCCTGGGGCCCCATGCTGCTGGGTCACAACCACCCCGCCATCAAAGCCGCCGTCATCAAGGCCGTTGAGAAGGGGCTGAGCTACGGTGCGCCGACCGAGATCGAAGTGCTGATGGCCGAGAAAGTCCGCCAGATCGTCCCCTCCATGGAGCAGGTTCGGATGGTCAACTCCGGCACCGAAGCCACCATGAGCGCCATCCGTCTGGCCCGCGGCTACACCGGCCGCGACAAGATCGTCAAATTCGAGGGCTGCTACCACGGCCACGCCGACTCCCTGCTGGTCAAGGCCGGTTCCGGCGCCCTGACCCTGGGTCAACCGAACAGCCCGGGCGTTCCGGCCGATTTCGCCAAGCACACCCTGACCTGCGTCTTCAACGATCTGGATTCGGTGCGTGAAGCCTTCACCCAGTACGGCAGCGAAATTGCCTGTATCATCGTCGAGCCGGTCGCAGGCAACATGAACTGCATCCCGCCGGTCCCCGGCTTCCTGGAAGGGCTGCGCGCCATCTGTGACGAGTTCGGTGCCCTGCTGATCCTGGACGAGGTGATGACCGGCTTCCGCGTCTCCCTGCGCGGTGCTCAGGGTCACTACAACATCGACCCGGATCTCACCACCCTCGGCAAGATCATCGGTGCCGGCATGCCTGTGGGCGCCTTCGGCGGCAAGAAGAAGGTGATGCAACACATCGCACCGACCGGCCCTGTCTATCAGGCGGGTACTCTCTCCGGTAACCCGGTGGCCATGGCAGCCGGTCTGACCATGCTGGATCTGCTGCTGGAGCCGGGTCTCTATGAGCAGCTGAGCGCCAAGACCGCGCGGGTTGCAGAAGGGCTGAAAGCGGCCGCCACCAAACACGGCATCCCGCTCGCCATCAACTATGTGGGCGGCATGTTCGGCTTCTTCTTCACCGACGAGCCCGAAATCACCCGCTACGAGCAGGTCACTCGCTGCGATATGGAACGCTTCAAGCGCTTCTACCATCTGATGCTGGAAGAGGGTGTCTATCTGGCGCCGAGCGCCTACGAGGCGGGCTTCCTGTCACTGGCTCACGGCGACAAGGAGATCGAACATACCCTGGCTGCCGCCGAGCGCAGCTTCGCCAAGCTGGCTGGCTAAATCGCCACTGGTTGTCGCAAAGGGCCCGTCACGGGCCCTTTTCTATTACAGAGACTCCATCACCACACAGGGCGGCAATACGCCCATTTCTGGTGCATTACCCCCTCATCATCCACCGATTTGTCATCCTCTGGTGCAACTTGCCCCGCCATCCCTGTCATAAAGCAGGCCCACTATTTGCACATTCACCACAAGAGCCCACGTCACCGAGGTCCATATGGCAGAGATGAGCCCCATCGATGTGCTGCGGCGCTATCAGGAGTATCAGGAGGAGTTGACCCCGCTACTGCAGGGGCTGCTCAGCGCCCCCCTTGTCTCGCTCAAGGGGTATCCCTTTGTGGTCAGCATTGACCACTATCAGGGGCCGATGTGCATCCAGCCTGCGGCACCGGCCGCCCATAACCGGTTGCACCTCATCGTGCAGGGGCAAGGACGGGAGATCACCGTCTGTCTGAATCAGCTGATTGGCTGGTTGATGGGAGACAGGGAGCGCCGCCGCGCCATGCCCTGGTTCAAGGCGGTCTATGTGGTGCTCAGCATGGCGCTGTTTTTGATCGTCGCCACCCTGATCTGGCACGGGCTGGAGCAGCTCTACCAGCTATTGTGCGGCGAGCAGCAGAACCAGCTCGGCGCCTTTAGCGCCATCATCTTCCTGACGCTGGCACTGGCGGTGTTCGATCTGGGCAAGACCATTCTGGAAGAGGAGGTACTGCTGCATAAGGATATCTTCCGCCACAGCGCCATTCGCCGCACCATCACCCGCTTTATCGCTGCCATTCTGATCGCGGTCTCCATCGAGGGGCTGTTGCTGCTGTTCAAAGGCTCGCTCGGCCAGAACGAGCTGCTCTGGCCAGCGGTCGGAGTGATGGGGTGTGCGGTGGGTTTGCTGCTGGCGCTTGGCCTCTATGTTTTTCTGGGGGCCAAGGCCGAAGCGGCACTGGTACAGGCTAGCCTGCGCTCTCCACCGTCAGTTGCACAGGGGAGCGACGCACCGCCCGCCAGGAAGCGTACATGGTCCAGGAGGTATAGATGACGATAAAGGCAACCAACCACTTCAGCATCTCCATATCCATGGATTTGACCAGCATGGCTGCCAGCACCACACCGATGGGGCCGAAGATGGCCACCGCCAGCACGGCTTTGGCATCGAACGCCCCTTTGCGGATAAAGGTGCCTGCGGAGAAGACGCTAAGCACGGCGGTGGAGCCCATCATGATCGGAAACGCCGCCAGCGGGTTCATCCCCAGCAGATAAACCAGCGTCATGCAGGGGGCAAACAGGCCGATACCGACATTCATCAGTACCCCGAAGATGAAATTGCCAAGCAGGGCAATCGCCAACTTGTAGCCGCTGAGCCCCATCGCATCGCCGCCTACAGGGAAAAGCCCCAGCAGACCGGCAAAGATAAGCCCTGCGACGACCAGTAAGGAGATAGCCATCACCAGCCGGATGGTCTGCCGATCAAACGAGGCCACATGGCGAGCGCCCCAGGCCGCGCCAGCTGCGGCGGCCATCATCATGCTGATCAGCGTCAGCGGATCCACCGCGACTGCGCCGACAAAGATCAGCGACTGAGTCACGGTTGGCAGCACGCACTGCCCATTGAGGGTACCCGGCAGCACTCGATCATCGATCAGCTTGAACTGCTTGTAGCAGGCGGTCTTTACCGCAAAGCTACCCACCCCAAGGGTATCGAGAAAGTTGGCAACCCCACCGATCAACGCCACCGGCCAGAAGGGGGTCGCCTCAAAGGATCCACTCTGCTTCTTCCGCCAGCAGGCTTGCACCAGCATAAAGATGAATACGAGGCCTCCGGCTATAAAAACCAGCCGTAAAATATCAACTAACATAGGGGTTTCTCCTGCAACGGGCGGCGATTCTAAGGCAAGCAGCAGAAAAAATCTTGACCGGAATTAAGCAATGCTCACGACACACCTCTGCGAGGCAAAATATTTATCAATAGACTCCGAACGACTCTGCTAATACTTGTTACTGAGGCCAACAGGCCGGGTCCTGAGCACGTTGTTATGGTCCTTTCGCGACGACCACTTGTGCCAAAGGACATAATAAAAAAGAGGGCCGGTAGTGATACCGACCCTCTTTCTGTATCTGGCCGGGGCGCTGGGCCCTCGACCATAACAACTGCTTATTGAATACTCTTGCCGGCACGCACGTCCTTGATAAACCCCTTCAGGCTGGCCAGATCACGGGGGGCACCGCGCAGGATCTGATCACCGATGATGAAGGCCGGGGTACCGGAGATACCGAGCGCTTCAGCCAGCGCACGGTTGGTACCGAGGTTCTGGTCAATGCTGCCATCCTTGATCTTGGCCTCCACCTTGCTCCAGTCTACACCGGCCGCCACAGCCAACTGCTTGACCTGTGCTTCATCAGCGAGCGGGCCCTGATGGCTATAGAGCTTCTCGTGGAACGCCTGGTACTTGTCAGGCTGACCCAGCTGGACCGCCAGCGCAGCACGGGCGGCGAAGTAGGAGGACTCGCTCAGAATGGGGAACTGCTTGTAGATGTAACGGATATCGTTATCTTCCGCCATCAGCTGCTTGACCAGCGGATGGGCCCGCTTGCAGTAACCGCAGTTGTAATCAAAAAACTCCACAATGGTCAGCGACGCCTTCGGATTCCCCATCTCGGGATCCTGATTGGCATAAAGCTGCTTGGAGTGAGCCTTGATCAGCGCCTTGTCACTCTCGGCCTGCTGGCTCTCCTGCTTGGCACGCAGGGCATTGGACATCTCGACCAGGATCTCGGGATTCTTGACCAGATAGTCGCGAACGATTTGCTCGACATCGCTTTTGGTCAGCTCGCTTGCATGTACCGGCGTCGCCAGCAGGGTCACGCCAGCCAGCGCGCAAAACAGGGCATTTTTAATAGTCATAACGTTATCTTGCAGAGGATATGATAGAGGCCACTATAGTGGTTGAGTCTGTTTTCAAGTCAAGCTATCTGGCCAAAAAAGCGCTTGATGAGCCATGATTGCCACTTTTTCATGTCATTTAGCGCAATTAACCAGCAATCAAACCGGACAGGGATTTACAAGCCGGATCAGCATGGTAATATTCGCCGCACTGTTGCGGAGGGGTGGCAGAGCGGCTGAATGCACCGGTCTTGAAAACCGGCGATGGGCGACCATCCGTGGGTTCAAATCCCACCTCCTCCGCCATTCATACCGAGCCCATGCAACCATGTTGCGTGGGCTTTTTATTTGCCTCCGATTTGTCATTCCTCATAGATCTCAACACATTAGCCTTCTTCAGCGCCCCCATTAATTTTCCCACCTGCAGGCTCAATAGCCACCACAAGATCCCCTACCAACATCTAACCTCTGCGTTCCTGCGGGTATCCCTTCCCAATTCCTTATTATCCCAAACAACAAGGACCCAAAGCAGCAACCACTGCGCCTGCGTGTTAGCACAGCCAACACACTCTCTGGCATAACGTCAGTGGGCGACTAACAAAATCATGGACAAACAGAGGGCTCAAAAAGAAAGACTTCAGCTAACACAGGACGCAGATGCCCAGGAAAGATCGCAAGCAAGAGATCGTAGCGTACGGGCGAGCATAGGATTCGTGGATCATGACTACGCCAGAGCCGCCATACAGAGCGACAGCGGTTCAGTGAAGAAAGAGTACCAAGCGGAACATCAGGCTATTTGTGGAACCAGAAAGCAGCTCCGAGTAACAATAAGAACAGAGGAAAGGAGATAGGGCCGGTAAAAAATCAGGCTACCTTCTGAGTTTCAGGTAATAAAAAACCCCGCTCGATGAGCGGGGTTCTTAAATTGGGTGCCTGGCAGTGTCCTACTCTCGCATGGCGAATGCCACACTACCATCGGCGCTAC
>NZ_JAAKXB010000016.1:0-114975 GCF_029479985.1 Aeromonas sp. A600620 | reverse complement strand
CAGAAGTGAAACGCGGTAGCGCCGATGGTAGTGTGGCATTCGCCATGCGAGAGTAGGACACTGCCAGGCACCCAATACAAGAAACCCCGCTCTATGAGCGGGGTTTTTTATTACCTGCTATTCAGCAAGTCGCCAGCTTATTAAGCTTTTCCCTTCTTGTCATTCATTGAATCCCCCTGCGAAACCCCAAAGGGATCTCCTTTCGTGTTCAATATTTGCTCGCTGGTTCAATGGGTTGGATATAAAAAACACAGAATGTGATGCCTCTACCTTTCTTGTGATGCCTCCTCTGGTTTAATTCTTCAGTCCATATTGATGGACCAAGGAATCACAATAATTTAAGGAATAGACTCATGTTCAAGAGAACAGTAACGATGATGCTGGCGGCGGGAACCCTGGTATTAGGCGGTTGCGCATCCAATGGTGGTGCAGAGCAGGCTGGGGCAGACAACAGCGACTTCGGTGGCAAGTCCATCTACCTGCGCGGGGAAATGAACGACTGGATGGCGACTGATGAAAGCAAGGTAGTCAAGGTGGCCGACAAGCTCTATATGGCCAAAGGCACCCTCAAGAAAGAGTGGGCCCCCTACAAGTTCAAGTTTGCTGATTCAGGCTGGAGCTGCGGTACCAACTTTGGCTACAAGAGCCCGAGTGATGGTGTTGCCGTGTTGGGTGGTGAGGGTGTGCCGGTCAATCCCTGCTCCAAGTATGAGGACATGAAGTTCTCACCGGATGCCGATGGCGTCTACGAGTTCTATCTGAATATGGCGGGTGAAACACCGATCGTTTACGTCAAGAAGCCCTGATCTATCTCTGAGTGTTAAATCTCTCAGTAAATTAATCAGTTAAGTGCCTCGGTCCAGAAATCTGCTGGCCGGGGCATTTTTTTAGGTTAGAATCGGCGCCCTCATGGCATCAGGTTTACTATATGTTGTGTCATTAATTTTAGATGGCACCATTAGTTGTGTTTTCTGCTGTTGTCATGATGTCGATGCATTCACATAAGGTTGATTGAAAATGGCTAAATCGAACCCGGTGCTGGAGAGTGAGCTTGGCTCCCGCCTTATCCCCATGCAGGAAACGTCCCTCGAGATCTGGGATAGCAAGTATCGCCTCAAGAGCAAGGATGGCACTCCCATCGACAGCTCTATCGACGAGACCTACCAGCGGGTAGCCCGTGCGTTGGCAGAGCAGGAGCTGGAACCTGAGGCCTGGTATGAGCCGTTCCTGTGGGCACTGCGCAATGGTGCTATTCCGGCGGGCCGCATCACCTCTAATGCGGGGGCGTTTGAGCACAAGCCTGCCACTTCAACCATCAACTGTACTGTTTCCGGCACCATCGAAGATTCGATGGACGATATCCTCGGCAAGGTGCACGAGGCTGGCCTGACCCTGAAAGCCGGGTGCGGTATCGGCTATGACTTCTCGACCCTGCGCCCGCGCGGTGCCTTTGTCTCCGGTGCAGGTGCCTACACTTCCGGCCCGCTCTCCTTTATGGATATCTATGACAAGATGTGTTTCACCGTCTCGTCAGCCGGTGGCCGTCGCGGCGCCCAGATGGGTACCATGGATATCCGCCATCCCGATGTGATCGAGTTTATTCAGGCCAAGCGTGAAGATGGCCGCCTGCGTCAGTTCAACCTCTCCCTGCTCATCACCGAAGATTTCGTCAAGGCGGTGAAAGAGGATGCCCCCTGGTCGCTGATCTTCCCCTACACCGCCAAAGAGGTGGGGCAGGATGGCATTGCGCTGGACGATCCTGCTCAGGTGCTATGGGCCGACTGGCCCAACAAGGAAGGGGTTGTATTCAACGAGTTGGGGCAGGTCGCTTGCAAGGTCTACAAGACCCTGCCAGCCCGCAAGCTGTGGAATGTCATCATGACCTCCACCTATGACTATGCAGAGCCCGGCTTCATCCTGATCGACAAGGTCAACCAGATGAACAACAACTGGTTCTGTGAAGAGATCCGCGCGACTAACCCCTGTGGCGAGCAGCCGCTGCCGCCCTACGGTGCCTGTCTGCTGGGTTCGGTCAATCTGACCAAGTTTGTGCGCGACCCTTTTACTGAAAACGCGGCGTTCGATTGGCAGGCGTTTCGCAATGTAGTGGCCATCTTCACCCGCATGCTCGACAACGTGGTGGAGATCAACCAACTGCCACTGGCCAAACAGCGCGAGGAGATCACAGCCAAGCGCCGGCATGGCATGGGTTTCCTGGGTCTTGGTTCGACCCTCACCATGCTGCAGATCAAGTACGGCTCTGCGGCATCCGTAGCTTTTACCGAGCAGGTATCCCAAGAGCTGGCGATGACCGGCTGGCAGGAGTCCCTGCGTCTTGCCAAGGAGAAGGGCCCAGCCCCCATCATGGAGCAGGAGTTCGAAGTGACCGGCAAGATGCTGCGTCTGCGCCCGGAAATGGCGGCTGATGGCATCAAGGTGGGCGACAAGGTGAAGGGCAAGGTGCTGCATGCGCGTTATAGCCGCTATATGCAGCAGGTTGCCGAGGTAGATCCTGCGCTGGTCTCCGAGCTGGCGGAAGTGGGTGGGCGTTTCACCCACCACAGCAGTATTGCGCCCACCGGCACTATCTCCCTGTCACTGGCCAACAACGCCAGCAACGGCATCGAGCCGAGCTTTGCCCACCACTACAGCCGCAACGTCATCAAGCCGGGCAAGAAGAGCAAGGAGAGCGTCGATGTCTACTCCTTCGAGCTGCTGGCCTACCGCGAGCTGGTGAATCCGGCCGCCATGCCCTATGCCGATGATGAGGCGAGCAGTCTGCCGGACTATTTCATTACTGCCGATGACATCAGCCCGGCGCAGCATGTGGACATTCAGGCGGCGGCCCAGCGCTGGATTGACTCCTCCATCTCCAAGACTGCCAACGTGCCAACCGATTTCCCGTTCGAGCAGTTCAAGGACATCTACATGTATGCCTCGGACTCTGGCCTCAAGGGCTGCACCACCTTCCGCTTCAATCCGGAGGCCTTCCAGGGCGTGCTGGTGAAGGAGAAGGATCTGGAGAACACCCTGTACGATTTCACCCTAGAGGATGGCTCCATCATCTCCGTCAAGGGGAACGAAGAGATCGAATACGATGGCGAGCTGCATACGGCCGCCAACCTCTACGACGCCTTGAAAGAAGGCTATTACGGTAAATTCTGAGAACGACATTATGGTCAAGAAGATCGACAAGAAAATCGTCGCCTACAAGGTGCGTACTAAGGATGAGCCGCAAGAAGAGCTGGCCCCGCAGGATGACGTGGTGCACATGCACGAAACCGTGTTGCGTCCGGAGCGACTGATGGGCACCACCTACAAGCTGAAGACGCCGGAACATGTCTCCGAGCACTCGCTGTTCATCACCATCAACGACATCATTCTCAACGAGGGCACGGTGCACGAAACCCGCCGTCCGTTCGAGATCTTCATCAACTCAAAGAGCCTGGAACACTACCAGTGGATCGTGGCGCTGACCCGCATTATCTCCGCCGTATTCCGCAAGGGTGGGGATGTCACTTTCCTGGTGGAGGAGCTGCGCTCGGTGTTTGATCCCAAGGGCGGATACTGGAACAAGGGCAAGTACGTTCCATCGCTGATCGCCGAAATTGGCAACGTGATCGAGAGCCATCTCACCGAGATAGGCATGCTCAAGGCGCCGGGGTTGGACGAGCATCAGCAGGCGTTTCTGGCCGAGAAGCAGGCCGAGTTGAAGGCGGCTCAGGAGGCTGAAGAGCAACAGACTGGCAGTGGTTTCCCGGCCAATGCCGCGCTCTGCTACAAGTGCCACACCAAGGCGCTGGTGCTGAAGGATGGCTGCATGACCTGCCTCAACTGTGGCGACTCCAAGTGCGGCTGACAAACATGCTCAAGTAGTTGAACGATAGAAAAAAGACCGGCCACAGTGCCGGTCTTTGTATTGCTGTTTTTATGCGCAATCAAATTAGGCGGCCAAGTGATTTGTTGCGCGATAGTAAAATCGGGCGTAGCGTTGAGGGTAATAAAACTGTCACGGCCGTGTGGTTTCAATGACATCTGAGATTCACACACGTGGCCCTTCAGTGCCAAGGAGGATGCTTATGGACAATACGGACCGAAAGCTGTTTATCCTGGATACCAACGTTCTGCTTCACGAACCCCTCGCTATCTACTCCTTCAAAGAGCACGACGTGCTCATCCCCATGACGGTGCTGGAAGAGCTCGATAACATCAAGGATCGCAACAAGGATGTCAGCCGCGACGCGCGGGTGGCCATTCGTGCGCTGGAAGATGTCTTCCGCGATGCAACCCCGGATCAGATCACCCAGGGCGTGCCGCTGGCTGGCGAAGCGAGCGGCAATATCTGCATCTTCAGCGATCACCATCTGCCGCAGGATGCCGAGGTGTTTACCGACAAGGAGGCCGACAACCGCATCATCAACGCGGCCCTCTATCTGCAAAAGCACGAGTTGAAGCGTCAGGTGGTGCTGGTCACCAAAGACATCAACATGCGCCTCAAAGCCAAAGGGGCCGGGCTTGCTCACGTTGAAGATTACCGTAGTGACCAGTTGATCGATGATATCCGCCTGCTGGCCAAGGGTTTTCAGGTGGTGCCCGGCAGCTTCTGGGAGCGGGTTGGCGAGTGTGAGAGCGAGACCCACGGCCGCGACACCATCCATGTGATCGATGCCAACCTGCTGGAGGGGGTTCACGTAAACCAGTATCTGGTGGATGAAGAGAATTTCTTCGCAGCCCGGGTGCTCAGTCACGACGGCAACAAGATCCGCATCAAGGATCTGGGTCGCGAGCGACTGATGTCCCGCAAGGCGTGGGGTGTCCATCCCAAGAACGTCTATCAGGGGATGGCGCTGGATGCACTGCTCGATCCGCACATCGATCTGGTGATCCTGACCGGCCCGGCCGGTTGCGGCAAGACCTTGCTGGCAATGGCTGCTGCGCTGGAGCTGGTGATTGAGAAGGGCATTTACGAGAAGGTGATCGTCACCCGGAATACCCCGGAAATTGCTGAAAGCATCGGCTTTCTGCCCGGCACCGAAGAGGAGAAGATGATGCCCTGGTTGGCGGCGGTGACCGACACCCTGGAGGTGCTGCATAAGCAGGACGAGAACATGAGCGGCTCGCTCAGCTACATCATGGAGAAGGCCAACATCCAGTTCAAATCGGTCAACTTCATGCGCGGGCGCAGCATCCAGAACACCTTCGTGTTGCTGGATGAGTGCCAGAACCTGACCGCGTCCCAGATCAAGACCATCATCACCCGCTGCGGCGAGGGCACCAAGATCGTCTGCTCCGGTAACCTGGCCCAGATCGACTCCAACTACCTGAGCCCGGTGACCTCGGGTCTCACCTACATCGTCGAGCGCTTCAAGGATTTTGACGGCAGTGCCAACATCTTCCTCAACGGCGTGGTGCGCAGCCGACTGGCTTCGTTCGCCGAGGAAAATCTCTGATTTAACGGGAGCTCTGCATGTGAAAGGGGAAGCCATCCGGCTTCCCCTTTTTTGAGCCCGTCGCCGGTCATGAGCCCTGCGTACGACCCAGATAGCGTAGTAGCCCGGGATGATCGCTGTTTTGCAGAATATCCGGCTTTCCCTGCAGGGCGATGCGCCCCTCGTCGACAAACAGCACCTGATCGGCAATCAGCTGGGCATCTTCAGGATTGTGGGAGACCATCAGTACGGTAATGCCTTGCTCGCAGGCTAGCCTCGCCACTTCCGCCAGCATCTCCCGGCGCAGGGCGGGATCGAGGGCAGAGAAGGGCTCATCCAGCAGCAGCAGCGGTTTGCCGCGCACCAGCGCGCGAGCCAGCGCGACCCGCTGCTGCTGGCCGCCGGAGAGCTGCTCCGGCAGACGGTTTAGCATCTCGCCAAGACCAACCCGCTCGGCTGCATCGATCACCTGTGCCCGCTGGGCGGCACTCAGGCGCAGACCCGGGTGCAAGCCGATGGCGATATTGTCGAACACCGACAGGTGCAGGAACAGGTTGTGATCCTGAAACAGGGTGGTGACTGGCCGCTCGGCCGGGCCCAGCGGCAACAGATCTTCGCCATCGAAGCTGAGGCTGCCCGACTCCACCGGCACGAATCCGGCGATCATCCCGAGCAGGGTCGATTTGCCTGCGCCGCTTGGGCCAATCAGCGCGGTGATCTCCCCTTTGGGCAGCTTCGCGCTGAAGCTGACGCGCCAGTCGGGGTAGCTGGTCACCAGCGTATCAATGTTCAGCATGTTTTCCTCCAAGTCCCCGTTCCACCAGCCAGAACAGGGAGAAACAGAGTGTCAGCAGCAGCAGGGCGGTGGCGGCCGCTTCGGTCAGCCGGTAACTGCCGAGCTGCTGGTAGAGCAGCCAGGGCAGGGTGGTGAGCTCCTGGCTGCCAAACATGGCGATGGCACCAAGATCCCCCAGCGAGAGGATCATCGACAGCGCCATCGCCAGTGCCAGCGGACGGCGCAGCAGCGGCCACTCCACCAGCCGCAGGCGATGCAGGCCACGTACCCCCAGGCTGTCCGCCAGCCGGTCATACTGGCGCACCACCAGCTGCATGGGGGCGGAGAGGGTGCGAAGCACATAGGGTAGCGCCATCAGGGCGTTGACCAGCACCACCAGCCAGGGGCCGAGGGCGAACACGTCGGCAAAGGGCATAAACAGGATGAACAGGCCGGTAGAGAGCACCACTGCCGGGATCATCAGGATCACCGAGCCGCTGGCTTCCCACAGGGCGGCAGCCCGTCGCTTGCGAACCCGTACCCGCAGATGACGGCTGGTGAGCAGCAGTGCGCCACCGAGCAGGGTGGCAAGGGTGCCCGCCGCCAGCGCAATCAACAGTGACTGGCCGCTCGCCTGCCACAGCTTGCTGGACGTGAGCGCCGTCAGCAGGTCGGGTTGAAGGCCTGCCACCACGATGGCCAGCAGCGGTGGCAGAAAGATGGCGAGCCCGATGCCGAGCGAGAGGAGATCCACCACGGCCGCGCCCGGCTGATGACGGTCCGGCCGCAGACTGGGGCGATGGGGAGTCACCCGACTAGCCGGGGTAGTCTGCAGCTTGTGCTGCAGGGCGAGCAGGGCGGCGGTCAGGATGAGCTGTACCAGCGCCAGTCCGCCCGCGGTGGCGAGATCGAAGTCAAAGCGCAGCGCTTGATAGACTGCCACCTCCAGGGTGGTCGATTTCGGCCCGCCCCCCAGTGCCAGCACTGTGGTGAAGCTGGTGAAGCAGAGCATAAAGATGAGGCTGGCCAGCCCGGGCAAGATGCCGCGAATAAGCGGCCACTCCAGCAGCCGGAAGATATGGGATGAGCGCATGCCGAGCTGGCTGGCGAGGCGCCAGCTCGATTCGGGGATGCTCTCGATGCTCTGCAGGATGAGACGTGCCGCCAGCGGCATGTTGAAGAAGACATGGGCCAGCAGAATGCCGAACAGGCCGTAGAGATAGTTGCCGGGATCCAGCCCCAAGCTGCGCAGCAGTTGCGGCAGCCACCCCTGTTTGCCGTGTACCGCTACTATGCCGAAGATGGCGATGATGACCGGCAGTACCAGCGAGAGACCAAACAGCTTGATCAGCAGGGTTCGGCCAAGGAATCGCCGCCGCGCCAGCGCGCGGGCCACCGGAATGGCCAGCCCGAGACTCAGCAGGGTGGAGAGCAGTGCCTGTCCCAGACTGAAGCCCAGCACATGACGCAGATAAGGGTCTGCGAGCAGGGTGCGGGGTGCCAGCGAACCGGCCTGCCACAACAGGGCCGCGAGCGGCCCGAGGGATAACAGCAGGATCAACAGGGTGGCGGCACTGCCCGGCAGCCACCAGAGGGGACGAGCCTGTGGTTTCAGATAACGGCTCACTGGGTGACGGCTTGCAGCCACTCGCGGATCCACCCTTTGCGATTGGCGGCCACCTCATCGCTGCTGAAGGCGAGCGGCTTGGCTACGGTGATCATCTGCTCGAAGCCCTTGGGCAGCGGCGTGTCGATAACCGGATACATCCAGTTGCCGGTCGGGATTTCCTGCTGGAAGGCGGGGCTCACCATAAATTGCAGGAACTGGTCAGCCAGCTTCTCCTGTTTGGCGCTCTTCAGCTTGGCGGCCACTTCCACCTGACGGTAGTGGCCCTCTTCAAACGCCGCAGCCTGATACTGGGGCTTTTTCTCGGCAATCAGGTGATAGGCCGGAGAGGTGGTGTAGGAGAGCACCATGTCCGCTTCGCCATCGAGGAACATGCCATAGGCCTCTGACCACCCCTTGGTGACGGTGACCGTCTTCCTGGCCAGCTCGGCCCAGGCGGCAGGCGCCTTGTCGCCATAAACAGACTTCATCCACAGCATCAGCCCCTGCCCCGGGGTAGAGGTGCGGGGATCCTGATAGATCACTTTGAGGTCGGGGCGCTCCACCAGCTCTTTCAGGCTCTTGGGCGGCTGCTTGAGTTTGTCTTTGTCATAGACGAAGGCGAAGTAGCCGTAGTCGTAGGGGACGAAGGTGTCATCCTGCCAGCCGCCCGGCACCTTGATGCTTTCGAGCTTGGCGGGATGGGGGACGAACAGGCCGCTCTGCTTGGCTTCGCTGATGAGGGCATCGTCGAGCCCCAGCACCAGATCGGCCTTGCTGTGGTTGCCCTCCAGCCGCAGCCGGTTGAGGATGGCTACCCCATCTTCGAGGGGAACCAGATTGAGGGTGCAGTCGCACGCTTTCTCGAAGGCCTGTTTGATCTTGGGCCCCGGACCCCACTCGGCAGTGAAAGAGCTGTAGGTGTAGACGGTAAGGGTGTCGGCGGCGAACACATTGGCCGACAGCAGGCCGGTGGTGACCAGCAGCAGGGTCTTCATGGGTGGCACTCCCTATTACTTGTTAATAACGAGGTGCCAGCGGGTGAGGGCGCAAAAAATGAGCGCCATGCCTCAAATTCCTCCGCCAGCATTATCTGGATCAGGTACACGGGTATAATCTCAGCGGTAAACCGCACCCCGTTTGAGAAACGAACCGCATTGTATTAACGTTCTTTTGGGTAGACCAGCACAATTGTGCAATACCCATGAGATGACGCCCACCCAACAGAGGATGTTTGCGTGCTTACCAATACCAAGGAAAGGCGTGCCTTTGCGCGCATGGTCATCAATGCTCCGGTCACCGTCTATCAGCAGCAGCTGGAGCTGGAGGGGATCTGCCGGGATCTCAGTGCCAACGGCATGGGGATTGCGGTCTCTGAACACCAGCTCGACATCAATCAGCCCATCCGGATCAGTCTTGCCACCAACAACAACCTGTTGCCCCCCTTTGAAGCTCATGCGCGTATTATACGGGTACTGGAGGAGGAGAGCGGGTTGCTGCTGGCGGTAGAGTTTCTGCCTCAGGGTTAATCCTTGTTCTCCCTATCGGCAGAGGGAGTTAGCCTTTCTCCTGAACCGGCTGCACACTCAACTGCTTGCTATCGACCAGCGTTTTGCTGGTCGATGCTATTTGGCCAGCAGGCAAGGTGGCGGGACCGGTAGGTTCGAGCAGCAGGTAGTTCTGCCCCTGCCAGTTGAGGGTCACATCCCCCGGCTTGGCGGGCAGGTCAACAGCCAGCAGGGCATGGCCGGGGACGAACACCATGGCCTGTTTCAGCTCGGGAAAGAGCTGGGCCAGCATGGCGGCCATCAGGGTTACCTTGCTGTCGCAGTCACCCCGGTTCTGCTCCAGCACCTGACGGGGCGGGAGGAAGCCCTTGCCCTGTCTTCCATTCAGGCTGTCGAGCTGCTGATAGGGGATGCTCTGGATAAAGGTGAGCATATGGGCCACGGTTTTCTGGCGCGCTTCCGTTTCGGTGCTGCCCTGCTGCTTGAGTTGATCCGCCAGCGGAGCCAACCCGCTGCGACTCTCCAGCGCGATGCGCACATGATCCTGCTTCACCGCCAGCTGCCCGTCGGGGGTGTTGAAGTACTGGAAGTAGTGTTTGGTCAGCCATGCCTGCTCCTCTTTGCTCCGCTGGGACTGCAGAAAGGCCATCGCCTCGCGCGCCTTGTCCTGATTGCGGCTTTTCAGATGCAGCTCCAGCGAGGGACGGGCGAGGGTGAACTGCACCTCGGGGTAGTTCTGGCGCACCTCCCGCAGCAACACCTGCAACACCTCCTCCTGCATTCTCGCCGGGCGATAGGCGATAAGGGGCGGCAACTTGCCCTGTTCGAGCCGGTAGGTGAGCTGTTGGGGTTTACCTTCGCTATCCTGCCAGCCGACGCTGATCTGGCCGAGGCTGTTGTTGAAGCTGGTTTGGCTGGCCCCCGCAGGCAGGGCAAGCAGCAGGGCACAGAGCAGAGGAATTGCCGTCGGTCTCTTCATCATCCTTTCCTGTGGCACGGGCCAGTTCCGGTGGTCCAAAGTGGGAAGCGTCGCGGACAGTAAAACAGGGAGCCGAAGCTCCCTGTTGATTCTACTCGTTTTTTGCAACTGGCTGATTAAATCCAGCTCGGCTGCTTTGCCTCAAAGGCGCTGATGGCGGCCTCGTGCTGCAGGGTCAGGCCGATGGCATCCAAGCCGTTGAGCAGGCAATAACGGCGGAATTCGTCGATCTCGAAACCGAAGCTGAGGCTACCTGCACGTACCTGATTCGCTTCCAGATCCACTTCGATCTGGATGCCCGGCTGGGCGGCGACCAGCTGGAACAGGGCGTCGACCTCCTCCTCCTTCAGACGCACCGGCACCATGCCGTTGTTGATAGCGTTGCCGTAGAAAATATCGGCAAAGCTCGGGGCAATGATGGTTTTGAAGCCGTAGTCCGCCAGCGCCCAAGGGGCGTGCTCGCGGCTCGAGCCGCAGCCGAAGTTCTCGCGGGCCAGCAGAATGCTGGCACCGGCGAATTGCGGTTGGTTGAGCACGAACTCGGGGTTGGGCTGCTGGCCGGCATCGTCCAGGAAGCGCCAGTCGTGGAACAGGTGCTTGCCAAAACCGATGCGGTTTACTTTTTGCAAAAACTGTTTGGGAATGATGGCGTCGGTGTCGACGTTGGCGCTGTCGAGGGGGACGACGATCCCTTTATGCTGTTTGAATCCTGTCATCATTGGTTCCTCTTACAGTGCACGAATGTCGGCGAAGCGGCCGGTGACGGCGGCGGCGGCGGCCATGGCCGGGCTCACCAGATGGGTGCGGCCGGCGCGGCCCTGACGTCCTTCGAAGTTGCGGTTGCTGGTGGAGGCGCAGCGCTCCCCCGGTTGCAGCCGGTCGTTGTTCATTGCCAGACACATGGAGCAGCCGGGCAGGCGCCACTCAAAACCGGCCTCGATGAAGATCTTGTCGAGCCCCTCGGCTTCGGCTTGTGCCTTCACCTGCTCGGAGCCAGGCACCACCAGCGCCTGCACGCCAGCGGCCACCTTGCGACCGCGGGCGATGGCGGCGGCAGCACGCAGATCCTCGATGCGGCTGTTGGTGCACGATCCGATAAACACCTTGTTGATGGCGACGTCGGAGAGCTTCTGACCAGGCTGCAGATCCATGTAGGCGAGTGCCTTGCGGGCGGATTGCTGCTCCATCAGGTCGCTGAAGGATTCCGGCGCCGGAATGGGTTCATTGACGGCGATCACCTGACCCGGATTGGTGCCCCAGGTGACCTGCGGGGCGATGTCGGCGGCGTCGAGCACTACCTCGGCATCGAAGTGGGCACCTTCGTCGCTCTTGAGGCTCTGCCAGTAGGCGATGGCCTGTTCCAGCGCCTCGCCCTTGGGAGCGAACTCCTTGCCACGGATGTAGTCGATGGTGGTCTGGTCGGGGGCGATCATGCCGGCCTTGGCGCCAAGCTCGATGGCCATGTTGCACACCGTCATCCGCCCTTCCATGGTGAGGCCTTCGATGGCCTCGCCAGCGAATTCCACCACATAGCCGGTACCGCCGGCGTGGCCGACCCGGCCTATAATGGCCAGCACCACGTCCTTGGCGCTGATGCCCTCGGCCAGTTTGCCGTTAACCGAAATGCGCATGGTCTTGGCGCGGCCCTGTTTCAGGGTCTGGGTGGCCATCACATGCTCCACCTCGGAGGTGCCGATGCCGAACGCCAGCGAGCCGAAGGCGCCGTGGGTGGCAGTGTGGGAGTCACCGCAGACGATGGTAGTGCCGGGCAGGGTAATGCCGAGCTCGGGGCCCATCACATGGACGATCCCCTGATATTTGTGGTTGAGATCGTAGAGGCGAACCCCGAACTCTTTACAGTTGTCGGCCAGCGTCTCCATCTGGATGCGGGCCATCTCGCCGGAGGCGGCGATGTCCTTGGTGGTGGTGGAGACGTTGTGATCCATGGTAGCCCAAGTCAGATCCGGGCGGCGCAGCTGGCGATTCATGGCGCGCAGGCCGTCGAATGCCTGCGGGCTGGTCACTTCATGCACCAGATGGCGGTCGATGTAGATGAGGGGGGTCTCCCCTTCCACTTCCCGTACCACGTGGGCGTCGAATACTTTCTGATAGAGGGTCTTGGCCATTGCTTCTCTCTTCCTTGTTCTCTGTTATGCGGCTCAGATCCGGGCGGCGATCTGGCTACCCATCTCGGACGTGCTCTGCACCGGATGGCGGGCGCTGGCCTGATGCAGGTCGGCGGTGAAGTAACCCTCGGCCAGGGTCTGGGCCACGGCCTGCTCAATGGACTGGGCGGCAGCCTCTTGACCCAGGCTGTAGCGCAGCATCAGGGCGGCGGAGAGGATCTGGGCGATGGGGTTGGCAATCCCTTTGCCGGCGATATCCGGGGCCGAACCACCGGCCGGTTCGAACAGGCCGAAACCCGATTCGTTGAGGCTGGCGGAGGGGAGAAGTCCCATGGAGCCGGTGATCATGGCGCACTCGTCGGAGAGGATGTCACCGAACAGGTTGGAGCAGAGCAGCACGTCGAACTGGGACGGATCCTTGATGAGCTGCATAGTGGCGTTGTCGATATACATATGGTTCAGTTCGACATCGGGATAATCCTTGGCAACTTGCGTCACCACCTCACGCCACAGAATGGAGGAGGCGAGCACGTTGGCCTTGTCGATGGAGGTGACCTTGGCCTTGCGCACGCGGGCGGATTCGAAGGCTATCTTGGCGATGCGCTCGATCTCGAAGCGATGGTATACCTCGGTGTCGAATGCCTTCTCGGTGGGGCCTTCCCCTTCACGCCCCTTGGGCTGACCGAAGTAGATGCCGCCGGTCAGCTCGCGCACGCAGGCGATGTCAAAACCGCGATCGGAGATGTCGGCACGCAGCGGGGAGAACTGTTCCAGACCGGTATAGATACGGGCCGGACGCAGGTTGCAGAACAGCTTGAAGTGGGCGCGCAGGGGCAGCAGGGCGCCACGCTCAGGCTGATCGTTGGGGGGCAGATGTTCCCATTTCGGGCCGCCCACCGAGCCGAACAGCACGGCGTCGGCCGCTTCACAGCCAGCGATGGTGCTCTGCGGCAGCGGGGTGCCGTGGTTGTCGATGGCGATGCCGCCCACGTCGTGGCGATCATATTCGAAGGCAAAGCCGAACCTGGCCTGCACCTTTTCCAGCACCTTGACGGCCTCGGCCATCACTTCCGGGCCAATGCCGTCACCCGGCAATACTGCGATCCGATAACTGCTCATACTGTCTCCGTCTTGATAGTGTTATTTCGTTCCATCTGTTCGGCCACCTGATCGGCGCGCCAGATGCTGTTGATCACATGGAGCAGGGCGTGGGCCGAGGATTCGATGATGTCGGTGGCCAGCCCCATGCCGTGGAATTTGCGCCCCTTGTACTCGGCGACGATATCGACCTGACCGAGGGCATCTTCCCCTTCGCCCTTGCTCTTGAGGGCATATTTGTCGATGCGGATCTCATAGCCGGTGATGCGGTTGATGCACTGGTAGACCGCATCCACCGGACCATTGCCGGTGGCCGCTTCGCAGATCAGATCCTGCCCCACTTTCAATTTGACCGAGGCGGTGGCCAGCACCGAGCTGCCGCTCTGGACCCCGAGGTACTCCAGCTTGAAGTGCTCGGGCTCTTCGTGGATCTGGCTGAAGAAGGCGAGCGCTTCGAGGTCGTAGTCGAACACCTGCCCCTTCTTGTCGGCCAGGGTCAGGAACTTGCCGTAGAGGTGGTCGAGGTCGTAGCTGCTCTCGGCGTAGCCCATGGACTCCATCCGGTGCTTGATGACGTGACGGCCGGAGCGGGAGGTCATGTTGAGGTTGTTCTGGGTCAGGCCAATGCTCTCGGGAGTGATGATTTCGTAGGTATTTTTCGCCTTGAGCACCCCATCCTGATGGATGCCGGAGCTGTGGGAGAAGGCATTGGCCCCGACGATCGCCTTGTTGGGTTGCACCGGCATGTTGCAGAGCTGGCTGACCAGCGTGCTGGTGCGATGAATTTCGCTGTGGCGGATATTGGTTTGTACCCCGAGCAGGTCGGCGCGGGTTTTGAGGATCATCGCCACCTCTTCCAGCGAGCAGTTGCCCGCCCGTTCGCCGATGCCGTTGATGGTGCACTCGATCTGGCGGGCCCCCATCTGCACCGCGCCGATGGAGTTAGCCACCGAGAGCCCCAGATCGTCGTGGCAGTGGACCGAGATGATGGCCTTGTCGATGTTGGGCACCCGGTTGAACAGGGTGTGGATGATGCCGGAGAACTCGGTCGGTACCGTGTAGCCGACGGTGTCCGGGATATTGATGGTGCGGGCCCCCGCCTTGATGGCGGCCTCCACCATGCGGCAGAGATTATCGATCGGCGTGCGGCCCGCATCCTCGCAGGAGAACTCCACATCATCGGTGTAGCGCAGGGCGTGCTTGATGGCGCCGACCCCCATCTCCAGCACATCCTCAAAGCTCTTTTTCAGCTTGCTCTCCACATGGATGGAGGAGGTGGAGATAAAGGTGTGGATGCGAAACGCCTCGGCGACCCGCAAGGCTTCACCGGCGGCATCGATATCCTTGGGCAGGGCGCGGGCGAGGGCGCAGACCCGGCTGTTTTTGATGTGGCGGGCGATGGTTTGCACCGATTGAAAATCGCCGGGAGAAGAGACCGGGAAGCCCACCTCCATGACGTCGACACCGAGCCGCTCCAGCGCCTGGGCTATCTGCAGCTTCTCCTTGACTGTCAAACTGGCCGCCAGGGCCTGCTCACCATCACGCAAGGTGGTGTCGAATATGATGACCCGATCTGACATGTGACTTCCCTCTTCCTAAGTTCGGTAACGTGCATCCTGCGGCGGCATAAAAAAACCCGTGCAGGGTGCACGGGTTTTTGTAAATTCCGGCTATGCCTTAGCCCGGCTACAAGGATCCCGCGCGAGTTAACGCGATTAGGGAGATTAGTAGTAGCGGGGTGGCGATACGCATGACGTTGTTATTCCTTCCAGTCGATAACGCTTTTACCAATATCGAGATTTTTATGCTGTGTCAACACGGAAGGTCAGGGGCAATCTGCTGACGTATTTAATCGGATTGTAAAGGATTGCAAATTTCCTTGTCCCATATTCGGCCCATGACCGATTATCTGGTCATTCCTGCTGTGCTCTATTCTCTGCACAACCAGATCGACTTATCAGCATTGGCTGAATTATCTGAGGTGTTAAATGGAAAAACGTAGACCTGGTCGTCCGGTCGGACGTTCTGACATTCGTGACAAGTTGCTTGCTGCCGCCCGTGAGCGTTTTCTCAATACTCCCTATAGCAAGGTGACTACACGCGAAATCGCGGAGCTTGCTGGCTCCAATCTGGCAATGATCCACTACTACTTCGGCAGTAAAGAGGGTCTTTACAAAGCGGTGCTGGGCGATGTCGCCGAGCCCCTCGACCATGCCTGGCAAGATGAACACAGCAATCACAGCCTCAACGAGCTGCTCAACACCTACTATCAGGTGATGGCGCCCAACAGCGAGCTGACCTCTGCCATCTCCAGCGCATTGTCGACCGAGAAGAGCCCGGGCCGGGATTTTGTGCTGAACCGCCTGCTGGAACGTCAGTTGCCGCAGTTCGATGCCCTGCTGGAAACCATGAAGTCCAACGGTGAGCTGGGTGACAACCTGGATCCCGACATGCTGAAGATCTCCTTCCTCAGCATGATGTGGCAGCCATTCGTGATGAAAGATCTCTACGAGCAGGTGTTTGGTCTGAAAGTGGATGAGCACTTCATGGCCCGTCTGGCGGACCACAACTGCCGTCTGATGGAGACCGGTCTGCGCGGCAGCCACTGATTTTGCCGCAACATCGAGATTAAAAAGGGCCATTCGGCCCTTTTTTCATAAATCTGTTATCCCTTGTTCAACGTAACGTCATCCCGCCTTCTTACTCTGCAAGCAGAATTCAGGGAAGGAGGGGATATGAACAAGATCCAGCAATGGGACCTGCAGGTGTGCCGGGTCTGCCTGCTTCACGGCTACAACCGGCAGCAGGCGAGGGTGAGTCGTCTCATTTCCCGCACCGGTGATGGTCCGCTTTACGCCGTGCTGGCCGCCCTGCTCTGGTGGCAGGGGGAGGCAGAGCGGGAGCTGGTGCGACTGGCGCTGCTAGCCTTTGCCATCGAATTGCCCCTCTATCTGCTGCTGAAAAACAGCCTGAAACGGCAACGGCCGGTCGGCTTGCCGGTCTTTATCACTCCTTCCGATCGTTACAGTCTCCCCTCCGGCCACACCGCCGCCGCTTTTCTGATGGCCACCATACTGGCCACCGGCTTTCCGCTCTGGGCGCCCCTGCTGTTTGGCTGGGCGGCGCTGGTGGGGGCATCCCGGTTGCTGCTCGGGGTGCACTACCTGAGTGATCTGGTAGCCGGTGCCCTGCTGGGTGGCGGGTGCGCCGTGCTGGCGCTCGGCTGGAGCCACTCATGAGGATACTGTTCGGGGTGCAAGGCACCGGCAACGGCCATATCAGTCGCAGTCGCACCCTGGCTCGGGCGCTGCGCACGGCAGGGGTCGAGGTGGATTATCTCTTTAGCGGCCGCCCCGCCGACCGCTACTTCGACATGGAAGAGTTTGGCGCCTACCGCGCCTTTCCCGGCCTCACTTTTGTCAGTCACGAGGGGCGAGTTTCTCCATGGCGTACCCTGCAAGCCGCCTCGCCGCTCACCTTCTGGCGGGATCTGCGGGCTCTCGATTGCAGCGAATACGATCTGGTGGTGAGCGATTTTGAGCCGCTAACCGCCCACGCCGCCCGCCGCTATGGCAAGCCGAGCCTCACCGTCAGCCATCAGGCCAGCTTCAACTGGCCCATTCCGCGCTGGGGGGAGGATGGGGTAAGCCGTCAGCTGATGCGCCACTTTGCTCCTGTGGATCAGCCGCTCGGGCTGCACTGGTTTCACTTTGGTCACCCCTTGTTGCCGCCGGTGATCGACCCTATCGCCGCTGCGCCGGATAACGGCGAGATCCTGGTCTATCTACCGTTCGAGCAGACCGAGGCGATCGCCGCCCTGTTGTCGCGTTTTGGTCAGCAGCGCTTCGTCTGCTTTCACCCCGCCATTCGCACCCCCAGCCAATGGCGCAACCTGCGCTTCGAACCGCCGTCGCGCCACGGGTTTATCGCCGTGCTGGCCGGTTGTCGCGGCGTGATATCCAACGCGGGTTTCGAGCTGGCTTCCGAGGCGCTCACCCTCGGCAAGAAGCTGTTGGTCAAGCCCCTCGGCGGCCAGTTCGAGCAGCTGACCAATGGCAAGACCCTCGAGATGATGGGGCTGGCGACTCTGATGGATGTGCTCGATGCCAATCTGGTGCGTACCTGGCTCGACAGCGCTTCGCCAGGGGCGGTTTGCTACCCCGATGTAGCGGGGGAGCTTGCCCGCTGGCTGGCGGCGGGCGCTGACGAGAGCGTGGCCTCTCTGTCGCGGCGGCTCTGGGCGCGCACCCTGTTTCCGGAGGAGGTGAGTGATCGTCTGAGCGAGCTGGATGGCGGCGACTGTTTATCCAGTTGCTGGTTATCGCAAGTGAGCGTTGTTGACTAGACTGAAAGGCGATCCCACCAAGGAGAGGACGGAGCAAATGCGCTTTACCAATGAAAACGGCGAAGTCATGAACCTGGCTGACAATCTCACCCTGCACGAGTTGCTCGATATGGGGGTCAGCATCTCGGTCAGTGAAGAGACCGATCCGGATCAGCAGATCTGGCTGGCGGAGCCGGATCAGGAGAGCTGAGTCATCATTCGGCATCAAGCCCACCGCTGAGCGGTGGGCTTTTTTGTGGCTGTTTTTCCCCTCTGCGGAATGATCCGCTGGCCATTCCCCGACTTCCTTCCCTTTTGTCTCATGGTCGCTGCGGCAAGTCATTGAATGTTAATAGCCGGTTGAAATGTATGACTGTTATGGTCAGATAAAGCCGTGGACAAGCGTTATGAAGCGGGTTAAGTTGGTTTTTCACCCTATTTTCGGGTGAATGACGGAAAAATCCTTTTTTTCTACTGTCGACGGGGCTGAATTGGGCCGATCTGCATTCAGATAACAACAAGAAACGGATCGGGCCGTGCCGGGAAGCACGGCATCGTCGGCGGGATTCGCTAAACGGAGCAAAGCCTGGAGGGCTTTATCATGGAGATGTTATCAGGCGCCCAGATGGTGGTTAGAGCGCTGGAGGATCAGGGAGTGGAGCACGTCTTTGGCTACCCTGGTGGCTCGGTGCTCGACATCTATGACGCTCTCTTCGAAAACGGCAAGATGGAGCATGTCTTGGTGCGGCACGAGCAGGCCGCAGTGCACATGGCTGACGGTTACGCCCGTTCCACCGGCAAGGTGGGGACAGTGCTGGTTACTTCCGGCCCGGGGGCAACCAACTGCATTACCGGTATTGCTACCGCCTATATGGATTCCATTCCGCTGGTGATCCTCTCCGGTCAGGTGCCGACCAGCATGATCGGTGAGGATGCGTTTCAGGAGACCGATATGATCGGTATCTCCCGTCCGGTGGTGAAGCACAGCTTCCTGTGCAAGAAAGCCAGCGACATTCCGGCCGCCATCAAGAAGGCCTATTACATTGCCGCCAGCGGCCGCCCGGGGCCGGTGGTGGTGGATCTGCCCAAAGATGTGCAGAATCCGAAAGAGAAATTCCCCTACGAATACCCCGAGACGGTCTCCCTGCGCTCCTACAACCCGACCAAGTCGGGCCACAAGGGCCAGATCAAGCGGGCCGCCAAGCTGTTGGTGGATGCCCAGCGCCCGGTCATGTACGTGGGTGGCGGCGCCATCAACGCCAACGCGGATCATCTGGTGATCAAGCTGGCGGAGCTGCTGAACCTGCCGGTCACCACCACCCTGATGGGGTTGGGCGCCTTCCCGGGCACCCATCCGCAATCCATCGGCATGCTGGGGATGCACGGTACCTTCGAAGCCAACAAGACCATGCACAACTCGGATCTCATCTTCGCCGTGGGTGCCCGCTTCGATGACCGCGTCACCAACAACGTGGCCAAGTTCTGCCCCAATGCCACCGTGGTCCATATCGATATCGACCCCACCTCCATCTCCAAAACGGTGCAGGCCCATGTGCCTATTGTCGGCTCGGTGGAAACCGTGCTGGAGCAGATGCTGGAAGTGATCCGCGAGTGTGGCTTCGATAATGACAAGGAGGCGCTGGCGGACTGGTGGAGCCAGATCAACCAATGGCGCTCCCGTCACTGTCTGGCCTACGAAAAGTCGGCCACCCAGATCAAGCCGCAGCAGGTGATCGAGACCCTCTACAAGGTGACTCAGGGTGAGGCGTTCGTTGCCTCCGACGTGGGCCAGCACCAGATGTTTGCCGCGCTCTACTACCCGTTTGCCAAACCGCGCCAGTGGATCAACTCTGGTGGCCTCGGCACCATGGGCTTCGGTATTCCGGCCGCCATGGGGGCCCAGTTTGCCAACCCGGATGCGGTGGTCTGCTGCGTCACCGGCGATGGCTCGGTGCAGATGAATATTCAGGAGCTCTCGACCTGCATGCAGTACGGGGTGCCCATCAAGATCATCTCCATCAACAACCGTGCGCTGGGCATGGTCAAGCAGTGGCAGAAGATGTTCTACGGCGGCCGTCACAGCCACTCCTACATGGAGTCCCTGCCGGACTTCGTCAAACTGGCGGAAGCCTACGGCCACGTCGGCATCGCGGTGAGCGATCCGGCCGAGCTGGAGAGTGCCATGGAGAAGGCCTTCGCCATGAAGGATCGGCTGGTGTTCATGGATATCTCGGTCGACCCGGATGAGCACGTCTATCCGATGCAGATCAAGTTTGGCGCCATGGATGAGATGTGGCTGAGCAAGACGGAGAGGACCTGACGATGGAGCATATTATTTCGGTCGTGCTCAAGGAGCTCAAGTTTGGTTCCATCAAAGACGAGATGTGGCTGAGCAAGGCGGGAGAAATATCATGAGGCATATCATTTCGGTACTGCTGGAGAACGAATCTGGCGCCCTGAGCCGGGTGGTGGGCCTCTTCTCCCAGCGCGGCTACAACATCGAGACCCTGACGGTGGCACCGACCGAGGATCCCACTCTGTCGCGCATGACCATAGTCACCATGGGTGACGAGCGGGTGCTGGAGCAGATCCAGAAGCAACTGCACAAGCTGGTGGATGTGCTCAAAGTGTGCGATTTGAGCGAAGGGGAGCATATCGAGCGGGAGATCGCGCTAGTCAAGGCGCGCGCCGCCGGTGGGGCCCGTGACGAGCTGAAACGGCTGGCGGATATCTTCCGTGGCCAGATCGTCGACGTCACCCCCGAGCAGTACACGGTGCAGCTGGTGGGCACCAGCGAGAAGCTGGATGCCTTTATTAAGACTGCCGCCCAGACCAACGAGATCATCGAAGTGGTGCGCTCCGGCGTCTGCGGCATCTCGCGGGCGGACAAGGCGCTGCGGCCCTGATGGCTGGCGGGACAGCTGATGATGCGTCAGCTGCCGCAGAGTGAAAGGAAAGAGGGCTCTGCGGAGCCCTTTTTGTTTGGTTTTTCTTTACGAGGGGAGGGATGATGTTCGGTATTCATGATCTTGCACTGTTTATGGTCTCGGGGTTGCTGCTCAATATCATGCCGGGACCCGACTCCCTGCTGGTCATGCTGCGCAGCGGCTCGCAAGGGTGGCGTGCCGGTTCGGTCGCGACGTTGGGCATCGGCACCGGTGTCATGGTGCATGTGCTGGCGGCGGCCCTCGGTCTGTCGGCCCTGCTTAGCGCGTCGGCCGAACTGTTTGCCCTCATCAAGCTGGCTGGTGCCATCTACCTCATCTATCTGGGGTTCTCCCTGCTGCGCCAGCAGGCTACGGGTGCAATGGAGAGAGGGGCCACCCTGCCTGCCCTCTCATATGGCCAGATTTACCGGCAGGGAGTGCTGACCAATGTGCTCAACCCCAAGGTGGCGCTCTTTTTCCTCGCCTTCGTGCCCCAGTTCATCGCACCGGATGCCCCCGACAAGGCGTTCGCTTTTATCCTGCTCGGCTGCATCTTCAACCTGGGCGTTATCATCTGGTGTCACCTGCTGGTCTTTACCACCGTCTATGCCAGCCACAGGGTACGCTTGTCACAGCGTCTCGGCCGCTGGCTCAACCGGGGCATCGGCACCCTGTTTGTCGGACTCGGGATCAAGCTCGCCTGCGACTAGCGCGCGGCTTTCTGACCTGGGGCAGATTATCGTGCGCCGTGCTGTGGTATGGTCGGCAGTCAGCTGCGGGGCCAGCCCCGCTCTCTCTTTTTCAGGTCAGGCCCACTGGCCGCAGCAGCGAGATCCCTTGCCCAGATGAACATCGCCCGGCTCAAGAACTTTACCGAGATAGTGAAGAACAACTTCAACATCTCGGCGACGGCGGAGAAGCTCTACACCTCCCAGCCAACCCTCAGCAAGCAGATGAAGATGCTGGAAGATGAGCTGGGGCTCGCCCTCTTTACCCGCAAGGGGAAGAATCTGGTCGGCTTGACCAGCGCAGGCGAGCAGGTGATGGAGTTGGCCAAGGGGGTCGTGGCGCAGGTGGAGCAGATCAACCAGTTGTCGCTGGGGGAGCAGCTGGCCACCAGCGGGGTGCTGCGTATCGCCACCACCCACACCCAGGCTCGCTACAAGCTGCCAGCGGTGATTACCGAGTTCAGCCGTCGTTATCCCGATGTGGCGATCCAGCTCCATCAGGGGGCACCTGCCCAACTGGCCCAGATGGTGCAAAGCGGCGATGTGGATATGGCGATCGCCACCGAGTCCATGTATCTGTTCGACGAGCTGGCCGCGGTGCCCTGCTATCGTTGGGGGCGCAGCGTGGTGGTACCCCACGGTCATCCGCTGCTCGACTGCCAGCCGCTGTCGATGGCGGATCTGGCTCGCTATCCCCTCATCACCTATGTATTCGGCTTTACCGGCCGATCCAAGATGGACAAGGCCTTCAGCCGCCACGGCCTCTCGCCGAAAACCGTGCTGACCGCCACCGATACCGATGTGATCAAGCACTACGTCCGGCTCGGGATGGGGGTCGGGGTGATTGCCAGCGTGGCCTTCGACGAGGGGGATCGGGAGGATCTGGTGAGTCTCAATATCGACCACCTGATCGCCTCGAGCGCGACCCACATCTGCCTGCGCAAACATGCCCACCTGCGTGACTACATGTACGACTTTATCCACCTCTACGCCCCCCATATCAGCCGGGAGACGGTGCAGCTGCACCTTATCAACCAGCCGCCCGCTGCCAATATGGCGGAGTTGCCATGGCTCTAGCCGCGGGGTGTCTGCCGCGTACAGAGCAAAAATACAGAGACAAAAAAAGAGAGGCCTTGGCCTCTCTTCTGGTTTTATCGGTATGCGGGATTAAGCGCTGCGGGTCGCCAGATTGATAAAGATCTGGGCTCCGACCAGCAGGCAATCGTCATCGAGGTAGTAGGGATTCGCATGCAGGTAGTTGCAGATCCCCTTGGCCTGACAGCCGCTGCCGAGGAAGAACATGGCCCCCTTGCGGCCACGGCAGGCGTTGACCATGTAGCTGAAATCTTCGCTGCCGGTCATCGGCTGCCCCTGAGCGTTGATCCCCTCAGAGGGCAATACATCGGCGGCCGCTTGCAGCAGACGGGCGCAGGCATCGGCGTGGTTCTCGACAGCCGGATACCCGGCATAGACCATCTTGGTCTTGAAGCCGCGCAGTTCGCTCTGGGCCACAATCTCCTTGAAGCTGTTCTTCAGGATCTGGTCGGTCTCGGCATCCATGGCGCGGATGGTGCCGCGCGCCTGCACATGGTCGGCGATGGCATTGGGAATGGTGCCGCCGTTGATCATGCCGCAGCCGAATACCGCCGGACTGAACGGACTGGTGCGCTTGGCGACGATGTAGTCCATGTCCTCGATGATCCGCACCGCTTCACGGATGGCATCCAGCCCCTTGTGGGGGGTCGAGCCGTGGGCGGAGATACCGTGCACATCCAGTGTCCAGGCGGAGCCCCAGGAGGACATCACACCGTGGTTGAACTTGATGGTGCCGGTCTCCATGGCGCCGTCGTTATGGAGGGCATAGACCTCGTCCACCCCCTTCATACAGCCCAGTTCGACCATCTTCTCGGCGCCCGGCACCCGCATGTCCTCTTCCGCCATCTGGAAGATAAAGCGGACGTTGTAATGCAGGCGATCGCGGTTGGCGGCCAGAAACTTGGCTGCGGTCAAGGCGATCGCCATATGGGAGTCGTGACCGCAGTTGTGAGCCATTCCCTCGTGGGTTGACTTGAACGCAACGTCGCTCATGTCGTGCATCTCGAGGCCATCCATGTCGGCACGGAAGGCGATGGTCGGCAGCACAGGATCAACCACCAGATCGCCGTGGAAACCGGTGAAGCCCGGGTAGTCGGTGAGACGGTAGCCGAAGTTTGCCATCAGCTCGCGGCAGTAGGCCGAGGTCTTGAACTCGACACCGGAGGCCTCCGGAATGGTGTGCAGATGGTGGCGTACTTCGTGGCTGAAGTCGCGCAGGGCCAGCAGGGCCGGTTCAATGTGGATGTTGTTCATCAGATGATCCCTTGAATGGAGAAGCCGAGTTGGGCCACCAGCGAGGCGCCGAAGAAGCAGCAGGTGGAGACGATCATGAAGATCAGGATCACTTTCCAGGACATCTTCTTCAGCTCTTCCAGCTGACCGCCCACCGAGAGACCGGCGAAGGCCAGCAGCGGTACGCAGCAGGAGAGGAAGGAGATCTTGGCAACGGCGTCGATAAAGAGACCGCGCACCGGGGTCTCCGGCAGGCAGATCAGAATGCCGATGATGGTGGCATAGGCAAATGCCGGCAGGGAGGAGGGCAGGTAGCGCTTGGCAATCAGCGAGGCGAACACCACCAGCGACATGGCGATAAAGCTGTCACCCATCAGCCAGAGCGGAGTGCCGGTGGTCAGGGTCTGGGTAAACATGGCCAGCAGGATCGCCAGAAAGACGAACCGCATATCCATTACGATGCTTTTCATGCTTTCTCTCCTTTGGCAGTCAGGGTATAGATTTTTTCAGCGAGCGGCAGACCCAGATAGGTAAGGGAGAGGGCGCCGAGGGCAGACGAGAGCAGGTTCGAGGCTGCCGCGATACTCAGCACCTGCTGAGCCAGCGCTTCGTCGAGACCGTTGATCAGGGCGCCGGAGGCGGCACTCAGCATGGAGCCTGAGCCCACGCCGGAGCCGGCAGCCAGCGCCAGCGGGTGCAGGCCGGTGAGCGGGGCGATACTGCCCAGTACGCTGAACCAGAGGGTGCCGATAACGGAGCCGCACAGGTAGATAGCCAGCACGCCGATGTACTCCTGAGAGCCGGTGCCGAACTTGCCCTGAATTACCGCGACTGACGGCTCACGGCTGATGGAGGAGCAGGCCCCGATGGCGCGGCGGCCAAAGCCGAACTTCACCGCCAGCGGGATGGCGATCAGGATCGGCAGCAGGTTGCCAATCTCCTGCAGGAACAGCGGTACGCCGACGCTCAGGATCATCTTCAGGTTGGGGATGATCATCCCCGCGTACTGGGTACCCAGGATCAGCAGGCTGAAGCCCACCATCTTGCCGCAGAAGCCCTCTTCTTTCTCGGTGAAGAGACTCTTCCAGCCGGGGATGCGATCCTTGACCGGTTTGGCGGAGACAATCATGCCGATGATGACGGCAAAGAGCATTGGCAGGATCGGGATGATGGCGATGCCGATCCTGATCTCCTGCTTGCCTATCAGGTACTGGGCCACAAAGATCAGCATGGCGGTTGCCAATATGCTGACCGTGACCGTCTTGAGGGGGCTGGTTTGCTGCATAGTCTTTTCTCTTGTTATTCCCATGTGTGGCCATCGTCAGGATTGTCCAGACCGATGATGGGGGCATCATAGGGAGCTAAGAGGGGCAGGTATGTGACCTTCATCAAGCTGGCCATATGGCATTTTTTCATGGGGTATGCCCTTTAACCCTCTGGATACCAAGGGTTAAAGGCCGTTAACAGAACGTCAGCATTGGCAGGACAAGATAAGCAAACAGGAGGGAAATGGTGACACCGCCCCGCAGGGCGGTGACGCGGATCAGACGGGCGTTTTGAGCCGAGCACTGCGCAGCAGCAGGGGGAGCTGGTAGAGCACCAGTGCGCCGAGCACCAATCCGGCACCGGCCAGTTTGGCGCCGCCGAGGGGTTCGTTGTAGAAGAGGGTGCTCAGCAGCAGAGTCCAGACCGGTTCCAGCAGCATCATCAGGGCTGCGTGGGCGGTAGTCATCTTGCTCAATGCGTGGGTGAGCAGCCAGTAGCGCAATGTGGTGGCGATCAAGACGCTCGCTGCAAACCAGCCCCAGATGCCGTGGCTGACTCCAGCCTCTGGCCACTGCTCGGTCAGCAGGGAGAGCAGGGTGCCGAGCAGGCCGGTCATCGCCAGCTGGATGCAGGTGAGCCAGGTGGGGGCAATGGATTGGGCGAAGTGGCGATGGACGGCAAGCTGGATGCCGAGGGTGGTGGCTGCCGCCAGAAACCAGAACAGCGAGAGCGACACGCCCCAGTGGGTACTGCTGGAGAGCAGCAGCAAACCGGCGATGGCGATGGGCAGGGTGAGCCAGTAGTGGCGGCCGGGCTTGGCTCGAAAGGCTCCCCAGGCGGCCAGCGGGGCCATCAGGGTGGCGACGCTCATGATAAAGGCGCCGCTGCCCAGTGCATCGCTCTGGCTGATGGCGGTGACCCACAGCAGCAGGCTGGCACCGAGCAATGTGCCGCAGCCGGCGGCGCGCGCCAGCTGGGCTCGGGTCGGCGGCGGTTCACGCAGCCAGGCGAGGGGGAGCAGCAGCAGGGCGGCCAGCAGGAAGCGGCTACCAATAAAGGCGGCAGGGGGCAGTTCGCGGATCGCCTCTTTCGAGAAGAGCCAGCCAGCAGCGGCCAGCAGGGTGACCAGTACCATCAGCAGCAGGGGAGTGCGGTTCATCGGGGTCGTCATGGTGAAATGGAGGGAAGAGCATAAAGGAAAGGCGCCAGGTATTGCTACCTGGCGCCTTTCGCATCTGCCTTGAACCGCCGTCGCGGCTCGCGGCCAGCAATCAGTTCATGCCGTAACGCTTGAGCTTCTTGCGCAGGGTGCCACGGTTGATACCCATCATCACGGCAGCGCGAGTCTGGTTACCACGGGTGTACTGCATGATCACGTCCAGCATCGGCGCTTCGACTTCGGAGAGAACCATATCGTACAGATCAATCACTTCCTGACCGTTCAACTGGGCCAGGTAGTTACGCAGGGCCTGTTGCACAGAGTCACGCAGGGGGCGCTGGGTCGGCTCGGCAGCGTGATTGTGAGTAGTTGTTACCAATGCATCAGAAGTCAGGGTTTGTTCGAACATATTCGGTCGGCTCTTTAGTTATCTTGTTAACCTAATCCATCGAAATACGCTTCGAGTGCCTCAAGTTGCGCGTCTGCGCAATCCAGGGCATTGAAGTGCTTACGGAATTCTCGGCCCGTCTCTTCTTCATCCAGATACCAGCCCACGTGTTTACGGGCTATGCGCGCTCCCAGATATGCACCATAAAACCGGTGCAGGTTGGTTACATGCTCGTTCATCAGGGTGCGAACCTCTTCCCTCTCGGGAGGCGGCAGCTTGGTGCCCGTCTCAAGAAAATGACGGATTTCCCGGAAAATCCAGGGTCGTCCTTGCGCAGCTCGGCCGATCATCACGGCGTCTACACCGGTATAGTCGAGGACATACCGGGCTTTCTCCGGGCTGTTGATGTCACCATTGGCGACAACAGGAATCGATACGGCCTGCTTAATCGCCCTGATCGTGTCGTACTCCGCTTCGCCCTTGTAGAGGCATGCACGGGTACGACCATGCACGGCAAGGGCCGCGATACCGCAATCTTCGGCGATTCGGGCGATCTCCACGCCATTGCGGTTATCCGGATCCCATCCTGTGCGGATCTTCAAGGTGACAGGCACCTCCACTGCATCCACCACGGCCCGGCAAATTGCTTTGACCTGATCGGGGGCACGCAGCAGGGCAGAACCTGCCAACTTCTTATTCACTTTTTTTGCCGGACATCCCATGTTGATGTCGACGATCTGTGCGCCCTGCTCCACGTTGTAGCGGGCAGCAAACGCCATCATCTCGGGGTCGGCTCCGGCAATCTGGACCGATCGCAATCCGCCTTCTGCAGAGTGATCCATCCTCATCCGGGTTTTCTGGGTATCCCAGACATCCGGGTTGGCCAGCAGCATCTCGGAAACGGCCATGCCAGCCCCCAATCGCAAACAAAGTTCACGGAATGGTCGGTCAGTTACACCGGCCATGGGAGCCACAATCAAGGGAGTTTCAAGCGTGTGGGGACCTATCTGCATTCCACGGTTACCATCGGCTTAGGGCGGCGTATATTACGCATTTTTTAGGCAGGAGAAAAGGTTAGTATTTGAGCGTCAGCCATTTTTTTCTGAAAAAAACGTCGCGCCAAGGCTTGCAAATTCTGGAGTTATTGAAAAACGGCCAGATTGCCGGAGAGTGAGCGCTGTACCATTCGGGTCGGACGCCTGCATAATTGTCAGTCCACTTGCAGGCCCGCTTTGCGTTATGATAGCTGGCTTAAATCGAGCAAATGCTCCAAACATTTATGCAACAAAAGCGGATTGGGGATCTATGACGTCAAGGTTCATTAAATCACTCTGGCCGTGTCTGATGGGGGCCGTGCTGGGGTCGGCGCAGGCGCAAACCATCAGTTTTGGCGAAGCCTGGACCCGGGTCATCCAGCAGGATGAAGGGCTGGCTGCCGAGCAGGCCGGGGTCGATCGGGCCAAGCAGCTGCGCGAGGCGGCCAAGGATATGTATCTGCCCAAGGTGGATCTGGGGGCCAGCTATACCCATCTTGATCAGCCGATTGAACTTGATGCCCTCGATCTCAATCCGCTGGCCAAGCAGAAAGATCTGATCCTGGCACTCGGCAGCCTGTTCGGGGTCGGAGCCAACGCATTTGTCACCCCCCTGACCAAACAGAATGTGGTGACCAGCTCGGTCAAGATGCTCTGGCCGCTGTTTGCCGGTGGTCGCATCGATGCGGCGCAGGATATCCGCCAGGCGCAGGTGAGCGAGGCGCAACAGCTGCTGGTGCTCAAGGAGCAGTCCACTTTCGAGAGCCTCTCCCAGACCTATTTCGGCGTGGTGCTGGCTGCTCAGGTGGTGCAGACCAAACAGGAGATCGAAGAGGGGCTGGCCCACCATCTGGATCATGCCAAGAAGCTAGAAGCGCAGGGCCAGATAGCCAGGGTGGAGCGTCTCTCCGCCCAGTCGGCCTATGACAGAGCGCGCATCGATACCCAGAAGGCGCGCCGCAGCCTCGAGATCGCCGAACTGGCCCTCGGCCGCATGCTGAAGTTGCCAAATGCCCAGCCGGGCAGCGGCCTGTTCGTCAACAAGGAGCTGCCGCGCCTCGAGGGGTTGGTGAGCCAGACCCTGGAGGTGCACCCCGGTCTCAAGCTGCTCATTGCCAAGAAGGAGCAGGCTAAGGGGATGATCCGGGTCGAGCAGGGCAAATATGCCCCCGAGGTGTTCCTGTTCGGCAACTACAACCTCTATGAAGATGATTCGCTCGCCTCCAAGACCGCGCCGGACTGGCTGGTGGGGGTGGGTGTCAGCATGCCGCTGGTGAGTCGCGATGGCCGTTCCGAGACGGTGCAGGCAGCCAAGAGCGCCGAGCTGCAGGTCAATCTGCTGCAGGCCAAGACTCGCGATGATCTGAAGCTGCTGGTGGAGAAGACCTGGCGCGAAGCAGCGCAGGGGCTGGAGGAGTATCAATCCCTCTCTTCCACCCAGGCGTTGGCAGAGGAGAACGTGCTACTGCGGGACAAGGCCTTCGGGCAGGGACTCTCTACCTCCCTTGATGTGGTGGATGCCCAGAACCAGCTGGCGGGGGTGAAGACTCAGCGCGCGGCGGCGGCCTATCAATATGTAGTGTCGCTGGCCCGCCTGCTGGCGCTCTCCGGCCAGATGAACAGTTTCAATCAATATCAGCACGGTCAGGTGATCGAGGTGAACTCATGATCGCACTCCAGTCCGTGCCTTTTTCTATCTCTGTTTCGACCGCCAAGGGTCGCCCGTTTGTCGAGGTGAAGTGATGAGCCATCCCCCCATCAAAAAGAAGATGAGCCAGGGTAAACCGCTGTTGTTGCCGCTGGTGCTGGTGATCCTGGTGGTCTGGCTCGGCTGGCGCTTCTGGCTCGCCTATCAGCCCGAGCCGGTGCATCTGCAAGGGCAGATTGAAGCGCAGCAATATTCGGTCTCCTCCAAGGTGCCGGGCCGCATCGACGAGGTGCTGGTTAAAAAGGGCGATCAGCTGACCAAGGATCAGCTGGTCTTTACCCTGGCGAGCCCCGAGATCGAAGCCAAGCTGAGCCAGGCCAAGGCCGGTGAGGCCGCAGCGGGTGCGCTGGCGCAAGAGGCGGAGAAGGGGGCCCGTGCCCAACAGATCGCCGCTGCCAAGGATCAGTGGCAAAAAGCCAAGGCTGCCGCCCAGCTGCGTGGCAAGACCTATGAGCGGGTTGCCAGCCTGCACCGCGACGGCGTAATGCCGCTGCAAAAACGCGATGAGGCCTGGACCGCATGGCAAGCCGCCCGCTACAGCGAAGGGATGGCGTGGCAGCAGTACCAGATGGCGCTGGAAGGGGCGCGGGAAGAGACCAAGATCGCCGCCCGCGAGAAGGCCAAAATGGCGGCGGGTTCCGTGGCTGAGGTAGAGGCCTATCTGGCCGACACCCGCATCACCAGTCCCCACAATGGTGAAGTGAGTCAGGTGCTGCTGCGTAGCGGCGAGCTGGCGCCGCAAGGCTTCCCTGTGGTGACGCTGCTCGACATGAGCGATGCCTGGGCCCAGTTCCACATCCGTGAAGATCTGTTGCCCCGTTTCACCGTGGATACCGAGTTTGATGCCCGCATCCCGGGCCTTGGCGACCAGATGGTGCGCTTCAAGGTGACCCATGTGGCCGTGATGGGGGATTTTGCCACCTGGCGCGCCACCGATACCCGTCAGGGTTTCGATATGAAGAGCTTCCAGGTGGAGGCTCGCCCGCTGCAACCGGTTGAGGGGCTGCGGGTTGGCATGAGTGTGCTGGTTGAACTCTGATGGGACGTGAATTTCGGCTGCTGTGGCAGGATCCGTTCAGCCGTGCCCTGATGAGCTGGGTGCCGCTGCTGCTGATGGGGATCCTCTGCTGGATCTTCTCGGCTGGATTGGCCCGCGACCTCAAGGTGGGGCTGGTGGATCTCGACCACAGCGTGCTGTCGCGCCAGCTCGCTTTCTCGCTGGATGGCTCGGCCGGGCTCAAGGTGGTGCAACAGTTTGACTCCATCGATGCCGGAGCCCGAGCCCTGCGCGGTGGCGATATCTATGCGCTGGTGGTGATCCCCAACCATCTGGAGCGGGATGCCCGTCAGGGCACCCAGCCGCAGGTGACGGTGTTCAACAACGGCCAGTTTATCCTCATCGCCAAGCTGGTCAACTCTGCGCTGGCACAGGTGGTAGGTACCCTCAATGGTCAGGTAGGCGTGCTGGAGGCGATGGCCGATGGCAAGGCGCTGCCCGGTGCGCTCGGGCAGTCGGTGCCCATCAGCAGTCAGGTCACTGCGCTCTACAACCTCAACTCCAGCTACGCCCAGTTTCTGCTGAGCGCCATTCTGCCCGCGGTGTGGCAGATCCTGGTGGTGCTGTTCGGCCTCAATGCGCTGGCCCGTACCGATCGGCTGGGGCTGGACTGGACCACTCGCGGTGTCTGGTTTGGCCTCTGGCGCACCCTGCTGCCCCACGTGCTGATTGGCTGGGGCTGGGGCATTGTCTGGACGCTGCTGCTGTTCAAGGGCTTCTCCTACCCCATGCACGGTAGCTGGCTGGTATTGCTGGTGGGGCTGGGGCTCGCCTCGGCCGCCTGCGTCACCATGGGGGCCTTCTTTTACGGCATCATCCGGGATCCGGCCCGCGCCCTGTCGCTGGCGGGGGCTTACACTGCGCCCGGTTTTGCCTTTATGGGCGTCACCTTTCCGGTGAGTGCCATGGGGGATTTCGCCCGCTTCTGGCGCAGCCTGTTGCCGGTCTCTCACTATGTCGAGCTGCAGATTGGTCAGAGCAACTACGGTCTGCCCCTCGCATCGGCGCTGCCGCAACTGGGGGCGCTGCTGCTGTTTCTGCTCCCCTTGCTGCTGGTGGTGCGCCGTTACAAGCAGCAGGCCGAGCTGGCCCGTCAATCAGCCGCAGTGGCAGTCGCCGAAAAGGAGCCTGAGTGATGCTGGGATTTGTCGATCTGTTGCGCCTCGAGTTGCGCACCCTGCTGGCGGATCGCGCCATCATGCTGACCCTGTTTGGCGGGGTGTTCTTCTACTCCTTCCTCTACCCCCAACCCTATCTGCATCAGTTGCCGCGGGAAGAGGCGGTGGTGGTGGTCAACGAAGATGGCAGTCAGCTATCGCGCCAGCTGGAATTTATGGCCGATGCTACGCCACAGGTGAAGCTGGTCGCGCGGGCCAATTCGCTGGATGAAGCGCGGCAGCTGATGATGGCCGGGAAGGCGAGCGGGATCCTGCACATCCCCAACCACTTCTATCGGGACCTGATGCTGGGCAAGAGCGTCACCCTGAGTTATGCCGGTGATGCCTCCTACTTTCTGGTCTACGGCACCATTGCCGAAGGACTGGCGCAGGCCGGCGGCACTCTCGCCGCGCAGGTGAAGGTGGCGCGGCTGCTGAGCCACGGCGAGGCGCTGCCACAAGCGGCCATGGGCTGGAATGCGGTGGCCCTCAACGTGGTGCCGGTCTTCAACCCCACCATGGGCTACGTCAACTACGTAGTACCGGCGGTGTTCGTGCTGATCCTCCATCAGGTGTTGCTGATGGGGGCGGGGATCCTGGGGGCGACCCAGAACCAGCGCAGTTGTCGCGGTGAGCATGGTTACTGGCAAAGCGCGCCGGTGTTGCCGCTGCTGCTGGCCAGAACCTTGGTGCTGGCGGGGTTGTTCCTGCTGCCGGTGAGCTACTTCCTCGGCTTCTGCTTCGATCACTACAATATCGCTCGTCATGCCGACCCGGTGCAGCTTTGGCTGTTCGCCCTGCCGTTCCTGCTGGCGACCTGCTGGTTCGGGATTGTACTGGGAGCGACCTTTACCCGGCGGGATCTGCCCACTCAGGTGGTGCTGATCTCCTCCCTGCCGCTGGTCTTTCTGGCGGGCTTTATCTGGCCGCTCGAGCTGATCCCGGCGCCCCTCAACTGGCTGGCTCAGTGGGTGCCCACTATCCCCGGTATAGAGGGTTTTCTGCGCCTCAACCAGATGGGGGCCGACTTCGCGCAGGTCTCCCGTTACTGGTGGCAGCTGTGGGGACTGGCGCTGCTCTACGGCGTGCTGGCTTGCCTGCTGCTGCGTTGGCGGCAGCAGTCGCTGCCGGTTGCTCGCCCGTCAGTCGTACAGAGTGAGACGACCGCCGATTAAGCGGGATAGGGCAAGCGCCCGTGAGATAGCGTGTGCGGTAAAGCGAAAACGGTCAGCCCTTGGGCTGACCGTTTTGTTATGTGGTGGGGTTAAGCGGTTTTACTGCTGCTTTAGCCACGCTGGAGCGTGGGATCCCCGATGGCGTAGATCTGCCCCACTGCCGTCTCATCCGCCAGCAGGCGCAGCCCTTGGGCGGCCACATCGGCGCGGCGTACCAGTCCGTGCACCTCCTTGTTCTGACTCAGTTCGGCGCGGCCGGTGGCATCGCCATCCTGCAGGCCCGCCGGGCGCAGAATGGTCCATGCAAGGGCGCTGGTCTGCAGCCAGCTCTCCGCCAGACTCTTGAGACGCACCTCGTGACCGAAGGCGGCGCGTGCCCGCTCCGGCAGATATTGCCAGCTGTCGCCACAGCCAAGGGAGGTGACCAGCAGCAGCCGTTTCAGGTCTGCCTGCTCCATGGCATCGATTACATGGCGATTGCCCTGATAGTCCACCGGCGCGGCCTGACGGAAGCTGCCGAGGGTAGAGACGACCTGTGCATCTTGCCCCGCACGGGCACATGCCTGCTGTACCGCAGCCGGATCCAGCGCATCCCCTTCGATCACTTCAACTCCCAGCGCCCCCAGTTCCATGGCCATCTCGGGGCTGCGCACCAGCGCAACGACCCGGTGACCCTGGCTCAGGGCGTGATGAGTAAAGGCGCGGCCCAGCCCGCGGCTGGCTCCGAAAATCAGTGTGGTTGGCATAGATGAGCTCCCTTGGCAAAAGGGGCTAGCCTAGTGGCTTGTTCGCCTGCTGTAAATGAGAGTTGTTTCTATTTGTGAGCTGGCAGGGAGGAGAGAGTGCGAGCCGCCAGCGACTCGCACTCTTTGGGAGGGATCAGCCGTTGTAGTTGCCGATGCTGGGGCGACGGCTTGGGCCACTCAGGTGGATATCCACCGGATTGAATGCCTTGATCGCCTCATAGCTGAAATCACCGATCGCCTGATGCAGGGTCTGGGGCGTGTGGTTGGTGATGATGATGACGCTCTTTGACAGGTTGCGACGACGGCGCAGCAGGTGGCCGAGGAAGCTGGACTGGCTCTCCGCCATTTTGGCGCGGTTGGCCGATACCTCATCGATGATCAGCAGATCCACCTCTTCCAGCGCGCGGCGGTACTGGTTGCGCTCGTCCTGATCGGGGATGACGTTGAAGAACAGCCGATCGACGATGGAGGCCCACTGCTGGAAGATCACCGATTTCTGGTGACGGGCGATCAGCTCATGCGCTACCGCTCCCGCCAGGGTCGACTTGCCGGTGCCGTAGTCGCCGTAGATCAGCATGCAGCCGCCACCGCTCTTCTCCCAGTGCTCGAAACCGCTGATAAAGTAACGGGCGGTTTCGATGGGGTATTGCAGCGCCGGATCTGTGGCATCCATCTTGTCAAATACCCAGTCGGGGTTGAGGTCGGCTTGGGCGATCAGCTTCTGGATCCGCTCCTGACGGGCCGCCTTCTGCAGCTCGCGCACCTCGGCGTTGGCCTTGGCGTCGTACTCCTTGCGCAGGGTCTCGTAGTCATACTGGCCGCCACCGGTCTCTTGTTGCAGGCGACGAATGCGCTCCAGCAGGCCACCCACATGGCGGCTCAATTCCGGGTCGTGAATGCGGTGATCCTGCTTGGCCTTGGCGATCTTCTGGCGCTTGGCTTCGATCTCTTCCAGCTCCTGGCGCAGGGGATCTTGCGGGTCAGTCATGGAATGCTCCTTCTGCTCGATCAGGGATGGGTAGACAAGGGGTTGATTCTGCCTGCAGGCGGGGGCCGCTATCAATCATTATCCGGCTCCTGCTGCGCAGCGGGTTCTTGCGTCTGCTGTTGGGCCAGTCGCTTGGCCTCTTCAATCATCTGTTGGGCCCGTTTGCTGGGGCCCGACTCTGCCGGGGCCGGCGTCACCTGTTGGTAGCCCTGCACCTCCATCGGCTTGCGACGGGTATAGCGGCGGGTCTTGAGGGCGCGAATAAACTTGAGCATCCATTGATGCTGGGAGTCGAACACCTCGGGGCGCCCCAGCCAGTAGGCGATAAATTCTCCCAGATCCTCTTCGCTATAGCTGGCATCGATCACTCCGCACAGGCGGGCGAGGGCGGGCAGCTCCTCGTCCGGTCGCCATTGCAGATGCATCTGGAAGGGGCGCTCCGGCAGCGGGCTGCGCAACTTCTGGGTCAGCAATGGCAATTGGAACGGGCACTGATGGTAGTGCTCACTCTCGGGCTGGGTCTCGACTTGCAGCAGGCCCGCCTCCATCAGTTCATCGAACAGTTCGGTGAGCTGGCGGGCATTGACCTGAAACGAAAAGCCGCAGGGATCACCCGGATCGACCACTGCCAGCGCCCGACCCAGCTCGGGATAGTTGAGCCGGGCCGCCTGATTTTCCAGCACCAGTCGGCGCAGCTGCAGGGTATAGAGACTGCGAGCCGGATGGGACAATCTTGGGTGGGCAAGGGCGCTGTATTCGGCTGGGGTCATGGTCTTCTTCACGAGCTGGAGTGGGGGGCATTATCCCCTATGGTGCTCTCCTGCACAATTCGTCACACTGCAAGTGAGTGCCCTGCATGGTCGGGTGGTGAAAATTGAGCGTACCGCGGAGCGTTGAGCAGGGAGAGCGGGATTGTGTCGATAATCCAGCAGCTTGCACTATTTTGGTATGCAGATTAGCCAATCCGGCTATTTGTGACGCAAGGCACGCGGCATTTCTGCTGATTTAGACTAGTCTTATTACTTAAATAAACAATTGACTCATAAGGTTTTTGTCAACATGCCAAAACCCGGACTGCGGATCCTGGTGGTGGAAGACGAAGCAGTTTTTCGCCATTCGTTAGTGAGTTACCTCGCGCGGGACGGGGCAACGGTGTTTCAGGCTGAGGATGGAATTGAAGGGTTGTCAGCTGCAGCGATTTATCATCCCGACGTGGTACTGTGCGATCTCAATATGCCCAATATGGATGGCCGCGAGGTAATCGCCTGTCTCTCTGCGCGCTATCCCCATATTCCGGTTATCGTCATTTCGGCCCAGAGCTCCATGGAGGCGGTCGCCAGTGCCTTGCGTGCCGGTGCTCGGGACTACCTGCTCAAGCCCCTCGAGAACTTCGCACTGGTCGATCGCAGTATCGACCAGTGCCTGAATGGGAGTTCCACGCGAGCTCAGCAGCTCGAATTGATGGCGCATATGGATTACTTCAGTGCGCATGATCGGGCTGCCAGCCGTTTGCTCGCCGGGCTGAAGCCACCGGGATTGCAGGAGTGGGGCCCCTGGCAGGTCACGTTCAAGGGGCTTGGGCACCTCTTCATTCCCGATACCTTCAAGGTGGAAGACAAGCTGCTGGTGCTGGTGATGGAGATGCCCATCATGGGGACGGATGCAGGATTTTGCGGGGCGCTGGTGCGCTCTCTGATGAACGTGCCCTATCGCCAGTTTCAGCAGAACGAGAGCCGTTTGCTGAGCCAACCGCACCGGTTGCTCGACTACCTAAACCATCAGTTGATGGAGTCCGGGTTGCGCCACGCTTTTGCCATGGCTGCTCTGCTGTTTGATCAGCACGATGGGCTGGTATTTGCCAATGCCGGGCTCACTTCCCCCCACTGGTTGATGCGCTCGGGTGGATTACCGCTTGGTCTGATGCGCAACAGCCACTACGCTCTGCACAAACGCAGCTGGCATGAACCATTCGATCTGCAGTTTCGCAGCGACAGCGGTAGTGCGCTCAATGTGCAGGTGCGTCATCACTGAGGCTGCTTGACTAGAGACCAAAACAGACAAGGCGCCCGATGGGCGCCCTGTCTGTTGTCTACAATCCTGACCGTTTAGACGGTGGCGGAGTGTAGTTTCTTCTCTTGAGCTTGCGGCTCTTTGGCCGGGCCTTCGGCACCGTGCATCCAGTAAACCAGACGATTAGCCATGGTCAGCAGCAACAGGGCGCTCAGCACCGCAGCCAGGGCGATGCCACCGAAGATGGCGATCGGGCCGGCTTCACCAACAATGGAGCCGATAAAGCCCGCAGCATAGTTGGCGATGGCGATAAAGCCCATCCAGGCACCCATCATGAGGGAAGCCAGACGCAGCGGAGCCAGTTTGGTCACCATGGAGAGGCCGATCGGGGAGAGGCAGAGCTCGCCCAGGGTGTGGAACAGGTATGCGCCAACCAGCCAGAACATGGAGGTCTTGACGGTGTTGTCACCACCCTGCTGTAGCACGGCACCCACCATGAACAGGAAGCCGATAGCCAGGAACAGCAGACCCATGGCGAATTTCACCGGAGAGTTCGGCTCTTTCTTGCCGAGCTTGATCCAGATGGCCGCAACGACCGGTGCCAGAGTGATGATGAAGAAGGGGTTCAGGGACTGGAACCAGGCAGTCGGCACTTCGAAGCTGCCGATCATGCGGTCGGTATACTCCTGGGTGTAGAGGTTCATCAGACCACCGGCCTGCTCGAAGCCGGCCCAGAAGATGATGGTGAACAGACCCAGTACCAGAATAACCTTGATGCGATCCACTTCCTGCTTGGTCAGCGGTGCTTTCTGCTCGGTAGTACGCAGGGCGGCTGCGCGCTGGGCGGCAGTGACACGACCGATGTCACCCAGGAAACGTTGGGCCATGGTGGCCTGGATCACCAGAGAGAGCAGCATGCCGATACCGGCGCCGACGAAGGCTGCTTGCCAGCCGTAGGCGGTGGCGGCAGCACCACAGATCACACCTGCCAGCAGGGAACCCAGGTTGATGCCCATGTAGAAGATGGTGAAAGCACCATCACGGCGGTGATCGCCCTCTTCATAGAGGTCACCCACCATGGTGGAGATGTTCGGTTTGAACAGGCCGTTACCCACGATCAGCAACGCGAGGCCCGTGTAGAACATGGTGTTGACCATATCCGGGAACATGGCGTGGGGCAGTGCCAGAGTGAACTGACCTGCGGCCATCAGCACGGCACCGATCAGGATGGCGCGACGTTGACCCAGGAAGGTGTCAGCCAGCCAGCCGCCGATCAGCGGAGTGATATAAACCAGACCGGTATAGATACCGTAGAGTTTGAGGGCATCTGCCTGACTCCAGCCCAGACCGCCGTTGGCAGTCAGGTCGGTCAGATAGAGCACCAGTACGGCACGCATGCCGTAATAGGAGAATCTCTCCCACAGTTCGGTACTAAAGAGCAAAAAAAGCCCTTTAGGGTGACCTAAAAAGGTCCCTTTTGACGGGTTATTCATTGGAACTTCCACCTGTGTCTTATATTTTTTTGAGTTTTTTATGCAAGGGCGAGAAACACGCCTCAACCCTTATAGAACATGCGTGAATAAATTACAACATTATGATTTGCTGAGAGTTTATTTACTCTTGATTGATTTTTTGTTGCGCAAATGAAAAAGGAGCATCATTTGATGCTCCTCGAATACCTCTACAAAAAACAGATTTTTTAGCGATTACAACTGTTTGACGAACTGCTTCAGCCAACCGATGAACTCGCCGTTCAGCTCACGATGGCGTACGGCATATTCCACATTGGCTTTCATATAGCCGAGTTTGCTGCCGCAATCGTGGCTCTTGCCCTTCATGAAGTAGGCGTTGACCTGCTCCTGCTCCATCAGCATGGCGATGGCGTCAGTCAGCTGGATCTCGTCACCGGCACCGGCCGGGGTCTTCTCCAGCAGCGGCCAGATATTGGAGGAGAGGACGTAACGACCCACCACCGCCAGATTGGAGGGGGCTTCGTCACGGGGCGGCTTCTCGACAATGGCCTGCATTGGCAGGGACATCCCCTCGCTCAGGGCCTCGCCCTTGATGTCGGCGATGCCGTACTTGTCCACTTCGCTTTCGGGAACCGCTTCCACCATGATCTGGCTGATCTGGTTCTCTTCGAACATATGCACCATCTCGGCCAGGTTGTCTTTTTTCGGGTCGCTGGCCACTTCATCAATCAGCACATCAGGCAGCAGCACGGCGAAGGGGTTGTCACCGATCAGCGGGCGGGCACAGAGGACCGCGTGGCCCAGCCCTTTGGCCTCCCCTTGGCGGACGTGCATAATGGTGACGTCTTTCGGGCAGATCTGTTGCACCTCTTCCAGCAGCTGACGCTTGACTCGCTTCTCGAGGGTCGCTTCCAGTTCGAAACTCTTGTCGAAGTGGTTTTCGATGGAGTTCTTGCTCGAGTGGGTGACCAGCACGATCTCTTTGATACCGGCGGCGATGGCTTCGCGCACTACGTACTGGATCAGCGGTTTGTCGACCACCGGCAGCATCTCTTTCGGGATGGCCTTGGTGGCTGGCAGCATACGGGTACCCAGACCGGCTACCGGGAGCACGGCCTTGCGAACTGTCAGAGGAGTCTTTTTCATGGAAAACTATCCAGCGGGATTAAAGTGCGGCCATGATACTCCAAGAAAAATGGGGCAGCCACAGGCTACCCCATTCGTATATGCAGAGCTCGGACGTTATTTGACGATGATCATGTCACGGTTGGCTTCCAGCGTGGCAGGGCCAATTCCATTGACATCTGCCAGCTGATCGACCGAGGTGAACTTTCCCTGTTTCTCCCGATAGTCGACGATGGCTTGTGCCTTCTTGTCGCCAATCCCTTTCAGGCTGGTGAGTTCGGCAAGGGTGGCCGTATTGATATTCAGCTTGCCGGCTTCCTTGGCGACCTCGGCTGTGGTGGTTTGCTTCGGCGCTGCTTTATCAGCGGCCAACACAGGTTGGCTGAACAGGGGCAAGCAGGCTAACAGCATGATTGCAGAGAGCTTCTTCATCAGCATTTCCATTCCTCCATGATGTTGGATTTTGCCGAGTAGGCAGTTTGAGAAATAGCGTATCGAACGGGTCTTTTTCACTGCTATTTCTAACAGGTCAAATTCTCATGCCGATGGTGGCGGATTTGCTATAAGCGCTTAGCCATGAATGCCGCCGTATAGCCAACCTTATGATCTGGAATGTATTTCAGATGCATCTTTGATTTGACGAGCAAACTTCTCCGAGATGCTCTGCTCAAACCGTTGTGGAGGTGCCGGATGGAATTATTCTGCGCAACAAAGTGCGGATGGCATGTTTCACTGGTCTTCAAAGAGAGAACCAATAAAAAAGGCTGCTCACCTGGGGTGAGCAGCCTTTGTGATCGGTTTTTTCAGGCGGATGCTGATTAGGCTTGTTCGTCAGCCTGAGCAGCCTGGATACCGGTCAGGGCGATGGTGTAGACGATGTCGTCAACCAGGGCACCACGGGAGAGGTCGTTGACCGGCTTGCGCATGCCTTGCAGCATCGGGCCGATGGAGACCAGGTCAGCAGAACGCTGCACCGCTTTGTAAGTGGTGTTACCTGTGTTCAGGTCAGGGAAGACGAACACGGTAGCTTTACCGGCAACCGGTGAGTTCGGTGCCTTGGACTTGGCTACGTTCTCCATGATGGCCGCATCGTACTGCAGCGGGCCGTCGATGATGAGGTCGGGGCGCTTGGCCTTGGCCAGCTCGGTCGCTTCACGCACTTTCTCTACATCGGCACCGGCGCCGGAGGTGCCGGTAGAGTAGGAGATCATGGCGACGCGCGGCTCGATGCCGAACGCGGCTGCGGAGTCGGCGGACTGGATGGCGATCTCGGCCAGCTGCTCGGCAGTCGGGTCCGGGTTGATCGCGCAGTCACCGTAGACCAGCACCTGGTCAGGCAGCAGCATGAAGAAGATGGAGGAGATCAGTGAAGAGCCCGGAGCGGTCTTGATGATCTGCATTGGCGGACGGATGGTGTTGGCAGTGGTGTGCACCGCGCCGGATACCAGGCCGTCAACTTCATTGCGCTCCAGCATCATGGTACCCAGTACCACGTTGTCTTCAAGCTGCTCGCGGGCAACCACTTCGGTCATGCCCTTGTTCTTGCGCAGCTCGACCAGACGCGGCACATAGCGCTCGCGCACAACGGCCGGATCGATGATTTCGACGCGATCGGTCAGTACCACACCCTGCTGTTCGGCAACGCGACGGATCTCTTCCGGGTTACCCAGCAGCACCGGACGGGCAATGCCACGCTCGGCACAGATGGCGGCAGCCTTGATGGTGCGCGGCTCGTCACCTTCCGGCAGCACGACACGCTTGTTGGCCTGACGGGCCAGCTCGGTCAGCTGATAACGGAATGCCGGCGGGCTCAGACGACGGGAACGGGTAGAGCTGACGGTCAGTGACTCGATCCAGTGTTTGTCGATGTGGCCAGCGACGTAGTCCTGTACCAGCTCGATACGCTCGCGGTCATCTTCCGGAATATCGACGTTGAAGTTCTGCAGGCTTACGGCGGTCTGCCAGGTGTTGGTACCGGTCATCATGATCGGCAGGCCGGTGGCCATGGCCTGTTGGCACAGCGCCATTACCTGCGGCTCCGGATGATAGTTACCGGTCAGCAGCAGGGCGCCCAGCTTGACGCCGTTCATGGCGGAGAGGCAGGCGGAGACGATGACGTCAGAGCGGTCGCCGGAGGTCACCAGCAGGCTGCCCGGACGGAAGTGCTCAACCATGTTGTGGATGGAGCGGGCACAGAAGGTCACGGTCTGCAAACGGCGGCTGTCCAGCTCGCCTTTGTGCAGGATCTTGGCGGCCAGATGCTTGGCAAGATCCTTGGCGCGCGGGGCGATCAGCTGGGTGTTCCAGGGGATGCAACCCAGGATGCGCAGCGGGCTCTTGCCAAACACTTGCAGCACTTCCAGGTTGTGAGCCGCGTCAGAAGCGTGGTGATGGGCCTCGAACATCTCGGTCAGGTCAGGGCGGGTTACGCCATGCTCGTCAACCGGCGCGCCCACCTTGTTGATCACGCAACCAACGATGCGGGGGTTGTTGACACCACCGAAGTTGGAGCAGGCCAGCTCAATGCGCTCTTTCAGCTTCTGGCTGGAGTCATGGCCCGGGTGGGTCACGAATACCATGTCAGCGTCCAGCGCCTTGGCGACGTCGTAGTTCAGCTTGTTGGCAAAGGGCTGCTTGTCGGTCGGCACCATACCTTCGACAACCAGCACTTCGGCACCACTGGATTTCACGTGCTCTTCGAAGCGGGCAACGATCTCTTCCAGCAGGATATCGGTGTTGCTGGAGCTGATCATGTTCTCGGCGTAGGAGAGGGTGAAGGGCTCGGGCGGGTTGATGTTGGCAGCTGCGCGGATAACGGCGGTTGAGCGCTCTGCGCCGGTTTCACCCGGACGCGGCTGGGCAACCGGTTTGAAGAAGCTGACATTGACACCGTGACGCTCCATGGCGCGAACAACGCCAAGACTCACGGAAGTTACGCCGACACCAGTGCCGACCGGGATAAGCATAATAGTGCGTGCCACTTTATACCCCTTGTTCATTTTTTGGGATCAGGAAAAGGCCGCCCTGTGGGCGGCCTCGAGTTACTGCGTCAATTAAGCGCCGACCAGTTCCAGCGCGTCGTGGGCGATAACCCACTCTTCGTTGGTCGGGATAACCAGGGCCTTGGTAGAACCAGCCTTGGTGATCTCGCCACCCTTGCCGAAACGAGCCTTCAGGTTGGCGTCGTGATCGACGTCAAAGCCCAGCAGACCCAGCTTGTTCAGGGTGATTTCACGGATCGGGGCGGAGTTTTCACCGATACCACCGGTGAAAACAACGGCGTCCAGACGACCGTCCATGGCGGCAGCGTAGGCGCCGATGTACTTGGCCAGGCGATAGCAGTAAACGTCCATAGCACGCTTGGCTTCTTCTTTGCTGTCGTAGTTGTCTTCAACAAAACGGCAGTCGGAGGTTACTTCGGTCAGACCCTGCAGGCCGGACTCTTTGGTCAGCATGGTGTTGATATCGGCCACGCTCATGCCCAGCTTGTCGTGCAGGAAGAAGATGATGGCCGGGTCCAGATCGCCGGAGCGGGTACCCATCACCAGACCTTCCAGCGGGGTCAGACCCATGGAGGTATCAACGGATTTGCCGTTCTTGATGGCGCAGACGGAACCGCCGTTGCCCAGGTGGCAGTTGATGATGTTCAGCTCTTCAACCGGCTTGTTCAGCTGCTTGGCAGCTTCCAGGCTGATGTAGTAGTGGCTGGTTCCGTGAGCGCCGTAGCGACGGATGCCGTTCTCTTTGTAGAGTTTGTACGGCAGGGCGTACAGGAAGGCTTCTTCTGGCATGGTCTGGTGGAACGCGGTATCGAATACGGCCACGTTCTTGTCAGCCAGCGCCGGGAATACGCGGCGAGCTTCACGGATACCGATCAGGTGAGCCGGGTTGTGCAGCGGTGCGTACGGAACAGCAGCTTCGATGCCGGCGATCACGTCTTCGCAGATGACCACGGAAGAGGTGAAACGCTCGCCACCGTGAACAACACGGTGACCGATGGCGATCAGGTTCTTGGACAGTTCCGGATTGAGCGGCAGGATCTTGTTGACGATGAAGTCCAGCGCTTCCTGGTGAGCGGCACCCGCGCCCAGATCGGCACTGCCTTTCTCGCCATTCAGTTTCCACTTGATGCGGGCGTCGTCGAGGTTGAAGCACTCGGCCAGGCCGGACAGCAGGTCATCACCGGTGGTTGCGTCAATGACGGCAAACTTCAGGGAAGAGCTGCCACAGTTAAGAACAAGAACCAGCTTACTCATGAATAAATCCTATCGCAGATTGGGTTGTGTAGGCGGATGCGTTGGACGCGGTGCGGCCAAAAACTTTCAACTTATCCTTATGAGGGTTGGCAATCTGTTGCTTGCCCCTTGTATAGTGATACAAGACCCGAAATCCAGACGTCCCTGACAGGTCAATAGCAAGAAGCTTTTGACGCAAAAATGGGCGTACAAAGGATAACCCGATTGTTGAAAAATAACAAAGTCATCCTCAACCTTTGTTACTTTGCATCAAATTTTGTCGAGGTTTTGCCGTTAGTACGTTCAAAAAGCGCTCGGAGGTAGTATGAGCATGAACATTTTTGGAACTAAGTTACAGCAAGGCCGCCATTATATGACGCTTTGGCCGCGCCGTCCCGAGCTCAATTCGATGTTTCCTGAAAATCGGGTGATCAAGGCAACCGAGTTCGCCCTCAAGGTGATCCCCGCGCTGGCGGTGCTGAGCGTGATGCTGCAGTTCCAGTTTGGCGAGCTGCACTACTGGCCCTCCGTTATCACCTCCGTGCTGTTTCTGCTCAGTTTGCCGCTGCAGGGTTACTACTGGCTCGGCCAGCGTGCCGACACCCGCTTGCCCCCGTCGCTGGCGAGCTGGTATCGGGAGATCAACGGCAAGATGAACGAGCAGGGGGGCCGCCGCCAGCTGGTTTCCCAGCCGCGCTATGAAGAGCTGGCCGATACCCTCAAGGCCGCCTTCCAGCAGCTCGATAAATCCTTTCTCTACGAATAACCCGTTTCAGATGCAAAAAGGCGCCAGTGGCGCCTTTTTTGTTGCGGTTGGTATGCGGATCAGGCCGCCAGCACCTTGCGGATCTCCTGGATGGAGAGCTTGTACTGACGTGGACACTGACGCCACACCTGCAGCATCCGCTGGTATTTGTCGCGCATGGCGATGTCGCTGGAGAGCTCGTCGCACGGGCACTTGAGCTCGGGGAAGCGCTTGTCCACCTCCAGCAGGAAGCAGACGTAGTCAGCCAGCTCACGCTCCTGGCTGCGGCTGTAGCCGTTGAACTCCAGCCGACTGGCGTTGATCTCGCCCTGATCGGCTGCATCCAGATTGCCCCATGAGATGGCCAGTGCGTGGTGCAGCTCCAGGGTGTCGATCACCTCTTGGCAGGTTGCCAGATCCAGATGGCCGAAGCTCTTCTCCAGCTCGAGGATCTGCAGGCAGTAGCCGCGCTCGATGATGGTGCTGGCGCGCTGGTAGACGTCCGCTTTCTCCGGATTGAGTTTCGCCAGAATTTCGTACTGGTTGCTCAGGATCAAACGTTCTGTGTTGCTCATGTTCATGGGATATCTCGCTGGAAGATGATTCTGGGGTCACGTTAACCCATATATAAAATGAATTTTTTGATCTGGGCGGGGGAGTTGGTGAGAAAAATCCGCTGGCAAGGGGCGGCTGACCAGACAAAAAAGGCCTGCATGGCAGGCCTTTCAATGACGCAGGGGAGGATTATCCCTTGAGGAAATCCAGTACCACCTGATGGTGATCGCTGGTTTTGAACTTGTCGAAGTGGTGGGCAATCTTGCCCTCTTCATCGATCAGGAAGCTCTGACGGTGAATGCCGTCATACTCCTTGCCCATGAACTTCTTCGGGCCCCAGACGCCAAAGGCATCGGCGACGGCGTGGTCTTCATCGGCCAGCAGGGTGAAGTTGAGCTGGTCCCGCTCTTCGAACTTTTTCAGCCGTTTGGCCGGATCCGGGCTGATGCCAAGCACCACCACATTGAGGGCGGCCAACTCGGCGTTCACATCGCGCAGGCTGCAGGCCTGGGTAGTGCAGCCGGGGGTCATCGCCTTGGGGTAGAAATAGACCAGCACCTTCTTGCCGCGCAGGCCAGCGAGGCTGACCTGATTGCCATTCTGGTCGGGCAGGGAGAAATCGGGGGCGGGGCTGCCAGCTTGTAGTGGTTGCATGGTGTCTCCTCGGGTAAAACGCCCTCAGGCGTGTTTGCGATTGACGGTAAACTCGAACGATTCGGCACCCAGTTGACGACAGAATTCGGCGAAGGCGGTTTGCGAACCTTCCACTTCACCCTCTCTGGCCAGATTGAGCTGAAAACTGATCTTCAGCAGGTTGAACGGCTGCTGCTCCAGGGTCATGGATTGCATCGCCTGAATGTTCCAGCCATGTTCGCTGAAGAACTGGGTGCACTGGCTTACGATGCCGGGCTCGTCGCGGATCAACAGGTCGGCGCTGGCGCGGACGTCATACTGCAGGGACTGGTGGCGCTCGGTGCGTTTCATCATGGTGATGAGATCCCACTCCTGGCTACGCAGGGGCAGGCTGATTTCGAGTTGCATCATGCTGTTCCAGTCGCCCGAGAGCAGCATGATAAAGGTAAATTCATTGCCGAAGATGCCAAGGCGGCTGTCTACAATGTTGCAACCACAGCCACTGACGTGGCGGGTCACTTCATTGACGATGCCAGGCCTGTCCGTGCCGATGGCCGTTACGACCAGGTAGTGAGTCATAAATCTTCTCTCGTCCGTTATTTCGTTGCGAAAGCCGCGCTGGCAAGCCAACCCTCCGGCCCTGATGACCACTCCCTGAGGGACGCTGCCGACTTTCGTCCATTACTTTTTGTTCCGGATGGTATCACGGCTTGCCCCCTCTCTCCCTTGTTTTTCAAAGGGGTCAGCTTTACCATTACGCCCCTGAAAATCGGGAGAAAAGTCCATGTTACGCGGTAGTATTGTTGCGCTCGTTACCCCCATGCTGGCTTCAGGTGAAGTCGATTGGGCCAGTCTGGCCAAACTGGTCGACTATCATGTCAGCGCCGGGACCTGCGCCATTGTTGCGGTTGGGACCACAGGGGAATCGGTGACCCTGAGCGAGCAGGAGCATATCGCCGTCGTTGAAAAGACCGTTGAGTATGCCGCCGGACGCATTCCCGTCATCGCCGGTTGCGGCTCCAACAATACTGCCCATGCCATTGAATTGACCAAGCGACTGGCCAAAACCGGCGTGGTGGCGGGCCTCTCGGTGACTCCTTACTACAACAAGCCCACTCAGGAAGGTCTCTATCGCCACTATTGTGCGATCGCCGAGGCTAGTGGTCTGCCCCAAATTCTTTATAATGTGCCCGGTCGCACCTGTTGCGATCTCAAACCGGAGACCGTGGCCCGTCTGGCCAAGGTTCCCGGCATTATCGGTTTGAAAGAGGCAACCGGCGATTTGAGCCGCACCCCGCGGCTGCGCGAGCTGTGCGGGCCGGAGTTTGCTCTCTACAGTGGCGACGATGCCACTGGTTGTGATTTTATGCTGCAAGGTGGCGATGGCGTGATTTCGGTCACCACCAACATTGCAGCGGCCCAGATGGCCGACATGTGTCGTGCTGCGCTGGCCGGTGATGCCGGACAGGCGCATGACATCAACAATCTCTTGATGCCGTTGCACAAGACTCTGTTCTGCGAACCGAGCCCCACCCCGGTGAAATGGGCCTGTGCCCAACTGGGGTTGATTGCAACAGCCACCTTGCGCCTGCCGCTGGTTGACCTCACTCCCGAGGGCGAACAGCTGATGGCGCGAGCACTGACCACAGCGGAGTTGATGGCGAGTGTTTAAATCTAATGGAAAGGGAAATAGAGCCCGTCTGGTGCTGAGCGTTGCGACTGTGGCCGTCTTGGCCGGTTGCAGCACCCCCCAGGATCGCAAAATGGCCAACCGCGACTTCGGTTATGAAGATGCCCGCCTCGAGGGCCGCGCGTTCTTGATCCCCGCAGGATTGAGTGCCCCCACCTTCAACAGCCAGTACGATATTCCGCCGCTTCCTGAGAGCAGCCGTGAAGGTGCCCTCGGCGCCCAGGTCGATGTGCGCCCACCCGCTCAGCTGCTGACCGTGGTACCGGGCAGTCAGGTGGTGCAGAGCGCAACCGAACCGACCGTTGCTTTCTATGCCCTCAGCACCAGCCAGAGCGTGGAGCGCGATACCTGGTCGTTCCTGATGAACTTCCTGGCCAAATACAAGGTCACCACCGAGAAGCTGGATCAGCAGGATGGCGTATTGCAGACCGGCTGGTTTGACAACACGGTCGCTCTCGATGGCTGGGGTGAAGATGACGAAGACTTCAAAATCCGTCAGCGTTACCAGTTCACCGTGCGCAACGATGCCCAGCGCCACGCTGTCAATATGTCGGTCCGGGTACTGGATCACGAAGAGACCATCGACGGCGAGACCAGCAACAAGCTGACCCCTGCCGATGCCCAGCGCTATGCCGCGCGAGTGCTGAACCAGTTCTCTCTCTATTACGACAGCCAGCTGAAAGCCCGCGAGCAGCACAAGTCCAACGATGGCATGGGTCTGCAACTGGGTCTGGACAACAACGAACTGAGCGCCTGGATTGCCGAAGGCTCCTTTGATCAGGTGTGGCGTCGCCTCAACCAGGTACTGCCTGCTTACGGTTTCACCATCAAGGATACCCAGCAGTCACTGGGCTGGATCGACGTCGAGTACGAAGAGCCGGGTGCCGAGTTCTGGAAGGCGAAAGGGAGCGAGCCGTTCAAACTGGAGGAGGAGAAATACCGCTTCCAGCTTGGCGAAATGGCGGGAGGCAAGACCTCCATCACCCTGTTCGACAAGGACAAGAAGCCGGTATCGTCCGGGGTTATTTCCCAGATGTATATCAGCCTGTCCGAGGCGTTCGCCAAGGGGCTGGCCGATCAGGCAGCAGCAAAAGCAGAATAAATTCAGGGGCCTTGTGCCCCTGTTTTGTTATCAAAATCCCCCTGAAAACGCGGGGATTCCGAGCGGTTTTCGATGATGCGAGCCCCCTTGCCAGCCCGTTGCAAACAGAGCGCGCAGGTGAGGGACTCGCGATGTTTACCCCCCCACAAACAGGAAGTGTTATTAGCCATGAGTCTTGCAGATCAAGTATTGGCGGTGAATGACGATTTGCCGATCCGTACCGATAAACCTGTCCATTCCGGCAAAGTGCGCAGCGTCTACTGGTTGACCCCCGAAGACAGTGCCCGGCTCATAAAAGAGAAAGGCTATGATGTGCCGGCCGATGCGCCCCTCGCCCTCATGGTGATCAGCGATCGCATCTCGGCCTTCGATTGCATTTGGCAAGGTGAGGATGGCCTGAACGGCGTACCGGGCAAAGGGGCGGCGCTCAACGCCATCTCCAGCCACTGGTTCAAGCTGTTCAAGGAGAAGGGACTGGCCGACAGCCACATTCTGGATATTCCGCACCCTTTCGTCTGGATCGTGCAAAAAGCCCGTCCGGTGATGATCGAGGCGATTGCCCGCCAGTACATCACCGGCTCCATGTGGCGTGCCTACAAGGATGGCGAGCGCGAGTTCTGCGGCATCACCTTGCCGGAAGGGCTGAAAAAGGATCAGAAGCTGCCGGAGATCCTCATCACTCCGTCCACCAAGGGCGTGCTGAAAGGGCTGGATGGCGTGCCGGAAGCCGATGACGTCAACGTCTCCCGTGCCGATATCGAGCGCCATTATAAGGGCTTCAACTTCAGCAAGCCGGCCGACATCGACCGCTACGAAGTGCTGCTCAAAGAGGGCTTCAACGTCATCAGCGACGCGCTGGTCGGGCTGGATCAGATCTTCGTCGATACCAAGTTCGAGTTTGGTTATGTCCACGATGCGGCAGGCAACGAGAAGCTGATCTACATGGACGAAGTGGGCACCCCCGACAGCTCCCGTATCTGGGATGGCGCCGCCCTGCGCGACGGCCAGATCGTCGAGAAGTCTAAAGAGGGTTTCCGTCAGTGGCTGCTCAACCACTTCCCGGATCCGGACATCCTGCTCAACAAGAACCGCATGCCGGAACGTTTTGCCCTGGCCCGCGACAACAAGCTGCCGACCGAAGTGATGATGGATATCTCCAACACCTACGTCGGGATCGCCGAGAAGATTATCGGCCACAAGCTGGCGCGTTCTGCCAATCCCAAGCAGGAGATCATCGAGGTGCTGCGCGATCAGTACGGTCTGATCGACTAAGGGTTGCGCTCTTTTTTTGTCGCCAACAAACAAACGTTTGCTGATGGTGAAGGAGAGAGGCAGATAAACAGACGGGCCCCGCTATGGGGCCCATTTTTATTGCTGGTCTGGCGGCAAGCGAGCGGCGATTAGCCGTTGACCCTGAACACCTGGCCGGTCTGGATGCCCAGCACCGACTTCTTGTAGGCCTGCGCTACCTTGGCGGCGGGTACCGGTACGAAGCCCGGGAAGAAGTCAGCGTATTTGTCCATCGACTCCGCCAGCACGGTGGGGCTCACCACATTGATGCGCAGGCCGCGGGGTAACTCGCAGGCGGCCGCTTTCACAAAGTGATCGATAGCGCCGTTGACTGTGCTGGCGCTCACGCCCCAGTTGATCGGCTCCTCGCTCAGAATACCGCTGATCAAAGTGATGGAGCCCTTGTCAGTCAGATAGGGAATGGCGGCGCGGGTCAGGTTGATCTGGCCCATCAGCTTGCTCTCCAGTCCCACCTGCCACTGTTCGTCGGTCATCTCGGTCAGGCCGTTGAAGGCCACGCTGCCGCTGGCGACAACCAGTGCATCAAACTGGCCCAGCTTGGCGAACAGCGCCTTGATGGAGGCGGGATCGCGCATGTCGACCGTGGCATCGCCACGACTGTGGCCGACCCGGATCACCTGATGATCTTTGGCAAGCAGTTCACTGACTGCGGAACCGACGGTGCCGGAGGCACCCACAATCACAATTTTCATCTGCATCACTCCTGGTTGGAATGTATCGATTCTAGCGCAACAGAAAATGTGAAAAAGCGCGTAAAATAAACCCATTGTTTCCATATTGGAGCTAATGATGGATATCGCCCATCTGGCCAGCTTTTATGAGGTGGTGCTGCGCGGCAGTTTCTCGGCTGCGGCCGATACGCTGGGGGTCAGCAAGGGGATGCTGAGCCGCCACGTCAGCGCGCTGGAGTCCTCCCTCAATGCGCAACTGTTGCAGCGCACCACCCGCCGCCTCAGTCTGACCGAGGCGGGCAAGACCCTCTACCAGCAGGTGGGGGAGATCTTCGCGCTGGTTCGGCAGGCGGAGCAGGATATTCAGGCGCTGACCGAAGAGGATAGCGGAAGACTGCGTTTTACCTGCCCGGTCAGTACCGGCGATCGCATGGTGAGTGAGCTGCTGACCAGTTTTGCCGCGCTCTGCCCGGGGGTGGAGGTGGAGCTCAATTTCACCAACCAGATGGTCGACATGAGCCAGGGGGAGAACGACATCGCCCTGCGCGCCATGAACGAGGTGCCGGACAATCTGGTCGCACTTCCTATTGGCCGACTTAAGGATGTAGTGGTGGCCAGCCCCGCACTTGTAGCGAGAGAGGGGCGTCCAGCCACTCCCTATGAGCTGAGCGGGCGCAGCTGCCTGTTGCAGGGGCACAATCCGGCCTGGGAGCAGTGGCACTTTATCCGTGAAGGGGAAGAGGCCCACATTCTGGTGCAGGGCAAGGTGCGGGCCAACCATTACAGCACAGTGTTGCAACTGGCGCGTGCCGGTATGGGCTATGCCAAGTGCCCGCTGATGCTGGTGGAATCGCTGCTGACGGCAGGGGAGCTGGTGACCGTGCTAGATGAGTGGCAGAGCGGGCTGCATCAGCTTCATGTGCTGCATGCCCAGCAGCGGCGGGTGCCACGCAAGATCCGGCTGTTCAAGCAGGTGCTTGCCCAGTGGTTTGCCGAGCGACCCCACTACCTGCTCTGAGCGGCGTTATTTTTCTGTCATCTTCGGCTGCTACCCTGCGCCCATCATCGGCATCAGGAAGATCAGCGGGAATGAAGAGTAATAGAGGGTTGACCGGTTTTGTGCTGCTCTGTGCAGTGTTGGGGGCTGGCAGTGTGCAGGCCATGGTGGACGTGAAGGTTCCGGAGAATTTCCGCATTCTCGCGGTGAGCAACGGCACCTTGCTGGATGAGCAGCATGCCACCCTGGCGGATGGTGAGCAGCAACTGCTGGTGCGCTTCGAGGGGGTGATCCCCAGCCGCAGCAGCAGCGAGAATGATCGGCAGGTACGCTCCGAGCCGCAGGTGGTGCGCTATCAGGGCAGCAATCAGCATTTGCAGCTGACGGCCAGCGTACCGGGAGACGAGCGGGGGATGCAGGCCTATGCCAAGGCTCCTGTGGTAGCGCTGCAGGAGAATGGCCGCGCGCTTGCCATCCAGCAGGACGCACTGGTGACCAGCGGCATGCTGCTTGGGGTGGATTGGAACGGCAAACTGGCTGAATACAACCGCAGCGGCGGCAAGGCGGCGCTGGCGGCTGGCGCCGTTGCTACGCAGCCAACGGCCACGGCCGCTGGTGGGGCTCAACCCGTTGTGGCAGCCAGCGAGCTGGAAGGGCAGTTGCAGCAGCTGTTCCTCCAGGCAGACCCAGCCCTGCGCAAGCGCTTTATCGGTTGGGCCGTGCCACAGCTTTAAGTTTTCTGCCCGTTGCAGTAACGTGGACACTCCTTTTTTCAGGCGCTCTGTTCATCGTACTCAACGAGGTTTTCATGTTTGAATTGCATTCACGCCTGCAGGCAGATACCCGGTGGCTCGGGGATCTGCCCTTCTGCCGTGTCTTGCTGGCAAAAGACAGCCAGTATCCCTGGCTCATCCTGGTACCGCGAGTAGCCAACCTGCGGGAAATTCACCATCTGGCGCCGGAGCAGCAGCAACAGCTGATGCAGGAGTCCTGCGCCGTCGCCGCCCTGATGGAGCAGGCCCTCAGCCCGGACAAGATCAACATAGGGGCGCTGGGCAATCTGGTGCCACAGCTGCACATTCACCATGTCGCACGTTTCGCCACCGATGCTGCCTGGCCAGGCCCCATCTGGGGGGCTCATCCGATCGTGCCTTATGAGCCACAGGTGCTGGCGCAGCAGGCCGACAGATGGCGTGCCCGGCTCGCCAAGCTGAGCGGTTTTACCCCTGCGGCTGCTGATAACGGCGTCAACTGAGAGGCGTGTCGCTATTTCAGTCTTCGGGCCGCGCCATCTGTTAGAGTTATGGTATAGATAAGCCCATTCTCGATGTTCAGGAAGGTCCCATGATAGTGACAAGAGCCGATGATGACGTCGTGTTGACGACTGAGGATGTACTGCTCAGCCTGTGCAACTCGGTGACCGATGTGTTGAGTGCCGCGACCATGAGTCAGGTGCGGTTTTCCGGCATGGTGCAGCGGATCAGCAAGACCTGCCTCAAGCCGGATATCGGCTGCTTCGTGCTGTTCGATGGCGGTTTTTCCGGTCTGGTGGTGATCAACTTCTCCGCCGCTGCCGCCATGGAGTTGTACGAGAGCTACATGCTGAGCATGGGGCTCTCCAAGGAGGATCTCGCCATCTCCCATACCTCTGACGAGGTGAGCAACGTGATGGGCGAACTGATGAACCAGATCGTCGGTAGCTTTACCGTCAAGGTGGGCCGGGATTTGCAGACTCACATTACCCAGAACCAGCCGAAGATGCTGGCCCTCAACAAGCAGGTGATGCTGAGCGTCGATACCAATCTTGACAGTCCGGAGTCCCGCCGCGTCACTTTCTTCACCGCCCGTAACAACATCTTTTATCTGGAGCTGGCGATGGACAAGACCGAGTTCATCCGCATTCACAATGAGGGGATGGAGCACGAGGAGCTGGATCCTGACGCCCTGATCGCCCAAGCCAAGCAGGATGCCGCCAAGCCGGCCCCGGCAGCCGCTGCGCCAGCCAGTAATGATCACGATGATCTGCTCGACTCTTTGGGTATTTGAGGCAAATGCCGGATAGCAACAAGGCCACCTTCGGGTGGCCTTGTTGTATCGGTGCGCACAACCGTTATTAGAAGTTGTAGAGCAGGCCGGTGTTGAACATCACCGATTCAGAATCGTAGAAGTTGATGTCGGAATCGGACTTGGCGTAGCCAGCGGTAAAGGTTGCCGAGAGCGGTGCAATACCGAACAGGCGGTGCCAGAAGAAGGTACCGGTCAGGGCAAACTCGTCGGAGTCGGCTTTTTTGTTACCAAAGTCAGGGATTGGGTTGGCTTCATCATATTTGGTCTGACCCAGATAGAGGTTGCTGACGAAGGACCACTGGGATGCCCGCTTGCCGTAGGTCAACTGGAGGCCGTTGCTCTTGTAGCTCTGGGCGCTGCCGTCCAGGTCAGCCTGACGGTGGATGAAAGCCGGCTCCAGCACCTGACCGGCTGCCAGCTGCCATTTGTAGGAGAGGTCGAGGGCGTGGATCTTGCCGTTGCGATCCAGCTTGGCCGCCGTGTCGGCACCATACTGGCTGCCACTGCGCTCTTCATCGACTTCGATGTTGCGGGTGGTCAGGCTGCCGAAGAAGTTGCTGCCCCAGATATTGTCCCAGGCGAAGCGCACCCCTTTTGACTTGATATCGGTCGACTGGCGATCGACGCTTACGGCGAAGGGATCGCTCCACTGCTCGGTTGGCATGGCATTGAAGACCACGGAGCCGGCCACTGTGCCCTTGTTGCTCATCTCCTGGCGGATACCGAGTTGCTGGGTGAAGTCGAAACGGATGGCATCCTGGATCAGGTTACCGAGGAAGACCTGGGTGCGGGTATCGGCAAAGGTGTAACGGATATCTGCGTTGAGCAGCGGGGCGACGGCGGAGCTGCTCTCTGCACTGCCCAGTCCGCTCAGTCGACGATTTTCGTCGTCACCGCTGTAAAAGTTGGATTCGTAATTGATGACGTTGACGCCGCCAAGCAGGAAACCGGACCAGCCCGATTCGTTGGGAATGGTTCCCAAATCCGCATATGCACTATTTGCGACCAGCAGGCCCAGACCAAGCAGGGTAGTGTTGCGCATCAGATAACTCCTAAATTAAACGCGTTTAAATTACCAGGTGGGCGATTATAGGGGGCCACCCTTAATGGCAACTGACAGAATTTCATCAAATATCCTAACTCACTCATTTCACTAGGCGAATCGTTAATTAATTGTGCGAGATAAGAAGAGTTCAATTCTCTGTGCTGGTATTCTGTTCGCGGATATGGGGGAGAAAATAACAAGATGAAGCAGATTAAATCCTGGGCACAATATTACGTCGATCTGATGACCAAGCTGGGACTGGTGCGCTTCAGCATGTTTCTGGCGGCTGGCATCATAGTGCTGGCTGTCGCCATCCAGATGGGGGTGACCCTGTTCCTGCGCGGCAATATTGATGTGATCGACTTCGTGCGCTCGGTCTTCTTTGGCCTGCTGGTGACCCCCTGGGCGGTCTATTTCCTCTCCATCGTGGTGGATCAGCTGGAGGATTCCCGTCAGCGATTGAGCCGGATGGTGCGCAAGCTGCAGGATATGCGCGAGCGGGATCTGGAGCTCAACAGTCAGTTGCAGGAGAACATCAGTCGCCTCAATGCCCAGATTGCCGAGACCAACCGGGCCGAGGCACTGCGTCTGCAGGCCATCGAGGATCTCGAGAACGAGGTGTTCCAGCGGGAGAAAGCCCAGCTTCATCTGGGGGAGCGTACCGCTCTGCTGCGCTCTTTTATCGACTGTTCCCCGGATCTGGTCTACTACCGCAATGAGGATGAGCAGTTCTCCGGTTGCAACCGCGCCATGGAGGAGCTGACCGGCAAGGCGGAGAGCGAGCTGATTGGCCTCACACCTTTCGATGTCTACAAGCAGGAGATTGCCAACAAGGTGGTGGAGACCGACAAGCAGGTCTTTGCCAGCAATGAGCCCCTCACCTATGAACAGTGGCTGGAGTATCCCGATGGCCGCAAGGCCTACTTCGAGCTGCGCAAAGTGCCCTTCTTCGATCGCTTCGGCAAGCGGCTGGGCCTGCTCGGCTTTGGCCGCGACATCACCGAGCGCAAGCAGTATCAGGACAAACTGGAGAAGGCGAGCCGCGACAAGACTACCTTTATCTCCACCATCAGCCACGAGCTGCGCACCCCGCTCAACGGCATCGTGGGCTTAAGCCGGATGCTGATGGATACCCCCCTCGATCCCAAGCAGCACCAGCAGCTCAAGACCATTCACCTGAGTGCGGTGACCCTTGGCAATATCTTCAACGACATCATCGATTTGGACAAACTCGATCGGCGTCGCCTCGAAATTGCGCCGACCCGCATCGATCTGCCTGCCTTCCTCGACGAGCTGGAGACCCTGTCGCGCATTCAGGCGGAGCAGAAGGGGCTATATCTGCATTTCGATCGCGATGGCGACATGCCGCAATTCGTGATAGCCGACGGTACCCGTCTGCGTCAGGTGCTGTGGAATCTGGTGGGCAATGCGGTCAAGTTTACCGACGAGGGGGGCGTCACCGTGCGCTGCCTCTCTCATCCTGCCGACGAGCCGGGCAAGCTGGCCCTGCACTTCGAGGTGGAGGATACCGGCATCGGCATCCCGCGCGCCCAGCAGGAGAAGATCTTCGCCATGTACTATCAGGTGCAGGGCAAGAAACACGCCACCGGCACCGGTATTGGCCTCGCGGTCTCCCGTCAGCTGGTGCAGGCGATGGGCGGCCAGCTCTATGTGGACAGTGAGCCGGGCGAAGGCTCCTGCTTCACCGCCGAGCTGGAGGTAGCTTGCGCCGAGCCAGTGCCGCAGGAGCAGGAGGAGGAGATGCCCTCCCTCGATATCCTGCTGGTGGAAGATGTGGAGCTCAACGTGACGGTGGCCTGCGCCCTGCTGGGCAAACTGGGTCATCAGGTGCAGGTGGCACGGGATGGCACCCAGGCGCTGGCGATGGCCAATCCGGATGATTTCGACCTCATTCTGCTCGATATCCAGCTGCCGGACATGACCGGCTTCGATGTGGCGAAAACCCTGCTGGAGCGTTATGGCGACAGCCTGCCGCCCATGGTGGCACTAACGGCCAACTCTACCGGCGATCGCCAGTATTATCTGGAGCGCGGGATGCGGGATGTGATCAACAAACCGCTTGGCTCGAAGGCTGTGCGGGAGGTGATTGGCCATCTGTTTGCCGGTCTGGCCGAGGATGAAGCGGACGAGCAAGCTGATGCGGGCAATCAGGATGCCCTGCTGGATATTCCCTTCCTCACTGATTATGCCGATACGGTGGGCAAGCCGGTGCTGCTCTCCAGCGTCGAGCTGTTCGAGAAGATGATGCCGGACTACATGGCGGTGCTCGACTCCAACATGATCGCCCGGGATCAGGCGGGGGTGGTGGAGGAGGCGCATAAGATAAAAGGGGCGGCAGGCTCCATTGGCCTGCGTCGTTTGCAGCAGACGGCTCAGCTGATCCAGAGCCCGGATCATCCCGCCTGGTGGGAGAACGTGGAAGACTGGATTGAGACGTTGCGCCGGGAATATCCGGGCGATATCGCCCGGCTGCGGCGCTGGTTGCTGTCTTGAGGCTGGAGGTTGTCTTGAGTCTGATGGAAGTGGCTGGCAAGGAGCTGCAAGATGTATAGCCGTTTGATTACCCCTGCGCGCATCCACCCTTGGGGGGACGAGGATTTGCTGGAGGCGACCGAGCAGGATCGCGCCCGTATCGTGCAGGCGGCGCCAGTGCGCCGGTTGCAGCAGAAGACCCAGGTCTTTCCGCTCGATGTGAAGGCCTCGGTGCGCAGTCGCCTCACCCACTCGCTGGAGGTGCAGGAGACCGGTCGCCAGATCAGCCGCCGTATTCTGGCCGCCTTGCCAGCCGGGATGGTCTGCGAAGGGGCCTTTATCAATCTGGTGGAGATGTCCTGCCTGCTTCATGACGTGGGCAACCCGCCGTTTGGCCACTTTGGCGAGCAGGTGATGAGCCAGTGGCTCGGCGAGATGCTCGATCCCCTCTATCAGCAGGCGCTGGCGCAGCCCCCCTCGACCCAGTGGGCTGAGCTGCGTCAGGATCTGCAACTGTTTGATGGCAACGCCCAGAGCTTGCGGCTGGTGCACAGTCTGCACGAGCTCAATCTGACGCTCGGGCAACTGGCGGCGCTCTGCAAATACCCGCAGCAGCCTCAACCCGGGGTGAGCTATGGCCAACATCATGGCTGGAGCAGCAAACGGGGCATCTTCTTTAGCGAGCAGCCGCTCTACCGTGCCCTCGGCCAGAGTCTGGGATTGGCCCCAGGATGCCGTCATCCGCTGGTCTATATCATGGAGGCGGCCGATGATATCTCCTACTGCATCGCCGATCTGGAAGATGCGGTAGATCGGAGGATCCTGACTCTGGGTGAACTGCTGGCGGCACTGCGAGCTGCTGACCAGAGTGACTACATGGGCACCTTGCTGGATGACGCGCTTGCCAGTGGTCGGGGCTTTTTCCCCCATTTTCGCCAGCAACTTACCCGGGATCTGGTTGCGCTGGCGGCGCAGAGCTATGTCAGCGAACATCAGGCCATTTTGCAGGGCTCCTATCCGCAAGCACTGCTGCATGGTCAGGCGCCGGCGGCGCGGGTGCTCGATATCCTCAAGCAGGTGGCCCGCGAGCTGGTCTTTATGCGCCCCGAAGTGGAAGCGCTTGAGCTGGAGGGGTATGCGGCGCTGCGCGGGGTGCTGACCAGTTATGCCTGTCTATTGGCGCTGCCAGCGCCACAGTTTGCTCGCCTGCTGGCCGGGGAGGGGAGTCAGGCGCTGTTCTTTGCGCGCCGTCTCTATCACCGCCTCTCGGCCCGCCATCTCAAGGCCTATCGATTGGCGATCGCCACCCCGGATCAGCGTTTTGCCTGCCAGAACGAGCAGGAGTGGTATTACCGGGTGCGGTTGCTGCTCGATTATGTCAGCGGCATGACGGATACCTATGTACTGGAAGAGTACCGGCTACTCTCGGGGATCTGATGTGCTGGCATCGTTGCCAGACGGACAGCATAAAATGCCGTAAAAACGTTTAAAAAGGAGCCGCAAGAGGCTTGTTTTAAATTCGGATATTTTTTAGACTTCTGCAACCTGTTCAACTTTTACTCGGTAAGGAGATGAAAATGCAACATCTGATGCTCAATTTTGCATTCTCTCGCGGCACTGCGTGCGGCGTGAAATCTCGTGCTCTTTTACCGCGTGGCGTAAACAGGTAACCCCTGTCTTTTTATCACCCGCGGTTCGTCCCGCAGGGTGATATCCACTTTCTCCGGGAGAACCGCATGTTCAACTGGAGAATGTCATGTCTATCGAACTGATTTTACTGCGTGGTGTCGAGTCTTTGGTTCAAAAACGGATCGCCTGGGTTGAGCGTCGCCTCGCCGTGGTCAGTCTGTCACCTGCCCTGCTGAAAGATATTGGTCTGGAAGGGTTTGAGGGACAGATCGCCCATATCCGCGAAAGCGAGTATCAAACCGGCTTTCGGCTCGGGAATCGAATAACCTGATCCATAGGGGAGGGTAAACGCTCTCCCCGTGGTGATGTGGCAGGCGTAATGCCTGCCATTTTTGTGTTTGCAGGTTGATTTTTTATTCACTTTTCTGTGCCCCGGCACTATCCTCTCTGCCCCGTTTGTGACAGATGCGTATGTTTTCTCGCCTTGTTCCGCCAGGATCGGCAAGATTAGATATGGTGGCCTATCTGTTTTACTCATCAGGACAAGACTTCATGTCACTCTTTCGTCAGCTTTTTCTCCCCCTGTTGCTGCTGTTTTCCGGCCTGCCTGCTGTTGCTGTTCCCCAGTTGGAAAAGGCAGTGGCGGACCACCAGAGTGCGGCTGATGAAGAGTTGGTGGTCGGGGTGCCCCGTGGTGGTTATCCTCCGTTCCTCTATGAACTGCCCAATCAGCGCTATGCCGGTCCGCTCAAGGAGCTGGCCTCGCGTATTGCGGCAGAAATGGGGGTCTCCCTGCGCTATGTCTCCTACAACTCCTATGTGGATGCCCGTGGTGCGCTGAACAGACGCCAAGTTGATGCCTTGATCGGGGTCGAGCTCGATGCGCTCGAGCTGGAGGGGATGAATCATATTGGCTATCTGGGCTCCTACGCCCGCGCCATCTTGATGCGCCATCCGGATCAACGTTTGACCCTGGAACAGGCGCGCAAGCTTCGCTGGGTCTGTATTCGCGGTTTTGGCAGTTGCAATGAGCTAGCGCGACTGGGGATGCCTCATGTGACCGAGCTGGAGAGCCGTGACGAGGCGACCTATATGGTCAAACTGGGGGCGGCCGATGCTTATCTGGCTCTGGGGCCGATCATTGCCATGGAGATGGAGCGGTTGCCTGAGTCGATGGGGATTGTGATCCCGGACTGGATCCCCGGTAGTGCATTGACCATTGCAACCAGTACCCATGACCCGGCGCTGACGGATCGCATCTGGCAGGCCTACCAGCGGATCCCGGTGGCTGATGCCCGGTTGCGGCTGAATCAGGAAGACAGCCGTTTCAAGGCGGGTTTGTTGCTGGAACCAGACGAGGTAGCCTGGTTAAAGAAGAAGAGCAAGGTGGTCAGGTTTGCCGTTGCGCCGTCGTTTGCCGGTATCAGCGAGATTGATGACGAAGGGGTGTTGCACGGCTATGCGGCAGATTTGATGAAGTTGTTGAGTCTGCGCTCGGGGATCCGCTTTGAACTTGAGCCGACCAGCACCTGGCAAGAGTCTCTGGCTCTGCTGAAACAGCACAAGGTGGATCTGATCCCCCTGATGACACCGCTCAGGGATCGCGAGGCATTTGCCTCCTTCAGCTCCTCCTACCTTAAATTCGACAGCTATGTGGTATCCCGGCGCGGCGCACGCCCGTTGAAGTCGCTGGCGGAGCTGAAAGGGCGCCTGATTGGTGGCGTGACCGGTTCTTATGAGGCTTCTCTTATCAGCGCCCATGGTGGCAACGTCATTGAAGTGGGCAAGGATACCGAGCTGCTTACCCTGCTTGATACGGGGAAAGCCGAGTATGTGCTGTTGACCATGACCAATCTGGGGCAGCAGGCCATGAAGGGCTTCAACGAAAAGTATCAGGTGGTGCTGAGCTCCCCCGAGTTTTCCGTGCCCATCAGCATGGCCGTTGATATCAGGCAGCCCGAGCTGCTGCGGATCATGGACAAGCTGTTGCTGACCATCACGGATGAGGAGTGGCAACTGCTGGAGCGGCGCTGGCTCAATGTTTCGGTAAATGTCGAATCCGATTACAGCCAGTTCTACAAGTGGCTGGCGCTGGGCGGAGTGGCCTTGTTGACCTGCGGTCTGCTGGTGATGTTCTGGGCCCGCAGCCTGCGTCGCCAGATTGCGCAGCGGAAAATCGCAGAGAGCAAACTCAACGAACAGTTGCTGTTTGTACAGACCCTGCTCAACTCATTGCCGACCATGGTGGCATTGCGCGACAGCGAGCAGCGTATAACCCTCTGCAACCGGGCTTATCGCGATGCCTTTCTCGTTGATGTCAATGGCGAGGCGCTTGACGACCTGCAAAGCATCCCCGAGCCCCTGCGTGCGAGCGTGCTGGAAGAGGAGCGCAGGATATGGCAAAGCGGCCAGGAGCTGGAGGGGGCCGGCAATAGCTTGCGTGCCGATGGCACCCCTTTTCATGTTATCTATGCCAAGCGCCCTTACCGGGACCCCGATGGCAACATGCGGGGTGTGCTGACAGTGCTGACCGATGTCAGCCGTATCAAGGAAGCCGAGGAGCGTGCTCGTCAGGCTGAAACTCGCCTGACCCAGATCACCGACAGCATGCCCGGCGTAGTCTACCAGTATCTGTGGCTGGGGCCGGGCAAGGGACGCTTTCTTTATGCCTCTCAGGGGGCCAACGAGATCCTGGGGGTATCTCATCAGGATTTATTTAACGCTGAATCGGGTGGTGAGGTATTTGGCTTTACCGAACAGGCCCTGCAGGAGTTTGTCAGCAAGGTGGCCAACCATGCCGAGACCCTGGCCCCCCTCGATCTGGAGGTCAAGGTGGAGCGCCCTGACGGGGATCGCTATCTGCAGGTACGCGGCAATTTTGTCCGTCAGGAGCAGCAGGCGCTGATACTCAACGGGGTGATTCAGGACATCACGGCCCTCAAGCAGCAGGAGCATGAGCTGCGCGAGGCACGTGCTTATGCCGAGCAGGCGATGCAGGCGCGCAGCCGCTTTCTGGCCACCATGAGCCACGAGTTACGCACCCCCATCTCCGGCATGCACGGCATGCTCGAGTTGTTGCAAATGAGCGAGCTCAACGACGATCAACGTTACATGGTGCGTAATGTGGTCACCTCGACCAACAACCTGCTCTATCTGGTCAACGACATACTCGATTTCTCCAAGATCGAGGCGGGTCAGTTGCAACTGCATTGTCAGGTCAGCCGGTTGCAGACGGTGATCTGCGATGCGATCCGTGGCCACGCTACCCTGGCCCATAGCAAGGGGCTCAACGTGACGCTGGAGTGGGGCCAGCATGTACCTGATTGGGCCGATATCGACGGGGTACGGGTCGGTCAGGTGATCTCCAATCTGCTCAACAATGCGGTAAAGTTCACCGAACAGGGGGAGGTCTCCATCCGGGTCAGCTACCTGCGCGATCAGCTTGCTATCAGTATCCGCGATACCGGTATCGGGATTGCCGAGGAGAAACAGGCATTGTTGTTCACTCCGTTTGAGCAGGTGGAGTCCGACATCAATCGCCGCTTTGGTGGTACCGGGCTGGGGCTGGCAATCTGTGATCAGCTGGTGCGCAAAATGGGGGGCGAACTCACCCTGACCAGCAAGGCGGGAGAGGGATCCCGTTTCCGCTTTACCGTGCCGCTGACCAACCCTCAATGGGATGCGCCCCCGCTGGCTGGCACCGAATGGTGGTTTTTCAGCGCCGATGCCAGCCTCGAGGCGGCCATGCGGCGGTTGGGCGCCAAGCTAAGGCATCTGGATGCCAGCCAGCTCAACCGCTCACTGGAAGGGTTGCTGCTGGCTGATCAGCTGTGGTTGGAGCAGGCCCTCGGCGGTGAGTGGCAGGGATGGTTGCAGCATGTCTCATTGAGAGGGATCATAGCGTCACCGAACGAGGCCCTTCGCGGCCGGATCGGCGGTCAGTTGTGGTGGCGATTGGGGCTCTCTCCTCTCTACCCGGATCTGCTGCTGGAGAGTTGTCTCGAACTGCTGCAGGAACGGGTCGCCCCGGTTCTGCCTGCGCTGGCCGACAAGCTGGGAGGACGGGTGCTGGTGGCCGATGATCATCCGGTCAATCGCGCCCTGCTGGCACGACAACTGGCTATCCTCGGAATTGAATCCCAGGTAGTGGAAGATGGCGAGAAGGCGTTGCGGGCCTGGCAGGGGCAGCCATTCTCCCTGTTGCTGACCGATTGCCACATGCCGGTGATGGACGGCTATGCCCTGACCAAGGCGCTGCGGGCTGCGGGCGTGACGGCGCCCATTATTGGGGTGACAGCGGATACCTCGGAAGAGGCCCATGCCCGTATGGTGGAAGCGGGAATGAGTGACATGCTGTTCAAGCCCTACCCGCTGGATACCCTGCGCCAGCTGCTGGCACACTGGCTCGCTGAGTCGGTACCGGCGGGCGGTACAGCGGTGACGGCGGTCGATGATGTGCTGGCCGTTCAGGCTGAACGCTGGTTGACCCTGTTTGGCGATGAGCCGACGGCGCGGGCGATGGCGGCGGAATATCTCGACTCCAATCGTCAGGATGGGGCTCATATGATGGCTGCGCTGGCTTGCCATGATTTCAACGTACTGGTAGAAACTGCCCACCGGATCAAGGGGGCAGCCCGCATGGTCGGGCTGCAGGAGCTGGCCACACAGGCTGCCAGGCTGGAGTCGGCTGCCAGATTGAAGCAGCTTGAGGAACTGGATGAGCTGACCGGCAAGGTGCAGCTATTGATGACGGCGATCGCCCACGACATTGGATTATGGCTCGATGAAAAAAGCACAACATGAGTTGGTCATTATGGTCGTGGAAGACCATGGATTTCAGCGCAAGGCGCTGCTGCACCAGGTCCGCAGCCTGGGTTACCAGAATCTGCTGGAGGCGGCCGATGGTGCCGAGGCGCTGGTGCTGAGCCAGCAACACGCCGTCGATATCCTGTTTTGCGACCTGCGGATGCCGGGCATGGATGGCATGGCGCTGCTGCGCCGCCTGTCATTGGGCGGTTTTCGCGGGGGGATTATCCTCTCCAGCGCCCTTGAAGACGATGTGGTGGAGGCCGTGTTGCGGATGAGTGCCGCCTATGGCTTGCAGGTGCTCGGCCGCATAGAGAAACCCTCTACCCAGCAGCAGCTCAAGCTGCTGATCGATGCCTGGTCACCCCGGGAGGAGCCTGCAAGGGAGGAGGAGGGGCACAGGATCGGCCTGGATGAGTTGTGCAGTGCACTCGAGCAGGATCAGTTGCTGCCCTGGTATCAGCCCAAGGTGAGCTTTGCCTCCGGCGAGTGGGTCGGGATGGAGGCGCTGGCCCGCTGGCAGCACCCGGAGTACGGCCTGATCTCTCCGGGGCGTTTTATTCCACTGGCGGAGCGCAACGGACTGATCGATCAGTTGACTGAAGTGATCATCGGCAAATCCCTGAGTGATGGTCACTTGTGGGAAGAGACCGGACTCTCGCTCAATCTGTCGATGAACCTCTCCACTACCTCGCTGATCGAGGGCGATCTGTGCAACTCCCTGATCAATCAGTGTCAACGCTGGAGCATCAACCCCGAGCTTATCACCCTGGAGGTGACCGAGAGCGCCTTTGTACAGGATCTGGGCAAGTCGCTGGAGGTGCTGACCCGGCTGCGGATGCACGGCTTTGGCCTCGCCATTGATGACTTCGGTACCGGCTACTCCTCCATGCAGCAACTGGCGCTGCTGCCCTTTACCGAACTGAAGCTGGATCGCTCCTTTGTCGACCGCTGTTTTGAAGACCCATCCCGTCTGGCCATTATCGAGTCCAGTATCGAGCTGGCGCGCAAGTTGGGCCTCAAGTCGGTGGCTGAAGGGGTAGAGGATGAGCAGACCTGGCGGTTGCTGGCAAAGTTGGGCTGCGATGTTTGTCAGGGGTTCTTCTCTGCCAGACCGATGCCACGCAGCGAGTTGCAAGAGTGGCACCGGGCTTGGCAAGATAGATTGCCTACACTGATATCTATCTGATTCTGTTGGCTGGATCCCTCCGTTTGAACAAGGATGTTCATGAAAATCTCAAGCAAGTTGCTGCTCAGCTTCGGTTTTATCAACCTGCTGATCCTGCTCTCCTCCGCGCTGGTCTATTACCGGCTGACCCAGATCAATCAGGCCCAACACACTCTGTTGGAGCAGGCGCTGCCCGCTCTGCAGCGGGATGAGGCGAGCCAGAAAGCACTGGTGGCCACCGTTTCTGCCCTGCGTGGCTATCTGATCCTCGGCAAGGATCCGGCTCAGGCTTCCCGCCTCAAGCTGGAGTGGGAGTCGGCCTGGCAGGCCATCGCCCATCAGGCCTTCAGCCCGGCGCTCGCCAAGTCTCTCGAGACCTTCAAAAGCCATCAGGAGAAGGTGTGGACCATAGCCCAGAGTGAAGAGAATCTGCCCGCTCACACCCTGATGCTGCAGGAGGCGGGGCCGGTGGCGGAGGCTGCGCTCGATCAGCTGCAATCCTTTGCCAATGAGGAGGTGGCGACCTCGCAGGATCAGCTCGCGGGCGATCGCCGCATGCTGCTCAAGCAGGTGGGAGATGCCTACAACAGCCTCGCCAATTCCCTCTCTGCCCTGAGGGATTTTCTCATCTCAGGCGATCCCGAATACCGCAGCAAGTATCAGGATTACTACCAGTTTCACCAGCAGCGGGTGGCTGAGGTGAAGCAGCAAGCCGCGCTCTTTACCGATACCCAGCAGAGCCTCTGGCAGCTGTTTGAAGAGATGGCGACCCCCTTCTCCGAGCTGGTGGGGCAGGTGATCGAGAAGCGCCAGGCGCCGGATTGGGATCAGGCCAACTACCTGATGGCCACCGACATCGAGCCGATGCAGTCCAGCCTCAGCGAGCAGTTGGTCCAGCAGGTGAATAAAACCCGCGCCGAGGTGGATCAGATTTCGGCGCAGATGACCGGAGCCGGGAGGGCCATCAACCAGACACTACTGTTGGCTACCTGCAGCGCCATCGTGCTTGGCATGCTGGTCGCCTGGCTCTTTAGCCGTCGTCTGACCCGTGACATTGCCTGTTTGGTGACCCGGGCGGGGCAGGTTGCGGATGGCCGGCTGGCGGCCGAGCCCTTGCCAATCACAGGGCAGGATGAGTTGGGAGAATTGACTGGTTCCATCAACCGGATGTCTGCCCAGTTACATCATCTGGTCGGGGAGTTGCAGGGCGCAGTGGGGCAGGTCGAAGAGGCCTGTCTCGATGTGGGCAGCACTACCAGAGCCATAGTGGCGGATCTGACGGAGCAGGATCAGCGGGTCGATGCGGTGGCGGCGGCTATCGATCAGATGTCGGTGAGTGCCCGTGATGTGGCTGGCAACATTGCCGGTGTGGCGGATAGTGCCCAGCAGGTGCAGCAGCAGACCCGTCAGGGAGAGGCTGCGCTGGCGCGAATGAGCGATACCATGCAGCAGATTGCCGCCATGATTGGGCAGGCCAACGAGGCCATGGGGCTGCTGGAGCATCAGAGTGAACAGGTGGGGCAGATCACCGAGGTGATCGCCACCATTGCGGAGCAGACCAATCTGCTGGCACTCAATGCGGCGATAGAAGCGGCACGGGCAGGCGAGCAGGGGCGCGGTTTTGCGGTGGTTGCCGATGAGGTACGTCAGCTGGCGACCCGCACCCATCAATCAACCGCCGAGATCAGCCAGACTATTGCGGCCATCTCCCAGCAGACTCGCCAGACGGTGAGTACCGTCAGCAGCGGTACCCGGTTGGTGGAGCAGGGGCGGGATGCTGTTGGATTGGTGACCGATACCCTGAGTGCCATGAACCAGCTGGTTCAGTCGCTGTCGGGCCAGCTGGAGGCCATTTCGGTGGCAACCGAGCAGCAGTCGCGGGTGGCCGCCGAGGTATCCGGGACGGTCGACGACATTGCCGCGCTCAGTCGGCAATCCTGTCAGCGTAGCCAGCAGGGGGAGGAGATCGTAGCCAGACTGGCTGGCGATACCGGCAAGCTGAAGGCGGTCATCGCCCGCTTTGATCTTGATGCATGAGATGGCGGGAGCATCCCGCCATTGCTATTGCCATTCACCGGGCCGTCTGGCCCGTGGGTTTAGTCCAGACGCCTGAAGGTGTGGTTGTCGAAGCTGCTGGTGGTCTCCCGGTTGAGCAGGCTGACCAGCAAAATCGCCCGTTTCTCTCCATCCGGCTCCATATAGATGGCTTCGAAGCCGGCAAGCGGCCCCTCTTCAATCAGCACCTTGTCGCCCGAGCAGGGCAGGTTAGCGTAGCTGGCTCTCGCCTCATCGCTGTCATCGCGACTCATCAGCTGATAGACCAGCTTGCTGCTGATGGGGGTCCATTCACTGCCAAAGTGGATGATCCGGCTGATGCCGCGGGTCGATTTCAGGGTGACCGGTGTCACCTCTTCCAGATCGACAAAGATAAACAGGTAGTTGGGGAACATGGGTTCCCGTACCGGAACTCGCTTGCCCCGGCGCAGCTTCTCGATCTCCACCATGGGGTAATAGGATTCGATACCCTGGGCATCGAGGTGGGCGCGGGCGCGGGCCTCTTCTTTTGGCTTGCAGTAGGCCAGATACCATTTTTTCATGTTATGAGTATGTTCGTGTTGCCGTGCTCGCGGATATGATAGCGGCGCCAATAAAAAAGGCCACGCATTGCGTGGCCTTTTTTGCCGAGTGAGCAATTACCAACCTTTTACCAGGCCACCTTTGAACAGCTCGAGACCTTTCTTGTAAACATCATCGGTCTGGAAAGCTTGTACGAACTGTTTGACCTTCTCGTCATCCTTGTTGTTGTCGCGGGCGACGATCAGGTTGACGTACGGGGACTCTTTGTCTTCAACAAACAGGCCGTTTTCAGTCGGGGTCAAACCAATCTGACCGGCGAAGGTGTTGTTGATGATAGCGAGATCCACATCTTCCAGCGAACGGGGCAGCTGTGCAGCTTCCAGTTCCACAATCTTGAAGTTGCGCGGGTTGCTGGCGATATCCAGTACGGTGGCTTCCAGACCGGCACCATCTTTCAGGGTGATCAGACCCTGCTTGGCCAGCAGGATCAGGGAGCGACCCAGGTTGGTCGGATCGTTCGGTACCGCGATCTGGGCGCCATCTTGCAGCTCGCTCAGCGCCTTGACCTTCTTGGAGTAACCGGCGATCGGGTAGACGAAGGTGTTGCCAACCGGCACCAGCTTGAAGCCGCGATCACGCACCTGCGCATCCAGATAGGGTTTGTGCTGGAAGGCGTTGACGTCGATGCTGCCATCGTTCAGCGCCACGTTCGGGGTGACGTAGTCGGAGAAGTTGACGATCTGAACGTCCAGACCGTATTTCTCTTTGGCCACCTTGGCAGCCACTTCAACCAGTTCGGTCTCGGGGCCGGCAATAGCGCCCACTTTCAGAACCTTGCTCTCTTCTTTTTGACCGCAACCGGCCAGAACCAGACCAGCCAGCAGGGCAGCCGCAACGGATTTGATGCCAAATTTCATAAAACCTCCTGTCAGAAATCGACGATTAACGATGATCACATTTGTTGACCAGGCGCTCACCCGCGCTCTGGATAAGTTGAACCAGTACTACCAGGATAACTACGGTCACCAGCATGACGGTCGGGTCAAAGCGCTGATAACCATAACGAATACCCACATCCCCCAGACCACCGCCACCGATAGCTCCGGCCATGGCCGAGTAGTTCACCAGCGTGACGAGGGTAATGGTGACACTGTTGAGGATGCCGGGCAGAGCCTCGGGCAGCAGCACCTTGGTGATAATTTGCAACGGCTTGGCGCCCATCGCCTTGGCCGCTTCCAGCAGGCCGTCCGGCACCTCCATCAGGGCCCCTTCCACCAGACGGGCAATGAAAGGGATGCAACCGACGGTCAGCGGCACGATGGCGGCGATGGTGCCGATACTGGTGCCGACAATCAGCCGGGTCAGCGGAATGATGGCGACCAGCAGGATGATAAAGGGCACCGAGCGACCCACGTTGACCACCATGCCCAGAGTACGGTTGAGCAAGGGGTTGGCCAGGATCTGGCCCGCCTTGGTCACATGAAGGGCCACGCCGAGCGGCAGACCCAGCAGGCAGCCGAACAGAGCGGAGGCAAACACCATGATAAGGGTGTCGCCCAGGGCCGTGATGAGCAGATTAATCATGGCTTCGGACATAACCCATTACCTCCAGCTGAATGTGGTTGTCGATGAGGAACTGCTGGGTTGCCTCGCACTGGGCTTCATCCCCGAACAGCTCGGCCAGCAGGAAACCGAATTTGACGCCACCTGCGTATTCGATGTCTGCGCTCAGAATGCTGATATCGATATTGAAACGGCGGCTCGCCTCGGAGATCAGCGGTGTATCGACCGTGCTGCCGGTAAAGCCGAGCTTCACCAGCGGGTAGCTGCCCGGCACCCGCTCCGCACTCATCCGATCCTGATACTCCTGCGGTACCTCCAGATGGATGGTGGAGTGGATGAAATCCCGCGCCAGCTGGGTCTTGGCATTGCTGAAGAACCAGGCCACTTCGCCCTGTTCGATCAGACGGCCGTCGCTGATGATGGCCACTTCGTCACAGATCCCCTTCACCACATCCATCTCGTGGGTGATGAGCAGGATGGTGAGCCCCAGCTTGACGTTGATCTCCTTGAGCAGGGTCAGGATCGAGCGGGTGGTCTGCGGGTCGAGGGCCGAGGTGGCCTCGTCGCAGAGCAGTACCTTGGGGGCCGGAGCCAGTGCGCGGGCAATGGCGACGCGCTGTTTCTGACCGCCGGAAAGCTCGGACGGATAGGCTTGGGCACGGGCTTCCAGCCCGACCAGCGCCAGCAGCTCGGCAACCCGTTGCTGGATCTTCTCTTTGCTCCAGCCTGCCAACTCCAGCGGAAAGGCGATGTTGGCAAACACGGTGCGGGAGGCAAGCAGGTTGAAGTGCTGGAAAATCATCCCGATCTGGCGGCGAGCCTGGGTCAGATCCCGTTCGCTCAGGGCGACCAGATCCTGGCCATCAACGATGACTTGGCCCTCTGTCGGGCGCTCCAGCAGGTTGACACAACGAATGAGGGTACTCTTGCCGGCACCTGAGGCACCGATCACCCCGAAAATTTTGCCTTGGGGTACATGCAGACTCACATCACGCAGGGCGTGCACGGCGTCACTGCCTGTACCGTAGACTTTGTTGAGACCGATCAACTTAATCATGGATTCTTCCGTGCTAACAGCCTTAAAGCACAGGGCGCTACAGGCGGGGAAATTGGGCAGAGGTTCCACTGGGTTACTCTGTCATCATGGAGGATGATGCTAAGATGTCTGGATGGCCATGTCAACGCATGTTTTTACGTCTAGACGTCTAAAAAAGTGATAAGGATTTCTGTCAGGCGGATAACGATCAGGATGGTATTGTTGCTCTTCCAGATCCTGTTTCGTCCCTGCGGCACATTACCGAATTAAAGATGGTTTATGCCGGGTAAATGCTGGTTTTATTAGTGTGCCAGCTTGTTTCTGTTCACATCGGCTATCGAGCCTGATGCTCCTCCATCGTTACACAAATTGCTGCACAAATCGTTCCCTATTCGTGACCGGATCACCTGATCGCCATTTTGTCGGCGTCAACCTTGATGCAGCGCAAGGGGGGCACGGATAGGGATTGGGTCGGTGGCGCCGGTTTTTTATACTGATGATGTCGACAAGCATGGAGGGCAGTGCGATGAGATTCCAACAGATCAAAGAGTTGCTGCACTATCTTGAGCAGGTTCACCACCAGCTCGGACTCTGTTACGGGCGTTTGATCAGTCAGGTGGACAGCGAACGCAGCCGGATGTTGCTGGTCTATCTGCAAGGGCGTGAGGATGCGGCCAGTGCCCATCTGCACGAATATGCCGCTCAGCTGGGAGAGGCGGTCAGGGAGACTTGGCTGAACCAGAGTTTCAGCGAGGATATGCTGCCTGCCATTACCGGTTGCGAGCTGCCAGCCTCAGCTCAAACCGGGGAGATCCTTGCGCTGGTTTGTCGCTGGGAGGAGCAGCTGGTCGGTGAGTTGGGTCATCTGGCTCGGGAGTGTCCGACGCCTGCTATTGCAACCATGCTCGACAATCTGGCTGCGTTGGAACAGACGCGCCTGCACCGCTTGGTGCATGGGGTTCATCGGCTTGATGATATGTAGGAAACCGGAAGGATTGGTACGCAGATAAAAAGAAGGGCTCGGCAGTAATGCCGGGCCCTTCTTTTATAGGAGGGTTATAAGGGACTGTGTTGCTGGGCAATCAGCCCTGATGCCGTTCGGCTGCGTAGAGAGCGGCTCCGATAATCCCTGCCTGATTGAGGCTGGCCGCTGGAATCAGCGGTGCCCGGGTCTCGATGCGATCGACAAATTTATCCAGCTTGGCGGCGCTGCCGCCCCCCAGAATGAAGAGGTCGGGGGAGAAGAGAAACTCGAGGCGGGCCAGATACTTGTTGAAGCGCTTGCCCCAGCGGTTCCAGGAGAGATCTTCCCGTTTGCGCACCGCATCGGAGCAGTAGTGCTCGGCGACCATTCCTTCCAGCATCAGGTGACCCAGCTCGGTGTTGGGCAGCAGATGGCCGTTGACGAAGATGGCGGTGCCGATACCGGTGCCGACCGTGATGAGGATGATGACCCCCTTGCGATCTTTACCTGCGCCAAAGCGCATCTCGGCCAGACCCGCTGCATCGGCATCGTTCAGCACATAGCAGGGTTTGCCGGTGACATCGGCAAACAGATGTTCGGCATCGGTCTCAATCCAGCTCTTGTCGATGTTGGCGGCACTCTTGGCAACCCCGTTGTGGATGGTGGCTGGAAAACCGCAGCCCACCGGCCCTTTCCAGTCGAAGTGTTCGACCAGTGCCTTGAGGGTATGGGCGATGGCGGCCGGGGTGGCCGGTTGCGGTGTGGCAATGCGATGACGCTCGCCGATCAGTTCGCCTGTTTCGGTGTCGACCAGGCAACCCTTGATCCCCGAGCCTCCAATATCCACTCCCAACATTTGCATCTGTAATGTCCTTTTAGTGTGCCGACCATGTTGTCTTGATCGCAGTGTTGATCACGACGGGTCGGCAGAGCATGAAAAAAGTGCTGCAATCCGGCAAGGGGCAGATCACTTATGCGTGATCCGGCAAACCTTTTTCGATGCAGCGGATCAGCAAACGGGTTTTCTTGTTCTCCTCATCCTGACGCAGTGCCAGAGTGGCCAGCGCCCATTCGATATGTTCGGCCACCATAGGCTCGGCGGTGGTCAGTCCCAGTTGCAGGGCGGCGATTACCTCGGGGGTCGCCGGGCCGTTGCCAAGGGCTACCGCCAGATTGCGGCGCCAGCGTTGATAGCCGATGCGGCGGATCGGGCTCCCCTCGGTCTGTTTGAGGAACTCGGCCTCGCTCCAGCACCACAGGTCCAGCAGGGGCGGGCGATGCAGGCTGGGGCGGGGGCTGAAATCGGGTTCCGGGCTGGCATCGGCATAGCGATTCCAGGGGCAGATAAGCTGGCAGTCGTCACAGCCATAGATGCGGTTGCCCATCAAGGGCCTGAACTCTTCCGGAATAGGGCCATCGTTCTCGATGGTGAGATAGGAGATGCAGCGGCGGCCATCTACCACATAGGGGGCGACAATGGCGCCGGTCGGGCAGATGTTGATGCAGGCGACGCACTTGCCACACAGCTCCTTCTCCACTGGCTGGTCGAGCGGCAGCGGCAGGTTGATCAACAGCTCACCGAGAAAGAAGAAGGAGCCAGCCGATTCGTTGAGCAGCAGTGAGTGTTTGCCAACCCAGCCGAGGCCCGCCTTGGCCGCCAGTGGCCGCTCGAGGATGGGGGCGGAGTCGACGAAGGGGCGCCACTCACCCAAGGTCTCTTCAGTGCCTTGAAACAGCTCGGCGCAGCGCGCTTCGATGCGATCACCCAGCTGTTTGAGCCGGTTGCGCAGCACCTTGTGGTAGTCGCGACCGAGAGCATAGCGGCTGATATAGCCGAGAGTCGGATCGCGCAGGGTAGCGGCGAAGCCCGCCTCGAACGGTAGGTAGTTCATCCGCACCGACAACACCCGCATCGTGCCCGGCAACAGCTCGTGGGGGCGCGCGCGCATCATGCCGTGGCGCGCCATGTAATCCATGCTGCCGTGATAGCCCGCATCCAGCCAGGCCTGCAATCTCGGCTCTTCGATACGCAGATCGGTGTCGGTGATGCCCGCCTGGTCAAAACCTAGCTCCCGTGCCCAGAGCTTGATATCGTGGGCCAGCTGGTGGAAGTCAGGTGCGCTCATGCGGCTTGGCCTGGCCGGTGTTTGCTGGCGTGGGTCGATTGATAAGAGGCGGGAGCCGTCATGGTAGAGATCATCAGGGGCGCGTTGGGCACAAAAGAGGGGAGCAGTTTACCACAGGGGTTGTGGCAGACTGAACAGATCCGCGCACTGGAGCGCAACTGGGCCGCGCGTGAGGGGCAACCTCTCTATGCCCTGATGGAGCGAGCCGGTGCCGCGCTGCGCACCTATGCCACCCTGCATTGGCCCGACAGTCGCTGCTGGTGGATTTTCGTCGGCCCCGGTAATAACGGCGGTGATGGCTATGTGCTGGCCCGCCTTGCCCGCCAGATTGGCATCGAGGTGGTGGTGATTGCCGCCAGAGCACCCGACCAGCTGAAGGGGGATGCCAGACGGGCCGCCGATGAGTGGCTGGCGGCCGGTGGCCGGGTCTGGCTGGCCGAGCAGTTTGATAAGGACCAGCACACCACCCCGGATCTGGTGGTCGACGCCCTGCTTGGCACCGGCGTCAACACGTCCCTCTCGCCACTACTGACAAAGATCGTCGCAACAATCAATGGCTTGGCTGTGCCCGTGCTGGCGGTGGATCTCCCCTCCGGCCTCAACGGCGATACCGGCCGTGCCATGGGGGCCGTGGTGCAGGCCACTCGCACCCTCACCTTTATCGGTATCAAGCAGGGAATGCTCACCGGCGACGGGGTGGATTGTGTCGGCCAGCTCGACTGTGATCCCCTAGGCGTGACGCCTGATGAAGCTATGCTGCCCGCCGCCTGGCGTATCGATTATCCACTGCTCAGCGCGCAGCTGACCCCGCGCCCGCGCGCTTCCCACAAGGGTTCTTATGGCAAGGTACTGCTGGTGGGGGGCAATCGCGGCATGCAGGGGGCCATCGTGTTGGCGGCCCGCGCCTGCCTGCGGGCGGGGGCTGGGCTGGTGCGGGTGTGTCAGCATCCGGAGCATCCGCCGGTCAGTCTTTATCAACCCGAACTAATGAGTCTTATCACCGCTGATAACGAGGGATGGGCGTCGGTGCGGGTCATTGGCCCCGGGCTCGGTCAGGATGATTGGGGAAGGGGGCAAATTGCCCGTTATCTCACCGATCGGTTGCCATTGGTTTTGGACGCCGATGGATTGAATTGGCTGGCGCAATCTCCCCGCCATCAGGATAATTGGGTGCTCACGCCCCATCCCGGCGAAGCAGCGCGCCTGCTGGGATGCTCCATTGCCGAGATTGAAACCGACCGGTTTGCCGCCGTGCAGGCACTGCAGCGGCGTTATGGCGGTGTGGTTTTGTTAAAAGGGGCGGGAACACTTATTTATGACGGCGAGCGGGTCGCTCTCTGTTGTGAAGGCAATCCCGGCATGGCAAGTGGCGGCATGGGCGATCTGTTATCTGGTATAATCGCCGCCCTTTTGGCCCAGGGCTGGTCTGCCACCATGGCAAGCTGGCTGGGCGCCGTGATCCACGGCGAGGCTGCAGATCAGGCCGCCGCTGACGGCGAGCGGGGCATGCTGGCGTCAGACTTGCTGCCGCTGATCCGCAAACTGGTTAATCCCGACACCATTACAAGTTAAAAAGAAGAACATGGCAAAACAGTTGATGATGACACTGCCGGACGAGGCAGCAACCGTGGCACTTGGTGGCCGTCTGGCACAGGCCTGCCAGCAGGCGACTACAGTGTTTTTGCATGGCACGCTTGGCGCCGGTAAAACCACCCTTACCCGCGGCTGGGTGCAGGGCCTTGGCCATCAGGGCAAGGTAAAAAGCCCGACTTACACCCTGGTCGAGCCCTACGAACTCGATGGCTGGCAGGTCTACCATTTCGATCTCTATCGCCTGGCTGATCCGGAAGAGCTGGAATTCATGGGCATTCGGGACTATTTTGCCGCCAATACTCTCTGTCTGGTGGAGTGGTCCGAGAAGGGCGAGGGCTGGTTACCGGCCCCAGACCTGGAAATTACCCTCACCTATGTAGGCGAGCAGCGCGAGGTTCTGATAGAGGCTCGCACTGCTATTGGCGAAGCCATTCTGGAACGGTTGTCATCTACGTGCGCTTGATCCTTGTTATTGCTCTCTCCTTGATGGCGCTCCCCTCCTGGGCAAATCAGCTCAAGAGTGTGCGAATCTGGCCATCACCGGATAATACCCGGGTGGTGCTCGATATGAGCAGTGCCCCCAACTACAACTACTTCACCCTGGCTGGCCCCGATAGATTGGTGATCGATCTGAAAGGGGCGAGCAACGCTGCCAATCTGGCCCGGGTCGAGAACAACAGCGAGCTGGTGCGCAAGATACGTGAGAGCACTCCGCTGGAGAAGGGTGGCCTGCGGCTGGTACTGGATCTCAGCTCCGCCATCACGCCGGTGGTCTTTCCGCTGGCACCAGCCGGGCCTTATGGTCACCGTCTGGTGATCGATCTACCTTATGAAGAGAAGCGGTCGGCTGCTGCGGTACAAGCCACACCAGTGGGTGGCAAGGGCAAGGGGGTGGTGATTGCCATCGACCCAGGCCACGGTGGGGAAGACCCGGGCTCCATCGGTCCACGTCGTACCTATGAGAAGCGAGTGACGCTGGCGGTCTCCCAGAAGCTGGCCGCGCTGATCGACCGCGAGCCGGGGATGCGCGCCGTGCTGACCCGTCGTGGCGACTATTTCGTCGACCTCAACAAGCGTTCCGAGATTGCCCGCAAGGCCAAGGCGGATCTGCTGGTGTCGGTCCATGCGGACAGCTTCCATAACTCCACTCCGCGTGGCGCCTCTGTCTGGGTCCTCTCGACCAACCGTGCCAACCGCGAGATGGGAAGCTGGCTGGAGAAGCAGGAGAAGCAGGGTGAGCTGCTGGGCGGGGTTGGCAAGGTATTGGCGGAATCCGATCCCAACCCCTATCTGGCGCAGACCTTCCTCGACCTCTCAATGGACAAGTCCCGTGCCGAAGGCTACGACGTCAGCCGTCAGATCCTGCGCTCGTTGGGCAAGGTTGCCCGACTGCACAAGAAGGCGCCGGAGCATGCCAGTCTGGCTGTGCTGAAGGCGCCGGATATTCCCTCGGTGCTGGTCGAAACCGGCTTTATCTCCAACCATGCGGAAGAGAAGCTGCTGGCCACCTCAAGCTATCAGGATCAGCTGGCCCGCGCCATTTTCGAGGGGATCCGCAACTATTACCGCGCCCACCCGACCAAGGGGGCCATGCTGACCGGCAAGGGACAGGCGAGCAGGCCTGCTGCGACCACTCGCTCTGCACCGGTAGCTTCGCAGCCGGTGAGCCAGCCCAAGCCGGTGCAGTCGCAGCCGGTGGTGACCAACAAGATGCCGGCTACAGTGCGTGACGGCGCTACTGCGACCGGTTCAGGTGCCGGTGTGATCAAGCCCTATTCTGAGGCTGCGCAAGATTCTGGTGCGCCGGTTAGCAATGTGGGCGACTATGACAAATCTCGGATGCTCCGCCATGTGGTCAAACGTGGCGAGAGTCTCTCTCGCCTTGCCGAGAAGCATGGAGTGAGTCAATCCACTTTGGTAGAGATCAACCAGCTGCGCAGCCGGGATATTCAGATTGGTCAGACCATCTATATTCCCCAGCAGGGGCAGAGCCGCGCTGCCGCCCCCGTTCGCAGTGATGACAAGTCGCAGATGATCCGCCATGTGGTCAAGCGGGGGGAGAGTCTCTCCCGCCTTGCCGAGAAGCATGGGGTGAGTCAGGCGCGACTGGTAGAGATCAACAAGCTCAAATCGCGGAATATTCAGGTAGGGCAGGTACTCTACATTCCGCAAAACTGACGCGCGGGAGCGGGTGATACCGCTCTCGCTGTTAGCCAATACCATCAGCAAGATTGAAATTCAGGAGCAAGTGATGCCGATCCGTATATTACCCCCTATCCTGGCCAACCAGATTCCGGTTGGTGGAGAGGTGGTGGAACGGCTCTCTATCCGCAAGATTGAAATTCAGGAGTAAGTGATGCCGATCCGTATATTGCCCCCTATATTGGCCAACCAGATTCCGGTTGGTGGAGAGGTGGTGGAACGGCTCCCTATCCGCAAGATTGAAATTCAGGAGTAAATGATGCCGATCCGTATTTTGCCACCCATTCTGGCCAACCAGATTGCAGCCGGAGAGGTGGTGGAGCGGCCCTCTTCTGTGGTGAAAGAGCTGGTGGAGAACAGCCTGGATGCGGGGGCCGACCGGGTCGAGATCGACATCGACAAGGGGGGCGCCAAGCTGATCCGCATCCGTGACAACGGCTGCGGTGTCGCCAAAGATGAGCTGGTACTTGCGCTGTCGCGTCATGCAACCTCCAAGGTGGCCACGCTGGATGATCTGGAAGGGATCAACAGCCTCGGTTTTCGTGGCGAGGCGCTCGCCTCCATCAGCTCTGTCTCCCGTCTCACCTTCACCTCCCGCACCGCCGAGCAGTCCGAAGCCTGGCAAGCCCAGGCGGAAGGGCGCGAGATGAGCGTCACCATCAAGCCTGCGGCCCATCCGGTGGGCACCACGGTGGAGGTGGTGGATCTCTTCTTTAATACACCCGCGCGGCGCAAATTCATGCGCAGCGAAAAGACCGAGTTTGCCCATATTGACGAGCTGGTGCGCCGCATCGCGCTCTCCCGCTTCGATGCCACCCTGATCCTGCGCCACAATGGCAAGGTGGTGCGCCAGTACAAGGCCGCCAATACCGTGCCGGAGCAGGAGCGACGTCTCGCCGCCGTTTGCGGCACCCCCTTCATGCACCATGCGCTGGCGGTAGAGAGCGAGCATAGCGACGTGCGTCTGTGGGGCTGGCTGGCAACCCCGGAGGGGGCAAGACCGCAGAACGACCTGCAATACACCTACGTCAACGGTCGGATGATGCGTGACAAGCTCATCAATCATGCCATTCGTCAGGCCTATGACGAGCTGCTGCCCGCTGACCGTTTTGCAGCCTATGTGCTCTATATCGAGCTGGATCCCCGTCAGGTGGATGTCAACGTCCACCCGGCCAAGCATGAGGTACGGTTTCATCAGGCGCGGTTGATCCACGACTTTATTTTTCAGGCGCTGTTTACTGCGCTGCGTCGCGAAGGGGTCAGCGCCGCTCATCAGGACACTCCGCTGGCCGAAACCCTGGTCGAGCTGCCGGTCAGCCCGCAGATTGAATATCCCGGTCAGGCTCCGCGTACCGAGTGGTACGGTGCCGAGCACAGCTACCGGGCACCTGCACAGGTGCGGGAAGGGAACGGTGGTGGTGCAGGCCGAGCCAGCAACTATCAACCGCCCGAGCCGCCAAGCCGGGAGGCGATGCGCGGCATGGGCGCTCTGCTCACTACGCTTCCTATCGCAGCTGAGGCTGCTCCTGCGCAGCCCACTGATCCAGTGCCGTCACCCAAACAGGGGGGATGTCGTGCCCTGACACTGGTGGAGCAGGCCTACCTGTTGATCGAGCGGGATAATCAGCTGGCGCTGCTCTCGCTGGTACGCGCCGAGCGGGTACTGCTGCGCCACTGGCTGCTGGAGACCTGGGGCCAGGGACTGGCTGCCCAGCCGCTGTTGCTGCCGGTCTCCTTCAAATTGCCGAAGAATTTGATCGCGCTGGTGACCGAGCAGGAACGTTTGCTGAAACGGATGGGGCTGGAGTTGAAAAGCGGGGGGCGCGACACCATGATCCTGACTCGGGTGCCGGCTCTGCTGCGCCAGACCGATCTGGTGCGTCTGTTACCCGAATTGCTGCAAATTATCGAGGGCGGATCTGACAGTGATGCTGGTCAGCAGGCTGAAGTATTATGCCAATGGCTGGTGGAGCAGGGGATAAGCCGCGAGAAGATATACGATTTTTCAACTGCCAGTCGTCTGCTGACGGAACTTGTAGCCGCTCACGCTGACCAACTGACAGATATTCGCATGGTACGCCCGCTTTCATTGGCGACCGTGCTGGAGGAGTTTGAACATGGCGAGTGACTTGCCGACCGCAATTTTTCTGATGGGGCCGACGGCCTCCGGCAAGACGGATCTCGCCATTGAATTGTGCCAGGTATTGCCTTGCGACATCATCAGCGTCGATTCGGCGCTGATCTATCGCGGCATGGATATCGGTACGGCCAAGCCGACCGCCGATGAACTGGCACAGGCCCCGCACCGGCTGATCGACATTCTCGATCCCGCAGTGAGCTATTCGGCTGCCGATTTTTGCAAGGATGCCCTGCGGGAGATGAAAGAGATCGCCGACCGTGGCCGCATTCCGCTGCTGGTGGGCGGCACCATGCTCTATTTCAAGGCGTTGCTGGAGGGATTGTCCCCATTACCCTCCGCCGATCCCGCCGTTCGTGCCGGGATTGAGGAAGAGGCTGCCCGCCTCGGTTGGCAGGCGCTGCACGATGAGCTGGTGCGCATCGACCCGGTGGCCGGGGCGCGGATCCACCCCAATGACCCGCAGCGACTCTCTCGGGCACTGGAGGTCTACCGTATCAGCGGCAAGACCCTTACCGAGCTGACGCAGGTGCAGGGGGAGGGCTTGCCCTATCGGGTGCTGCAGTTTGCCATCGCCCCGAGCGAACGCGCCGTGCTGCATCAGCGGATCGAACTGCGCTTTGACAAGATGCTGCAAGGCGGCTTTGAACAGGAGGTTCGTGCGCTGATGGCGCGCGGCGATCTGCACCCGGATCTTCCCTCCATTCGCTGTGTGGGTTATCGCCAAATGTGGGACTACCTGTGCGGTGAAGTGGGGTATGATGAGATGCGTTATCGTGGCATTGTTGCCACACGCCAATTGGCAAAACGACAGATGACCTGGTTGCGCGGCTGGCCCGATGTGACCTGGTTGGAATCTGGTGAGTCTGGCAATCTCGACCGCGTGCTTGCTCGCGCTGGTGCGGCTTGACACTCCCTGTATAATCAGGTTGTTATATTGATATTCGGTGTTTAAAAACAACAAACTATAAGGAAAAGAAAAATGGCTAAGGGGCAATCTCTCCAAGACCCGTTTTTGAATGCGCTGCGCCGTGAGCGGATTCCTGTTTCTATCTATTTGGTGAACGGCATCAAACTGCAAGGTCAGATCGAGTCTTTTGACCAGTTTGTTATCCTGCTGAAAAACACCGTGAGCCAGATGGTTTACAAGCATGCCATCTCGACTGTCGTACCGGCCCGTGCCGTCAATCATCATCAGCCCACTCCGGGTGGCGCGGCTGATGAACAGGGTGATGCCGAGGCGTGATATCCCTGGGCGAGTCGACTCGCCAACTCAGATTCATCATGATTCCTGTTAAGGAGCAAGCGCTTGTTTGACCGTTATGAAGCTGGCGAACAGGCCGTTCTGGTGCATGTCAACTTCAGTGATGAGGGTGAGCGGGAGGATCTGGAAGAGCTCAAGATGTTGGTGAGCTCGGCCGGAGTCAATGCGCTGGCGGTCATCACCACCAGTCGCAGTGCGCCCAGTGCCAAATTTTTTGTCGGCAGCGGCAAGGCTGAAGAGATCGCGTCCCAGGTCCAGATGCTGGATGCGGATGTGGTGATCTTCAACCATGCCCTGACTCCTGCCCAGGAACGAAATCTGGAACGTCTGTTCCAGTGCCGGGTGGTGGACAGAACCGGTCTGATCCTCGACATCTTCGCCCAGCGCGCCCGAACCCATGAAGGTAAACTGCAGGTCGAACTGGCCCAGTTACGCCACCTTTCCACTCGCCTGGTGCGAGGCTGGACCCACCTTGAGCGTCAAAAGGGCGGGATCGGTCTGCGTGGTCCGGGTGAAACCCAGCTTGAAACTGACCGACGTCTGCTGCGGGAACGCATCAAGGCGATTTTGCGCCGGCTCGACAAGGTAGCCAAGCAGCGGGAGCAGGGACGTCGTGCCCGCAACCGCAACGAAGTACCGACAGTTTCTCTGGTTGGTTACACAAACGCCGGAAAATCCACTTTGTTCAACCAACTTACAGCTGCCAGCGTGTATGCTGCCGACCAGTTGTTCGCAACACTGGACCCGACCCTGCGAAAACTGGTGATCCGGGATGTGGGTGATGTGATTTTGGCTGACACGGTTGGATTTATTCGGCACTTGCCTCATGATCTGGTCGCGGCTTTCAAAGCGACCCTGCAGGAGACCCGCGAAGCGGATCTGCTGCTGCATGTGGTGGACTGTGCCGATGAGCAGATGCAGGAGAATATCGACTCCGTGCAGCAGGTGCTGGCCGAAATTGAAGCTGACGACAGGCCTCAGCTGATGATCTGCAACAAGATCGACAAGCTGGCGGATCGTCCTGCTGGTCTGGAGCGAGATGACGAGGGGCGCCCATTGCGCGTCTGGCTGTCGGCTCAGACTGGTGAAGGTTGTGAGCATCTGTTTACGGCGCTGACTGAACTGCTGGCCGGCTCCATGGTGCACCACACCCTGCAGTTGCCACCCTCGGCAGCAAGATTGCGCAGTGCGCTTTATCAGTTGAAGGGCATTGAGCAGGAAGGCTTTAGCGAGGAGGGAGATTTCGTGCTGGAAGTCCGCTTGCAAGTGGCCGACTGGAACCGCCTCGTAAAGCAGGAAGGTGAGAGTTTACAACGCTTTATCAGACATTGATGTTCTGATAGAGGTGATATCCATCCGCAAGTATTAATGGAGACGCTGATGGCTTGGAATGAGCCTGGTAACAACGGCAAAGACCGTGACCCTTGGGGGAACAACGGCAAGAATCAGGGGCCCCCTGATCTGGACGAAATGCTGCGCAAGATGAGCCGTCGCTTCGGGGGCCTGTTTGGTGGTGGCACATCCGGTGGTGATGTCGGTCGCTTTGGTATCTCCATCGCACTGGTGATCGCTGTGGTGGTGTGGGTTGTCAGCGGCTTCTACACCATTCGTGAAGCTGAACGTGGTGCAGTGCTGCGGTTTGGCAAGTTTTCCCATATTGTCGAGCCGGGTCTGCGCTGGAATCCCACCTTTATCGACAAGGTGATCCCTGTGGATGTCGAGTCCGTGCGCTCGCTGCCTGCTTCCGGTTTCATGCTGACTCAGGATGAAAACGTGGTGCGGGTCGAGATGGACGTGCAGTACCGTGTCGTCAACCCCGAGCAGTATCTGTTTAGCGTAACGAATGCTGACGAGAGCCTGAGTCAGGCCACCGACAGTGCCCTGCGTTATGTTGTGGGCCACACCAAGATGGACGACGTGCTGACCACCGGTCGTGAGAAGGTGCGTCAGGAGACCTGGCAGGTGATCGATGGCATCATCGAGCCTTACCAGATGGGTCTGCAGATCGTCGACGTCAACTTCTTGCCGGCTCGTCCGCCGGAAGAGGTGAAGGATGCGTTTGATGACGCCATTGCCGCTCAGGAAGATGAGCAACGCTTCATCCGCGAGGCCGAAGCCTATGCCCGTGAAGTCGAGCCGAAGGCCCGTGGTCAGGTCAAGCGTCTGGAGCAGGAGGCGGAAGCCTACAAGTCCCAGATTGTGCTGAAAGCCCAGGGTGAAGTGGCCCGCTTCAACGAGCTGCTGCCCCAGTATCAAGCTGCGCCCGATCTGACACGCAATCGTATCTACCTGGAGACCATGGAAGAGCTCTATCAGCAGGCCAATAAAGTGGTGGTCGACATGCCGGCTGGCAACAACAGCATGATCTATCTGCCGCTCGACAAGTTGGCTGGCAAGCAGGCGAGCGTCCAGCAGGGGCGTCCAGCTGCTGCGCCGACCATCGAGTCCACGCCAGCTTCCAACGAGGGCGCCAACTCCACTCCGACGCCGCTGCGTAGCGGTGACCGCTTCAGCTCAGGGAGAAACTGATAGATGAAAAAGCTAGCTATTGGTGCAATCGCTGTCGCGGCCATGGTCTGCTTCTCCTCTGTCTTTATCGTTGATGAAGGCCAGAAGGGGATTGTGGTGCAGTTCGGCAAGGTGAAGCGGGTTGACTCCGGTGAACCCCGCCTCTATGAACCGGGCCTGCACTTCAAGGTGCCGCTCATCGACCAGGTTCGCAAAATGGATGCACGCATCCAGACCATCGACAGCCAGGCTGACCGTTTTGTCACCTCCGAGAAGAAAGACCTGATCATCGATTCCTATGTGAAATGGAAGATCGAGGACTTCTCCAAGTACTACTTGGCAACCGGTGGTGGCAACAAGTTGCAGGCCGAGGATCTGCTCAAGCGCAAAATCAACAACGGTCTGCGCTCCGAGATCGGTAATCGTACCATCAAGGATATCGTCTCCGGTGAACGCAGTACCGTGATGGAAGATGCTCTGATGAAGATGGCGCGCTCCTCCGAGCTCGGCATCAAGGTGGTGGATGTGCGGATCAAGCAGATCAACCTGCCGGTGGAAGTGTCCAACTCCATTTACCAGCGGATGCGGGCCGAGCGTACTGCCGTGGCCCGTGAGCATCGCTCCCAGGGGCGTGAGCAGGCCGAGATCCTGCGGGCCGATATCGATCGCAAAGTGACCGTGATGATCGCTGATGCAGAGAGTAACGCTCGTCAACTGCGCGGTGAAGGGGATGCGGAAGCCGCCAAAATCTATGCTGACAGCTACAAGAAAGACCCCGAGTTTTTCAGCTTCGTGCGCAGTATGGAGGCCTATCGCAAGAGCTTCGCCGGTGGCAATGACCTGATGGTGCTCAAGCCGGATAGCGAGTTTTTCCGTTACTTCAAGTCTCCTGAAGGCACCAAGCAGTAATCGCCACGAGGTCACATTCAAAGGGTCTGCATTGTCAGACCCTTTTGTTTTTGGTGCCAATGCCAGCCGTTGACCCGAGGGGCTGGTTGCATTGAAGGAGGTCGGATGCTGACATCCATGCTGATGGGGTTGGGATTGCTGTTGTTGTTCGAGGGGCTAGGCCCGTTGTTGATGCCCAGGGCATGGCAGCAGATGTTACGGCTGCTGAGCGATCAGCCACCGGAGCAGTTGCGCCGTATCGGCGGCTCGTTAGTGGTTGCGGGTAGCGTAATCCTCTGGATGCTGAGTCGCTGAGTCTGGCGCAACGCACTGTCCAGCAGATAGCGGACAATAAAAAAGAGGCCGAAGGCCTCTTTTTCATGCATGTCGTTTACTCAGGCACTGCGCTGTACGGCCATGTGGGCCAGTGTTTCCAGCGCCTGTTTGTGCGGGGAGTCCGGCAGGATGGCGAGGGCGGCAATGGCCTTGTCGGCCTCTTCCCGGGCCCGCATGCGGGAGTACTCCAGCGCGCCGGTACGGTCGAGAATCCCGAGGATCTGCTCAAGATGTTCCATACCGTTGCGGTGCTCGATGGCATCGCGCACCAGCTGGCGTTCTTCCGGCGTGCCCACATCCATGGCACGCAGCAGCGGCAGGGTTGGTTTGCCTTCGGCCAGATCGTCGCCGACGTTCTTGCCCATCTCTTCGCTCTGGGAGCAGTAGTCCATCACGTCATCAATGATCTGGAACGCGGTGCCCAGATACTTGCCGTAATCGGTCATGGCCTGTTCGACGGGCTCGGGCTGATGGGTCAGCACGGCGGCGAGTCGGGTAGCGGCCTCGAACAGCTTGGCGGTCTTGCAGTAGATGACCGTCATGTAGCTCTCTTCGGTGGTATCCGGGTCGTTGCAGTTCATCAGCTGCAACACTTCCCCTTCGGCGATGGTGTTGGTTGCATCCGAGAGGATCTCCATCACCCGCAGGTTGGAGAGTTCGGCCATCATCTGGAAGGAGCGGCTATAGAGGTAGTCACCGACCAGCACGCTGGCAGCATTGCCAAACATGGCGTTGGCGGTCTCCCGGCCGCGGCGCAGGTCGGATTCGTCGACCACGTCGTCGTGCAGCAGGGTAGAGGTGTGAATGAATTCGATGATGGCGGCCAGTTTCAGGTGATCCTCACCCTCATAGCCCAGCGCACGCGCAGCCATCACGGTCAGCATGGGGCGCATCCGTTTCCCGCCGGCGCTGACAATGTAGAAACCCAGCTGATTAATCAGACTAACGTCGGACTGGAGTCGGGCCAGGATCAGTTCATTGACCGCCGTCATGTCGGCGGCACAGAGCGCACGGATAGTCTGTTGGTCCATAAGTCTCGTAACGTGACAGCAGCAATAACTGCGATTTTAGTAATGGCAGGGATTCTACACGATTTCACAATGGGTTACAGTTAGGCGTTTATCCACGGCGGCAGATATGCGCACAAAATAAACTTTTTGCTAAATTGGCCTTGCCTGAGCAGATCGATTTGCGTAGAATGCCCGCCCATTGTTATAGGTTTTTGCGCATGTCTAGCCTTGAGCAAAAGACATGCCTTTACGGAGTTAATCAAATGTACGCGGTATTCCAAAGCGGCGGAAAACAACACCGTGTGGCCGAAGGTCAAATCGTTCGTCTGGAAAAGCTGAACGTTGAGACTGGCGCTACCATCGACTTCAACGAAGTGCTGATGGTTGCTGCAGGCGACACTTTTAAAGTAGGTGCTCCTTTCGTTGAAGGTGGCAAGGTTGTAGCTGAAGTTGTGGCTCACGGCCGTGGCGAGAAAGTGACTATCGTCAAGTTCCGTCGTCGTAAGCACCACCGTAAGCAAGCGGGCCACCGTCAGTGGTTCACTGAAGTCAAAATCACTGGCATCAGCGCTTAATTAGAGGAGTCCGATAGATGGCACACAAAAAAGCTGGCGGTTCATCCCGCAACGGTCGCGATTCTGAAGCTAAACGCCTGGGCGTGAAGCGTTTCGGCGGCGAAACAGTTCTGGCTGGCAGCATCATCGTTCGTCAGCGCGGTACCAAGTTCCACGCTGGTGAGAACGTTGGTCTGGGCAAGGACCACACCCTGTTCGCTACCGCGAACGGCAAGGTGCAGTTCGAAGTTAAAGGTCCGCTGAATCGTAAGTACGTTAGCATCGTTGCTGAGTAATTACGGACCGCAAGGATCCGAAGCCCCGCCAACAGGCGGGGCTTTTGTTTTTCCGAAATAATGACGAAAAAACGGAACGCAGATGACCCGGGTACCGAGATTGCCCGGAGAGGCAAGATGCGTATCGCCCGCAGGGGTCTGTACCACTATAATTGCGTATCGGTTTTTCGAATTAAGGTGACGGTTACCTATGAAGTTTGTTGATGAAGTCCAGATTCGAGTCGATGCCGGTGACGGTGGTAACGGTTGTGTAAGTTTTCGCCGTGAAAAATATATTCCCAACGGTGGTCCGGATGGTGGTGACGGTGGTGACGGTGGTGACGTCTATCTGGTTGCCGATGAGAACCTCAACACCCTGATCGACTACCGTTTTGAGCGTTTCCATGCTGCCGAGCGTGGCGAGAATGGCCAGAGTGCCAACTGTACCGGTCGTCGTGGCAAGGACAAGATCCTGCGCGTGCCGGTCGGTACCCGTGCAACCGATGACGATACCGGCGAGTTGCTGGGCGACTTGACTCACCACGAGCAGAAGTTGCTGGTTGCCAAGGGCGGTTTCCACGGTTTGGGCAATACCCGCTTCAAGAGTTCGGTCAACCGGGCTCCACGCCAGAAGAGCAACGGCACACCGGGCGAAGTGCGTACCCTGAAGCTGGAGCTGCTGTTGCTGGCTGACGTCGGTATGCTGGGTCTGCCCAACGCCGGTAAATCTACCTTTATTCGCGCTGTTTCTGCCGCCCGCCCGAAAGTCGCTGATTATCCCTTTACCACCCTGGTGCCGAACCTCGGTGTGGTGCGTGGTGAGAACTCCCGCTCCTTCGTGATCGCCGATATTCCGGGCCTGATTGAGGGGGCAGCCGAAGGCGCAGGTCTTGGTATCCGTTTCCTCAAGCACCTCGAACGCTGCCGCGTGTTGATCCATCTGGTGGATATTTGCCCCATTGATGGCTCCGATCCGGCTGAAAATGCCGTGACCATCGTGCGTGAGCTGGAGAAGTACAGCCCGGAACTGGCTGGCAAGCCGCGCTGGCTGGTGTTCAACAAGATGGATCTGATCCTGGAAGAAGAGGCTCAGGAAGTGATGGATCGCGTGAAAGCCGCCCTCAACCACGAAGGGCCGGTCTACGCCATCACTGCCATCAGCAAGGAAGGGACCAAGAAGGTCTGCTACGACATCCTGGATCTGCTGGATACCATGCCCCGTCAGCTGGAGCAGGATGCCAAAGATGCGATCGAGAAAGTGGAGTTCAAGTGGGACGACTACCACAAGAACCAGCTGGCTAAAGCCGAAGCGGAAGCGCTTGCCGCCTCCATGGCCTTTGACGAAAGTCTCGACGATGATGATTGGGATGACGAAGATGATGATGGTGTGGAAGTGATCTACGTCCGTGACTGATACCCTTGTCTGTCCATTTCATTGATAACCGGAGCCTGAACAGGCTCCGGTTTTTTTATGCCTGTCGAGTAGTGGCTCATTAGGTATGTTTGTGATGCCACTTATTGCCTGCCGTTGATAACTGTTTATACTGCCCATCAAAATTAACAGTAATGAAACAATCATCTGGCGATGTCGATTGAATCGATATGCGTTTCTGTATCTGATTGTTTTGATGGAAGGTTTACCTGTAAAAATTTTTATGCGCAGATTTATGCATTATGGGCTTGTTTGTGCATTTTTTTGGAGTATTCTTGCGCCCGTTTTGCCGGTTAATGCATGAATACGCAGGTAGGCCGGGCTATGGAAAAGTAACATTAGGGCAGTCTTATCATGCTGGAAAAGAGTCTTGAAGCATCTGCGGTTAATACCCGCCGTAACTTGTTGATGTTTCTAATACCGTCACTGATCGGTATCTTGCTGTTCATGACGCCGGTCGTCTATGACGGTAACGTCACCATCCCGGTGGCCGTGCTGGCCAAGCTGGTACAGCGCGTTTTTGCCGATTATCTGGTCGCCATGGTCAGTGCGGTGATCACCACCACCATGCTGATGACGGTGATTGCCTGGCTGTTCAAGCCAGCGATTCTGGTGCGTCGTCCTTTCCTCAACAGTTTGTTCAATGTCTCCCCTTTCTGGGCCTGCGTGCGGGTATTGGGCGGTATCTTCGTGCTGCTGACCTTCTTCCAGGTGGGGCCAGAGGTGCTTTACTCCGGCGCAACCGGTGGACTGGTGCTCAACGATCTGCTGCCGGTGCTGTTTTCGGTCTTCATTTTTGCTGGCCTGTTGCTGCCGTTGCTGCTCGATTTCGGGCTGCTGGAATTTGTCGGCACCATGATGACCCGCATCATGCGTCCGGTGTTCCGGTTGCCGGGTCGCTCCGCAGTGGACTGCTTTGCCTCCTGGCTGGGGGATGGCAGCGTCGGTATCCTGCTGACCAGCAAGCAGTACGAAGGGAAGTTCTATACCCAGCGTGAAGCCGCGGTGATTGGCACCACCTTCTCTGCCGTCTCCATCACCTTCTGTCTGGTGGTGATCTCCCAGGTGAAGCTGGAGCACATGTTCGTCCCCTTCTACCTGACCGTCTGTCTGGCGGGGGTGGTTGCCGCCATCGTGGTGCCGCGTCTGCCACCGCTCTGCTGGAAGAAGGACATCTATGCCGATGGCACTCCCCTGTGCCGCAAGCAGGAAGCAGTGCCGCACCAGCACAGCGTGATGAGCTATGGTTTCGAGCGTGCCCTCACCAAGGCTGACAGCATGACTGATCTCGGCGCCGTCGCACGGGAAGGGGTGAAGAATGCACTGGATATGGTGTTTGGCGTGCTGCCGGTGGTGATGGCGATCGGTACCTGTGCCCTGATGCTGGCCGAGCACACCCCTATCTTCAACTGGCTTGGCGCCCCGTTTGTCCCCTTGCTGGAGCTGCTGCAACTGCCGGAGGCGGAAGCCGCTTCCAAGACCATCATGGTCGGTTTTGCCGACATGTTCATTCCGGCGGTGCTGGCCTCGACCATCGAGAGTGACATGACCCGCTTCGTGATTGCCGCCATGTCGGTAACCCAGCTGATCTATATGTCGGAAGTGGGCGCCCTGCTGCTGGGCAGCAAGATCCCGGTCAAGCTGTGGGAGCTGTTCGTTATCTTCCTGCTGCGCACTCTGGTTACCTTGCCGGTGATTGCCGGGGGGGCACACCTGCTGTTCTAAGGGCGCAGCGCAGTGAAAAACGGTCAACCTCGGTTGACCGTTTTCTTTTTCGTAGTGACGGAAGAGAGTCCCCCTTCGGTTGGCTCAGCCTGTAGTGACGGGACACTGGATGGTCAGCGAGTGGATTGTGTTGGCGATGCGATAGGGCTTGGCTGCTTTGTAGACCTTCTTCTCGTCGTCATAGCTTCCCCCCAGATACTGGGTGCTGTATAGCGTCTGCTGGCGGCGATCTGTCTCCTTGTAGCCCTGCGGGCAGGTCTGGTTGGCCTGCTGAAAGCAGGCCGTCATGCTGCTGCATTCGATGTAGAAGCCGCGCTGGCTGGGATCGGCAAGGTGCACAGGGGTGACGGTAGGGGCGGGGGGAGACAACAGGGCGCAACCGGAGAGCGTCAGTGCGCCCAGCAGAACGAGATGTTTTGACATAGATAACCTGAACAGTGTGGTGTGACAACGTGTGAGGGGGAGTCTATTGCTCCCCCTTCGCTATAGGGGCACCGTTATAACCAGCCCGGGGCGTTCAGGCCAGCCCGCAAATGTAAGAAGATATGACCCAGCTAGGCCTGTGCGGCTAGCAGTGCGGTTTCATCCACCTGATCCAGTTGGGCGGTCTCGAGGAAGCGTCTGGCGTAATCGCGCCAGATACCGCTGCTGACAAACAGAACGAACAGATCCGGGTCGATATGCTGTTCACGTACCATGCTCTGCATGATGGCAAGAGCCTGGGAGACCGTCTTGCCAGATTTGTAGGGGCGATCACTGGCGGTCAGAGCCTCGAAAATATCGGCGATAGCCATGATGCGGGCCGGTACGCTCATCTGTGATCCGGTCAGCTGGCGTGGGTAACCCTTGCCATCCATCCGCTCGTGATGGCCGCCGGCAATCTCCGGCACGCAGCGCAGATGACGGGGGAAGGGGAGGTGCTCCAGCATGCGTATGGTCTGGATGATGTGCTCGTTGATCTTGTAGCGCTCCTCCTCGGTGAGGGTTCCCCTGCTGATGGCAAGGTTGTATCTCTCCCCCCGGTTGTAGAGATGGTGCGGTACCTTGACCTTGAAGCCCCAGGGATTGTGCTCGTCGAACCGATCTCCATCCGGACGAGGCACAAGGTGCCAGCACTTGTCGGCCAGCAGTGGCTCGAGGCAGGGCAACTCGGGAGATGGTTCTTTCTGACGCAGCTTGATCTCCTCCCGGCTGATGCCGAGCCGATCGTCCAGGGTGCGCAGCCAGGTGCGGCTGGCGATGGCGTCGAGCCGTTCAATCTTCTCGGGGGCCATCCACTCGCCACCCAGATTGCACTCGGCGATGAAGGCAAACTCCTGATCCAGCTCGGCCCAGCGCGGGGCTGCCTCTTCCCGGCAGGCACTTCTGATCTCTGATGACAAGCGGGCAGCGAGGCTCTCGATATAGACATCCCGCTTGAGTACTTCAAAACGAGTGCGGATCTCGTGGATCCGGTCGTAGAGGGTCTCCAGTTTGGTGGCCTTGTCGACCACGAACTCCGGGGTGGTCACCTTACCACAGTCATGTAGCCAGCTGGCGATATGGATGGCTTCCCACTCCTCCTCGTTGAGAGTGAAATCGGCAAAGGGGCCCTGTCGCTGGGCGCAGGCCGCCTCGGTCAGCATCCGGGTCAGCTCCGGCACCCGCTGGCAGTGACCGCCGGTGTAGGGGCTCTTGGCGTCGATGGCGCCGGCCATCAGCTCGATAAAGGATTCGAGCAGCTGTTTCTGCTCTTCCAGCAAGCGCTGGTTCTCGATGGCGGAGGCGGAAGTGCCCGCCAGCGCTTCGATGAGGCTGATGCGCGATGCCAGCTCCTGTTCGCTGCAGCGTGGCAGGATCAGCAGGAGGTATCCGATCAGCTCCTGACGATGGCCGCAGAGCGGCTCAGCCACCAGCTGGCATGGGTCGGGAAAGGAACCCCAACTGTCCAGGTGTTGCCTCCATGTCGCCTCATCCAGGCTGAGGGAGATGCGCTGGGAAGTGGCCATGCCGGATAGCAATGGTTGTGGCCAGGGAACCTGCCCAAGGGGCAGCTCGGTTTGCTGCCAGCGGGCCTGGACCGGCTGCATCTTTTGCTGTTGGGCCAGGTAGAGGCTCCCCCCTTTTGCCTGTACCGCGGCGATGGTTTCATGCAGGATGCGGCTTAGCAGGGAGTCGAAGCGGTGCTCTGCAGCCAGTGCTCTACCCATGTTCATGAAGTTGCCGAGGGTTTGGCGCATGCCGGACATGGTGCGGGCAAGGTCATCTATCTCCCGGATGGCCGATTCTGGAACCTGCCCCTCGCCAAAGTCGAAACGCTGGATCCGCTCGGCCTCGCGGGTCAGGGCCAGCAGCGGGGTAGCGGTACGGCGGGAGACCATCCAGATCACTGGCAGCAGCAACAACAGGCTGGTCAGCGCCCATGCCATATTGATCAGTGCTTCATTGCGTGCCTGCTGATAGAGCAGATCTGCCGAGACCAGCAGGGCGATGTAAAAAGGGGTGTCCTTGCCGAGGGGGGAGATATTGACCAGCCACTCTTGTTTTTCCCCTGTGGTCAGGGTCAGCTCCCGGGGAGAACCATCCAGCAGCACAGGCGTCCTCTCTAGCCTAGTTTTCAGCTCGGCCATGACTGGGCTGCCCAGAGCCGTGATCGCTGGCAGCTGGGTTAGCTGATCATAGGCTGGCAGATGTACAGGATCGGCCGCCAGTAGGGTCGCGGAGCGATCGAACAACACTACCTGGCTTTGGAGCGGCAACTGCAGCTCGCCAATCAAGGCCGAGAGCCCTTCGACACTGGCATCCAGCCCGATCACGGCGCGTTGGCTATGGCTGGTGACAGCCAGCGTCATGCCCGGCTCCCTGGTGGTAAAAAAGAGATAGGGGGTGGTGGCGACAATCTTTGATGAACCGCGAGCCAGCCGGTACCAGTCGCGGCTGCGGGGATCGAATCGATAATCCGCCATGGCTCGCCGCCCCAAAAGTTGCAGCTGCTCATCAAAATAGAGGAACTCTCCCCGCCCGCTACTCAGGCTCTGAATCAGCAACTGGCTGCCTTCAGGCACAGCCTGCAACTGGGCCCGGGCCCGTTCCGTGAGTTTTCGTACCAGAAAGAAATCGCCACTCTCATAGCCGATGTAGACGGCACCATAGCTGTCGCGATTGGCCAAGATCTCTGCCAACTGCGGCAGATACTCCAGTCGGCTTGCCAGATCGCTCATGTCGGCCAGTCGGCTGCTGGCTAGCAGGCTGAGGGACATGCGGGCTGGCTGCTCGTTCAATTGCAGAGCGAGGGCCAGCTGTTCCCGGTACTGTTTGAAGTTGTGGCGCTCATGTTCCAGCATCTGGCGAGAGCCCTGCTGGAACTGCAGCAGAATCAGCAGCATGCCCAGCACACTGAACAGCAGGGTAAATAGGGTGGCAATGTGAACATAGAAGGGCTTGCGCCCGGATCTGGCAGTGATCATGGACATTTCCTTGTCACAGTGATGCTTGCGGAGACGATCTGTCAGCAGTGTGTCAATACGATAACAGAAATGACAATACTGGCCTGATATCTGTGCTTTTCCATGGTTGCCCACTGCCAGGCAGAGCTTGGCAGGAGATAGTGATTCATTCAGGTATCCCGTGCTACATTGCCTCACTTGTTACTGGTCTGTAAATCCATGGAGTGACTCATGCCTGCCATCCCCTATTCCGTGCTCGATCTGGTGCCTGTTGCCGAAGGTTCCGTACCTGCCGAGTCATTTCGCCGTTCGCGGGATCTAGCCCGCCATGCCGAGGGCTGGGGTTACCAGCGCTACTGGCTGGCCGAACACCACAACATGCCGGGCATTGCCAGTGCCGCCACCTCGGTGCTGATCGGCCATCTGGCCGAAGCCACCACAACTCTGCGGATCGGGGCGGGTGGCATCATGCTGCCGAACCACTCGCCACTGGTGATTGCCGAGCAGTTTGGCACTTTGGCTTCTCTCTATCCCGACCGCATCGATTTGGGCCTTGGTCGCGCCCCCGGGACCGACCAGCGCACCATGCGGGCGCTGCGGCGAATGCGCAGCAGCGAGGTGGATGATTTTCCGGCCGATGTGCGCGAGCTGATGAGCTACTTTGGCGACGAGATCGGCGCGGTGCAGGCGGTGCCCGGCCAGGGGCTGCATCTACCCATCTGGCTGCTGGGCTCCAGCCTCTACAGCGCGCAACTTGCAGCTGCGATGGGCTTGCCGTTCGGGTTTGCCTCCCATTTCGCGCCCGCCATGTTGCTGCAGGCGCTGGAAATCTACCGCAGCCAGTATCGTCCCTCTGCGCGCTGGCCCAAGCCCCATGCGGTGGTCTGCATCAACATGATCGCCGCCGACAGCGAGCGGGAGGCCCGTTTCCAGTTCACTACCGTGCAGCAGCAGTTCTTGCGCCTTCATCGCGGTGATGCGGGCAAGCTGCCCGCGCCGGTCGTCCAGCTTGGCGACGAGTGGGCACCCCGGGAGCTGATGGCGATGGAGCAGACCCTGGCTCGCTCGCTAGTGGGCGATCCGGAGCAGATCCGCCATGGCCTCAAGGCGCTGCTGGCGGAAACCCGTGCCGATGAGCTGATGTTCAATGGCCCCATCGTCGATCATCAGGCCCGGCTGCGCTCCTTTGAAATTGCCGCCGAGCTGATGCAGAGCCTGTAAGCCATGACGAACCCTACTGTCGCGGTGGATGGGCCGTATTGGAATCCCATGGTACCGGAGCTGTCGGTTACCGATCTGGCTCGATCTCTGGTTTTCTATACCGGTTTGTTGGGCTTCTCGGTCCGCTATCGGCGCGATGACCCTCCTTTTGCTTATCTTGAGCAGCAACAGATACAGCTGATGCTGGAGCAGGTACATCCGGCGGGTTGGCAGGTCGGGGCGCTGGAGCCACCGTTCGGTCGGGGGATCAATCTGCAGATGGAGCTGACCGAGATCCAGCCGCTACTCGACCGCTTGCAGGCCGCCGGGATTGCACTTTTCCGGCAGCCCACTGAAGTCTGGTATCCAGTGGGCGAGATGCTGGCCGGGCAGCGCGAATTTTTGCTGCAGGATCCCGATGGTTATCTGTTACGGTTTGTGCAATATCTGGGGGAACGAGCGGCTGACTGACAAGATCAAAATCTTAACCATCTGATTTTAAAGGACTGTCAGATGTATGTCGGCTATCTGTCGTGTCACCTTTCGCGGCGCAAGCCCTATGCTGGCCCTGTCAATTACCACAAGGAGTTCGAGATGATCGTCAGGAAGTTGAGATTGCAACGGGGTTGGTCTCAGGATCAGTTGGCAACGTTGACTGGTTTGAGTGTCCGCACTATCCAGCGGATCGAGCAGGGGCAGCAACCCGGACTGGAATCTCTCAAGGCCCTGGCCGCCGTCTTTGAACTCGATGTGGCTCAACTGGATGGATCAGAGCAACAGGAGCGCGAGATGAGAGGAAGTGACACTATGGGTCAGGATGCGGTCCAGGTATCGGCAGAGGAGCGGGCGGCAATGCGCTATGTGGAGGGGCTCAAGGGCTTCTATCACCATGTCGCCAGCTATCTGCTGGTGATTGGCGGGTTGTTTGTCATCAACTATCTGAGCAACCCGGGGTATATCTGGGCCTGGTGGCCGGCACTGGGGTGGGGATTGGGACTGGCGTCCCATGCCATTCGGATATTCGAGCCTTTCAAACTGTTTGGCCCGGAGTGGGAGCGGCGCCAGATCGAGAAGCGGCTGGGGCGCAAGTTGTAACTTCATTCGCCGGAAAACAGGGCACACAAAATAGTAAGCCCGGCAGATTGCCGGGCTTTGTTATTGGAGCGGGTTGTGGCAATCGGTGCAACTGCGACCGCCTGATTGCTGCGTACTCCCTAGCTGGCGTGAACCGGGCAGGGGGTGGCGATCAGAGCATCATCCTCGTAGCGCCACAGGGTGAGGCTGTTGCCCCAGACGCAGCCGGTATCCAGACCCTTGATATCGCTTTTTCCGGTGTTGCCCATCAGGGCTGCCCAGTGGCCGAACACCAGAATGGGGTCATCCACATGGTGTTCACGCTGCTCGAACCAGGGGCGCAGCCCCGGGGTCGACTCCTTGGGCCCCTTCTTGCATTTGAAGTCGAGCCGGCCATCAAAGTAGCAGAAGCGCATCCGGGTGAAGGTGTTGATGATGTAGCGGTAGCGGTCAATCCCGACCAGATCATCTTTCCAGCCATCGGGTTGGTCGCCATACATGTTGTGCAGCAGCCACTGGTACTGATCGCCGCGCAACAGGCTCTCTACCTCGCGGGCACAGTTGCGGGCGGTGCGGGCATCCCACGCCGGGGAGATACCGGCATGCACCATCATGATGGGCAGATCCGGATGCTCCGCCAGCAGCGGGCGGTGGCGCAGCCACTCCAGCAGTTCATCCCGATCCGGCGCATCCATCAGGCTCTGCAGCTTGTCCTTCTTCTTGAGTGGGGCAACGCCATTGGCGACCGCCAGCAGGTGCAGGTCGTGGTTGCCGAGCACGGTGACGGCGCGGTTGCCCAGCCCTTTGACAAAACGCAGGGTATTGAGGGAGTCCGGGCCGCGGGCGACCAGATCGCCGCAGAGCCAGAGCACGTCTTGGTCGGGATCGAACGCGGCAAGATCCAGCAGACGGCGCAAGTCGTCGTAACAGCCCTGGATGTCACCGACAAAACAGTTCGCCATGAAACCTCAGTTGATAATATTGGGGATGGCCAGCGTGAAGGGGGCGATAGGCGCCTCGAACTGCTGACCAGAGCCATCTTGCAGGGTATAGCTCCCTTCCATCACCCCGAGCGGGGTCGCCAGCGGCACGCCGCTCTGGTAGCGGTAGGTTTCCCCTTCGGCAATGACGGGTTGCTCCCCGACCACGCCTGGGCCTGCCACTTCCAGCATCTTGCCATTGGCATCGGTGATGAGCCAGCGCCGGTGCAGCAGTTGCACTGGGCCGGGCCCCAGATTCTCAATCTCGATCAGATAGTGAAACTGGTAAGGGTCTTTGGATCCCGCCACATACAGGGGGTATGGGCGGATCTCGATGTGCGGGAGTGCCACAGGATCAGGCCTGTTGCTGATCCGCCAGCCAGTTGGCGATCATGACAAACTGCTCGAGGGAGAGATTCTCCGGGCGCAGGTTGCCATCGATACCAAGCTCGGTCAGCTGGGCGTCGGTGATGAAGTTGGAGAAGCTGTTGCGGATGGTCTTGCGACGCTGGCCAAAGCCCTCGGTACAGACGCGATTCAGACAGCGAATGTCTTTCGCGACTATGGTCGGATTCTTGTGCGGGATCAGGCGAACTACGGCCGAGTCCACCTTTGGCGCCGGTTTGAAGGCGCCCGGGCCCACTTCCAGTACCGGCACCACCTGGCAGTAGTACTGGGTCATCACGCTCAGGCGGCCATAAGCCTTGCTGCCCGGGCCTGCGGCCAGACGCAACACCACTTCCTTTTGCAGCATGAAGTGCATGTCCTCTACCCGATCAGCGAACTCGCACAGGTGGAAGATGAGCGGGGTGGAGATGTTGTAGGGCAGGTTGCCGAAGATGCGCAGCGGCCCCTTGCCTTCACCCATCAGGGTGCCGAAGTCGAAACGCATGGCATCCGCTTCGATGACGGTCAACTTGTCTTTGAGGGTCGGGTGCTCGCGCAGGCGAGCTGCCAGGTCCCGGTCAAGCTCGACCACGGTCATTTTGTCCATCTGGGCGGCGACTGGCTCGGTCAGCGCGGCCAGACCCGGACCGATCTCCACCAGATTCTGACCCGGCTGCGGGTTGATGGCGGCGACGATCTGATCGATCACATACCGGTCGTGCAAGAAGTTCTGACCGAAACGCTTACGGGCCGTGTGGCCCATGTGCACCTTACTGCTCATATCTTTTTTTCTCTACCATCTTGATGGCGTGGTTAATCGCGGTGACAAGGCTGCCCGGATCGGCCAGGCCCTTGCCTGCCAGATCCAGCGCGGTGCCGTGATCCACCGAAGTGCGGATGAAGGGAAGCCCCAGGGTGATATTGACCGAACTGCCGAAGCCCTTGTATTTGAGCACAGGCAGCCCCTGGTCGTGGTACATGGCGAGTACCGCATCCGCATCCTTGAGGTATTTCTCCTGGAACAGGGTGTCGGCCGGCAATGGGCCGACCAGATCGATCCCTTCCTGGCGCAGGGTGACCAGGGCGGGTTCGATCACGTCAATCTCTTCACGTCCGAGATGGCCACCTTCCCCGGCGTGGGGGTTGAGGCCGCAGACGTAAATACGGGGTTTGGCGATACCAAACTTGGTGGCGAGATCCTCGTTGAGGATCCGGATCACCTTGCCGAGGCGATCTTCGGTGATGGCCATCGCTACATAGGCCAGCGGAATATGGGTAGTCGCCAGTGCGACCCGCAGCCCCTCGGTTGCCAGCATCATTACCACATCGGCAGTGTTGGATTGTTGGGCAAAGAACTCGGTGTGGCCGCTGAACGAGACCCCGGCCTGGTTGATGATCCCCTTGTGCACCGGCCCGGTCACCACGGCGGCAAATTCGCCGCTCATGTTGCCATCGCAGGCACGCTGCAGGGTCGCTAGCACATAGGCGCCATTGCCTTCGTTCAGCTCGCCCGGCACCACGGGGGCGCCGAGGGTGACCGGACAGACGGTCAGGGTGCCCGCCCGCTGCGGATGAGCAGGGGCGGTTGCGTCATAGGGCTCAAGCTCGATGCTGAGCCCCTGCAGGGTTGCCCGCTCGCGCAGCAGCGCCGGATCGGCGATCACCACCAACTGGTGGGGCCAATCCTGCTGGGCAATCTGCAGCACCAGATCCGGGCCGATCCCGGCCGGTTCGCCCGGGGTAACGGCAAGGCGACGGCAGCTCATCAGCTCGCAGATCCTTCGACACGGATGTAAGCCTCATCACGCAGCTCGTCCAACCAGGCCTGGGACTCTTCCACGAAGCGGCGATTGTAGATCAGCTGATAGGCACGCTGTTCCAGAGCCTTGTCAGTGGCATCCTGGCTGCGACGATCTTCCACTTGGACGATGTGCCAGCCGTGGCTGGTGCGGAAGGGGGCGCTGATCTGGCCTGGTTGCAGTCGGTTAACCATGTCGCGAAACTCTGGTACATAGACGTTGGGATCAGACCAGCCCAGTTCGCCACCCTGCACCGCAGAGCCCGGATCTTCGGAATACTTCTCCGCCATGCTGGCGAAGCTTGCCTTGCCGCTCTTGATGTCGTGCAGAATGCCGTCCAGCATCCCCTTGGCTTTCTCTTCGCTCAGGATGATGGAGGGCTTGATCAGGATGTGACGGGCCTTCACCTCGGTCTGCATCACTTGCTGCTGACCCTTGGTGTCGAACACCTTGACGATGTGCAGACCGGCGCCGGAGCGCAGCGGGCCCACGATATCGCCCTTCTTGGTACCCTGTACCGCTTCGGCCATCAGGGTCGGCATCTCTTGCGGGCTCATCCAGCCCCAGTCACCCCCTTCCAGCGCCTTGGGGCCGTTACTCTCGGCAATGGCCAGTTTGCGGAAGTCGGCACCCTGCTTGAGGGCGGCCAGAATGTGCTCGATCTTGCTCTTGGCGGCATCCAGCTGGGCGGCGGTGGGGTTGTCCGGCAGGGCAATCTGGATATGGCCGACGTGGTATTCGTTCTGCTGTTGACCCTGTTTCTTCAGGATCTCCACCACCTGCTTCACCTCCTGCTCGGAGATGTTGATACGGCGGCGCACCTGATTGCGGCGCACCTCGTTCATCAGGATCTCGCGGCGAACCTCTTCCCGATACTGGGCATAGGTCATCCCTTCACGGGCGAGCTGGGCGCGCAGCTGATCCAGGGTCATCTTGTTGTCGGCGGCGATGCCCTGAATAGCCTGTTCCAGCTGGGTATCACTGATCTTCAGCCCCTGGCGATCCGCCAGTTGCAACTGCAGGCTCTCCTGGATCAGACGGTCGAGTGCCTGTTTGCGCAGAGTGGCATCGTCAGGCAGAGACTGGCCGCTCTCCTGGGCGGAGAGTTTTACCTTGTTGACCAGTGCGTCCTGTTGACTGGACAGCACTACGTCCTTGTTGACCACGGCCAGCACTTTGTCCATCAGCTCGGGCGCAGCCAGTGCGGCCTGGCTCATGGCGCCGAACATTCCCGCGGTCAGCAGGGCAATCAGGGTCTTTTTCATATCCATCTCTCAAGGCTGGACCAGCATCATTGCTGGTCTTTCAGATTAAACGGGCGAACATAGGGCAACAGCTCGGTATCCAGTGTGACACTGCGGCCACCGGTACCCACGCTGCCAAGTCCCTTCATTTCAAACTGCAGACCAATGACTTTTTCCGAAGTGGGCTTCAGAGTGATGTTGTCCGGCTGGTTGTGCCACTCCAGGCTCATGTTGATGCTCCAGCAGCAGGAGTCGTATTTGACACCGATCTTGCGGTCAATGTTCACATCCTGCTTGATATCGCGATAGTAACCGCCATACATCTGCCACTGATCGGCGATCGGCGCCATCATCACCAGACCAGCCTGGCTGAGGTCTTCGGCCAGAGCAGGATTGCTCGGGTAGCGATAATCCCGGTTGCCGTCCTGGATATAGCGGTAGTTGACCTGGGTGGTCAGCTTGCCGGTCCGGTATTCGACTGCACCGTTGCCGGCAGTAAATTCCCCCTCGGAGGTATCGTACTGGGTGCCGGCATGGGCGAACCACTCATCGGTGATCCGGGCATCCCCCTCGAACGAGAGCAGGGAGCGGGCGTTGGTGTTTTCCTGATCGGACGGGTAGAGGCGCACCTTGGGTGGTGTCATCTCGAAGGCCTGGGCTACCGCCAGACGTAACCGCTCGTCCCCCACATTGTCATAGACCCGGCTGGTCAGGCCAACGGTGACCCGGTTGGCATCGCTGATGCGGTCGAGACCGGCGTAGCGGCGATCGCTGAACAGGCTGTAGTAGTCCTGACGGGTGGTGGTGGAGTCGTAAATCCCTATTTCGTCCTGATTCTTGTAAGGGATATAGAGGTACTGGAACTCAGGCTCCAGGGTCTGAGTGCCCTTGCCATCATACCAGTCTACCGGACGATCGAAGTTGACGCCCCCCTTGAGGCGGAAGGACGGCAAGGTGCGGGTAATGGTGCCGTCTTTCAGGGTCAGCTGCTGGCTATCTGCGTCTGTAAATTTACTGCGATCCTGGCTAATCAGGTCTTTGGGGATCTCCTGGTTGTAGGAGGTAAACATCAGTTTGTACTGGCTTATAAGGTAGTAACCCGGCGCATCGACCAGGGGGATGGTCAGGGTGGGAGCCAGATGCAGACGGGTAGCGGTATAACGCTCACCGGCCTGCTGGGCAGTGGCGCTGCCGCTGTCATAGCCAAACTTGGTCAGCTCGCTGTTCCAGGCCAGATCGAACCATTTCCCCTGCTGGAAGTAGTTGTAGTTGATGCGTGGCAGCATCTCGTGGGGCAGCAGCGCGTAGGGACTCAGGATCTGATAGCGACGCACCTCGGAGGTGAGGTTCCAGTTCTGCTGGTAGTAACCGGCGGTAAAGGATTGCTGCAACTGGCTGTCGACCTGGGTGCCCACTTGCGGGCTGAAGTCGTTAAAGTAGTTGTAATCCTTGTCCCGTACCTGGGTGTAGTCGATGCCTAAACGCAGGGAGCCATCCATCAGGGTGGATCCGTGACGAATATTCATCAGGTAACGATGACCATCTGAGAGGTACGGAGTCCCTGTCGACGGGTTGGTAAAGCTCGGGTTGCCAGCATCATACTGCTTGTCATCCCTGAGGCTTTCAAAATAGAGGGTACCGGTATGGGCTGGGTCCGGCATGTAGCGAAACTCTACCTGTTCCATCAGGCCGCGTTTGTCCATAAAGCGGGAGGTGATGGTGGCATCGTAGTTGGGGGCAATGTTCCAGTAGAAGGGCTGGGTGATCTCCATGCCGTTGCCGGAACTCTGTTTGTAACCCGGGTAGAGCAGACCTGTCTTCCGTTCATCCTTGATGGGGAAGTTGATATAGGGGAAGTAGAACACCGGGTAGTCATAGAGCCAGAGGCTGGCGTTCCAGGCTTCGCCGAACACCTCTTTCTGGTCGATGTCGATGCTGCCCGCCTTGAGGGTCCACACTTCCTGACCGGGGGGGCAGGTAGTGTACTGGGCTCCCTCCATGGTGATGTTCTGGTTGTTGTTGGTCATCACCACGCGTTTGGCAAAGCCGCGCACCGGTGAGCCATGCACCTGATACTTGCCCTCCTCCAGCTCGGAGTTTTTGGTATCCAGGTTGGATTTGAGGGTCTTGTCGCTGGTGACGGTCACCTGACCGTCGTTGTAATAGATGTTGCCGATGGCGATGACATCCCGGCTCTTCTGATCGAGCTGTGCATAATCGGAGTCAAACTTGCGAACACCCTGACGAACCTTGACGTCCCCTTCATAGACGGCGGTGCCGCCCTGTTTGGCCTCGAGACGGTCAGCATCAACCTCGACCGGCTGCGCATTGGCATCCTGATCCGATGAAGGCTTTTCTATCTTGGGAACATAGTCATAGCAGAGACTATCAAGAATGCCGGTGGCTGGCGGCGCTTCGAACGGGGCCGCCTGCACCATCATAGGGGTGAGTGCGGGGGCCAGGCTGATAGTCAGGGCGATGGGATAGCGGTACCCCAGTGTCCATTTGGTCATGTGAAAGACTCGTGCAATCCGTGATAGATACGGTTGATCCAAGGCATGCATTTTACGACAGGTTTCATCGAGTTGACATTGCATGTCATTGCTTTATGTTAGCCGGCAATGATAAAGCATTATTGCGGCCAGGGCTAACAGCCAAGTGCTGCTTTCCACCTTGGTCCTCTACTTATGCACGATCGCGATTCCCTGCTATTGCAGTGGGCACGCCGTATTTCCGGTGATGCCAATCTTCAGTTGACCCTCATTTCCGGTGATGCCAGCTTCCGTCGCTACTATCGCGGTGGTGGTCTGGTTTGGGTGGATGCCAATCCGAAAACCGAAAAAAATCATGAGTTTGTTCGTAACGCGGCGGCCTTGCAGGCGCGTCAGCTGTTGGCGCCAGAGGTCAAGGCGGTGGACTACGAACAGGGTCTGCTGGCGGTGAGTGACCTGGGCGATACTCAGCTGATCAGCTGCCTGAACGAACACAACGTACTGGCCTGGTATGGCAAGGCGATTGATTTGCTGCCCCGCCTGGGGGCGGTTGAACTGGCGCTTGAACCCTTCGATGCGGCTTTTATGGCGCGGGAGAACAGCATTTTCCCCGAGTGGCTGCTGGGTCATTATCTGCAACTGACTCTGAGCCATGAAGAGCAGCAACTGCTGGACGAGACCTTTGCCTGCCTCACCGCCTGCAATCTGGCCCAGCCGCAGGGGATGATGCATAGAGATTTCCACAGTCGCAACCTGATGGTGTGTGGCGGGGATACCCCCGAGAGCAGCCGGCTGGCCATCATCGATTTTCAGGACATGGTCATCGGGCCCCTGAGCTATGACCTGGTCTCCCTGCTGAAAGATTGCTACGTGCGCTGGCCGGACGAGGTGATCGATGAAGGGATGCGCCACGGCTTTGCCACCCTGCAACAGGCGGGGCTGCTTGGCGAGCTCGATTATGCCAGTTTCCGTCGTGATGCCGACCTGACCGGCATGCAGCGCCACCTCAAAGCTGCCGGAATCTTTACCCGGCTCTATCATCGCGACGGCAAGTCCGGCTATCTCAAGGATATTCCCCGCACCCTCGGCTACGTAGTGGATGTCTGTCGCACTCACGGTAGCGCCTATCCGGTATTGGCCCGTTTTGGTCAGTGGCTGGAGCAGGTGGTGTTGCCGGGGATCGCCAATGCAGGGGTAAAACCATGAAGGCGATGATCCTGGCCGCTGGCCGTGGCGAGCGGATGCGCCCGCTGACCGACCTGCAGCCCAAGCCACTGTTGGCGGTGGGGGGAAAACCGCTCATCGTTCATCACATCGAAAAACTCAAAGCCGCTGGCGTGACCGAGTTGGTCATCAACCACGCCTGGCTTGGCCACAAGCTGGTTGAGAGCCTGGGTGATGGCCGTGCGCTTGGCGTGACCATCCACTGGTCAGCCGAGGAGAGCGCGCTGGAGACCGCGGGCGGCATAGTGCAGGCGCTGCCGCTGCTGGGCGCAGAACCTTTTCTGGTCATCAACGGCGATACCTGGCTCGATCTCGATTATCACACTCTGGTCAGCCAGCCCCTTGGCGATGATCTGGCCCACCTCTGGCTGGTGCCCAATCCGCCCCAGCACCCGAGCGGGGACTTTGCCCTGCAAGGGGGGCGAGTCATGGATACGCCAGCGTTTACCTTCAGCGGGGTCGGACTATATGATCCGGCGGCCTTTGCCGGTCTCGCGGGCGGCGCCCGCAAGCTGGCGCCCCTGCTCCGTGACTGGATGGCGCAAGGGCGGGTAGGCGGCAGCCTGCTCGCTGGCGAGTGGCGCGATATCGGCACGGTCGATCGACTGCGCGAGCTGGATGACCAGCTCCAGGCCCGCACTCATTAACTTCAAGAGGTCTTGAACCATGCGTATTTGGGGTAAGGTGCTGGGCGCCTTCTTCGGTTTTCTGCTCGGCAATATTATCGGCGCCCTGATTGGCCTCTGGATAGGCCACCGTTTCGACCGTGGCATGGGGCTGCAGGGGGCGTTTCGTCGCGGCCCTAGTCAGGCGCAGCAAGCCGTTTTCTTCCACGCCACCTTCTCGGTGATGGGTCACATCGCCAAGTCGAGCGGTCAGGTGACCGAACAGGAAATCCGGGTTGCCTCCAACCTGATGGATCGGATGCGGCTGGCGGGCGAACAGCGTGCCCGTGCGCAGGAGTCGTTTCGTCTCGGTAAAGAGGCCGATTTTCCGCTGCGTGAGACCCTGGCCGAGTTCCGCCGTGCCAGTCTGGGGCAGCGCGATATTCTGCGCTTCTTCCTCGAAGTGCAGTTGCAGGCGGCCTTTGCCGACGGGCGGGTAGAGGAGGGCGAGCGCGCCATTCTGCACACCATTGCCGACGAACTGGGCTTCAGCCGCATCGAGCTGGCTCGCATTCTGGCAATGGCCGAGGCGCAGATGAACTTCTTCAATCAGGCTCATGGCCAGTATCAGGGGGGCCATTCCGGTGGTCAGCAGTATCGGCAGGCGGCACCCTCTGCGGATCGGCTCAAGAATGCCTACCAGTTGCTGGGAGTGAGCGAGAGCGACAGCGATCAGGATATCAAGCGCGCCTACCGCAAGGAGATGAGCAAACATCACCCGGACAAGCTGGCCGCCAAAGGGTTGCCGCCGGAGATGATGGAGATGGCCAAGGAGAAGACCCAGGAGATCCAGCAAGCCTGGGAGTGGATCCGCGAGGCCCGCGGCATCCGTTAAGCGCCAAAATCTGGCTGTAACAGACAATAAAAAGCCCCGCAGCAGTGCGGGGCTTTGTTTTGTTGTTTTATCCGGGCTGGCTTACTTGGCCGGAATCGCTTCCAGTACGTGCACCAGCAGTTGCCAGAAACGCTCGACCGCCGGGATATGTACCTTCTCGTCAGGGGAGTGGGCACCGCGGATGGTCGGGCCGAAGGAGACCATGTCCCACTCCGGATAGGCGCTCTTGAACAGACCGCACTCGAGACCTGCGTGGATCACCATGACGTTGGGCATGGTGCCAAACAGGGTCTGGTAGCTGTTGCGTACCAGCGCCATGACGGGGGAGTCCACATTCGGCGCCCAACCCGGATAGGCACCGGTGAATTCGCAGCTGGCGCCTGCCAGGGTGAACAGGGAGCGGGTCATCTGCTCGATGCTCTCGCGGCCGGAGTCAATCAGGGAGCGGATCAGGCACTGGACGTACACTTCGCCATCCTGAGTCTTGATGACCCCCAGGTTAGTCGAGGTTTCGGTCACGCCGGGCATGGCATCGCTCATGCGCATCACGCCGTTCGGGCAGGCCATCAGGGCATCCAGCAGGCGCTGCTGCAGGGAGACGCTCATCAGCTTGGCCGGTTTGGCGGCGCTGTTGACCAGCACGGTCAGGTTTGGCTCGGTGGCGGCCAGTTCGGTCTGGTAGATCCCGGTGTAGCGGTCAACCAGCGCTTTGAACTCGTTCACGCTGGCAGCAGGCACCAGCAGGGTGGCACGGGCTTCGCGCGGGATGGCGTTGCGCAGGGTGCCGCCGTGGATCTCGGCCAGACGAACACCCAGCGGCTCGGCTGCTTTGAGCAGACGTACCAGCAGCTTGTTGGCGTTGCCACGGCCGCGATGGATATCGCAACCGGAGTGGCCGCCACGCAGCCCTTTCACGGCCAGTTCGAACGCTTCACCTTCAGCAGCATCAACCAGCTCGAGCGGGAAGCGGATATTGGCATCCACACCGCCAGCGCAGCCCATATAGACCTCGCCATCCTCTTCGGAGTCGGTGTTGAGCAGAATTTCGCCCTCCAGCCAGCCCGCTTCCAGACCGAAGGCGCCGGTCATGCCGGTCTCTTCGTCTGTGGTCAGCAGCACTTCCAGCGGGCCGTGCTTGATGGTCTTGTCAGCCAGCACAGCCAGGCAACCGGCCATACCTATGCCGTTGTCGGCACCCAGGGTGGTGCCGCGGGCCGTGACCCACTCGCCATCGACATAGGCATCGATGGGATCGGTCGCGAAGTCGTGTTTGGTGTCGGCGTTGGCCTGCGGCACCATGTCGATGTGGGCCTGCAGTACCACGGCTTTGCGGTTTTCCATCCCCGGGGTGGCCGGTTTCTTGATGATGATGTTGCCGACCTTGTCCTGCTTGACCGCCAGACCTTCCCCTTGAGCCCATTGGATGATCCAGGCGCTCAGTTTGGCTTCATGTTTGGAAGGGTGGGGGATGGAGCAGATCTGTTCGAAGAAATGCCAAATCAGTTTGGGAGAGAGAGAGCTAAGCTGTGCCACGTCGGGACTCCTTACCAGCACGGAATTAACAGGGCCCCATCAGCGGGCCGGGGAAGAGGATAACGATAATACAGTCAATCACACAAAAATGTGAGCAATCAGCGCAAATCGCAGGCAGCTTGTGCTGGCTGATGGCAACCAGGCAGTACGATCGTCAGGTTCGGACGACGCTGACCGATAGAAAAGAAAATGTGTGACCGGTCTCACAAAAATATTGAATTTAACGCACCGACTGGTAAATTAGCTACCGTGGTTCGCCACCCGTCAGGATGACGATGAAAGCCTCCAGGGAACCGAAGCAAAGCAAGTGCGCCTCCATGGAACCGAGTGTTCGTTCAAGGATTTGAGCCCGCATTAAAGGTACGTAACTTGTTAAGCAATCAGGAGTTTCAATATGCCAGGCAGCAACTCAACCTATTGGTTTGCCCCTTCTTTGTATACCCAGGGTTTCAGCTACCCTAACCCCTTCGTCACTCGTCGCTAAGACGAGCTGCCCAACCAGGCAGAGGCGAGAAAGCAGCAGGTGCGTGAGGTAAATCCTCCCCCTGCTATTTTTTTATCTGCGATTTGCCGCACAGTTCATTTGGACTCGGCAGCAGGGACGGCAGGTTAGTCGTTTGGCGCTCGAGATATGCCGAATGGAGAGGGTGATGCCGATTTTTCCTGTTTTTGGCATACGTTTGCCAGGCATTTTCTCTGCAAACGGTGCTATCATATCGGCCCAACAGCCTGTCCGCGGTTTGGACACATCATCTAACCGATCGCCGGATAAGCCCATCTTGCTTCCATTGTTATCAGATTTGCTGCCGAGGCTTAGCCCTGAGGCAGCCGAAGTGCAATCTGAATTCAGTCGGGCAAGGGCCGCCATTTACTGGCATCCGCAGGGAGAATTGCGGATGTTTTTATTTTAAGTGATTGTTTTTAAATAACTATTCGAGATCGATAACATGCCGAAAAAGTTCTATGTGTCGTGGGACAACCTGCAACGTGAAGCTCGCCGTCTGGCCCGTCGTCAGCTGCCTGTCAGCCAGTGGAAAGGTATCATCGCGGTCAGCCGTGGTGGTCTGGTGCCCGCAGCCCTGATGGCCCGTGAACTTGGCATTCGTAATGTGGAAACCCTCTGCATCTCCAGCTATGACCACGACAGCCAGCGCGAGTTGGTAGTCGTTAAAGCTGCCACCACCGCCGGTGACGGCGAAGGCTGGCTGGTGGTGGAAGATCTGGTAGACACCGGCACTACCGCCAAGGCGATCCGCGAGCTCTACCCGAAAGCCAAGTTCATCGCGATCTTCGCCAAGCCGATGGGCGAAGCGCTGCTGGACGATTTCGAAGTGGCAATCCCGCAGGATACCTGGATTGAACAGCCGTGGGATATGGCGCTGGAGTTCGCCACACCGATCTGCGACGAAAAGTAACGGGATCGGGATGTGACGTTCAGAGCGTCAATTGGCCGCACGCGGCAAGAATGGTTTCACAGGGCTCCTTGATGGAGCCCCTGTTTTTTGTGTATCAATCTGTTGCAGGGTGGCTGATGGGCAGTAAAAGTGGTTAAGATGAGCTATTGCCTGATATGAATGGGACACAATCTTGGACTTGAACGACGACCTCAATCTGACCGAAAAGCTGTTTACCCGGGTCAAGAAGGTGCTGGAAACTTCCGAGATCTCCAACTCCAGCCCGGCGGACATTGCCGAAGCAGAGTCAGACGAGATGTTTATCGACGGCTCCATGTCAAAGAGCTGGTATCGCCTGCTGCGCCGCCCCTCCTGGGCCTGGCAGGGGGCCGACCCGGTCGAGGTTGAGCAGACTCTGGCCCGCATCGCCATGGCGACCGGTGAACGCACCCATGACTGCTATCTCGATACCATCAAGGGCTATGTGCCTGGCAACTGGATCTATGAGTGGAGCCAGGTGGCTGGTAACTACTTCAAGCTTGGGCGCGAACTGCGTGAGCAGGGGGATGCAGCTGGCGCCTTGAAACAGCTGCTCAAGGCGGTGCGCTACTATTCCATCGCCAGCTACCCCCATCTCAAGGATGATGAACTGGCGGATCAGGCCCAGCTGCTTGGCAATATGGCCTATCGCGAGGCGGGCCGGTTGTTCAAGGTGCCGCTCAAAGAGATCCAGGTGCCCTTTCGCGGCAAGCATATTCAGGGTTATCTCCACCTGCCGACCACCGACAAACCGGTGCCTCTGGTGATCATCAGCGGGGGGATCGACTCTCTGCAGCTCGATTTCCTCAACTTCTATCTCAAGCGACTCGAGCCCAACGGCATCGGTATGCTCTCCCTCGACATGCCGGGCATCGGCTATGCCGAGCATTGGCCATTGGTACAGGATACCAGCCGCCTTCATCAGGCTGTGCTGCACTATCTCTCCGAAGTGGCCTGGGTCGATCATCAGCGTATCGCTATGGTCGGTATGCGATTGGCAGGCAATGTGGCGGCACGTCTGGCCTTTATCGAGCCATTCAAGCTCAAAACCGTGGTCTGTGTCGGGGCCGGGGTCAATCAGGTGTTTACCAATCAGGAGTTGTTTGCCAAGTGCCCGCGCATGATGCGGGACAGCCTGGCCAACCGGTTGGGCGCTGATGCGGCTCATTGGGATACCATGCGTACCAAGTGTCAGGTATTTTCACTGAAAACGCAGGGATTACTGGGGACTCGCACCTCTGTGCCGATATTGAGTATTGGACACAAACGAGATTTCATCTGTCCCGAGCAGGATGTACGGGCATTGGCGGCGGCCAGTCGTAACGGCAAGGCCATCGTCTTCGACAAGCAGCCCTTGCTTGAGGTGTATGACAAGGCGCTGGACGAAATCGTCGAGTGGCTGAAACAGCATCTATGTATCTGATGCGCTGAAGGACTGACGCCATCCCGAGGTGGCGCGGCTTGTTTAACAGGGAGGTTAACATGTCTGAAAGAGTGACCTACAAGCGACTGCTGAGACAGTTTGCTGCCATTGGCCCCTATTTGCGTGAGGATCTCTGTGAAGAGGGGCGTTACCGTTTCGACAGTCTTTCCGTTTGTGTCAGTGCCAAACCGGCGCCAGACAAGCGGGAGTTCTGGGGTTGGTGGCTGGTGCTGGAGCAGGAGGAGCATCTGTTCCGCTACCATTACCAGTTCGGATTGTACAATGCCGATGGCGAGTGGCTCGACAAGCCGATCCCCAAGAAGCACCAGGTCGAGGTGGAACGGACCCTCAACCGTTTCTACAAATTGATCAGTGACAAACTGGCCTCGCTCGAGTGTCAGCTAGTGCCTGCCGAACAGGTGACCAACGAGTTGAGTGTAACGGCTGCCTGAGCCTCTGATGCCCTGCGAGAGGTTGTGACGAGCTCGCAGGGAGACTCTTGCCCCATCCTTTCATCACCCTTTATGGAATTGCCTTGCAGGGCCCCATGGCCGTGGGTATAAAGATATTCCTTATTTTTTAGCCTTTATGCTCCCATGGAAAACAGAACCATAGTCGTCAAGTTGGGCACCAGCGTGCTCACAGGGGGGTCTTCCCAGCTCAATCGTGCCCATATGGTCGAGCTGGTCAGACAGTGTGCGGCCTTGCACCGTCACGGCCATCGGGTCGTGGTTGTCACATCAGGAGCTATCGCCGCCGGGCGTGAACATCTGGGTCACCCGCCACTGGCGCCAACCCTTCCCAACAAGCAGATGCTGGCGGCGGTTGGTCAGACCCAGCTTATTCGGGTATGGCAGGATCTGTTCAACCTCTACGGTCTGCATATCGGCCAGATGCTGCTGACCCGCGCCGATCTGGAAGATCGGGAGCGCTACCTCAACGCCCGCGACACCATGCGCACCTTGCTCGATCACCGCATTATTCCGGTCATCAACGAAAACGATGCGGTGGCGACCGCCGAGATCAAGGTAGGTGACAACGACAACCTCTCCGCACGGGCCGCCATTCTGGCGGATGCCGATCTGCTGATCCTGCTAACCGACCAGAAGGGGCTGTTTACTGCCGATCCGCGCACCAATCCCGACGCCCAGCTTATTGAAGAGGTGCAGACCATCGACGATACCCTGCGCTCGCTGGCGGGTGACAGTGTCAGCGGCCTCGGCACCGGTGGCATGGCTACCAAGCTGCAGGCCGCCGATGTGGCGCGTCGTGCCGGCGTCAACGTGGTGATCGCGACCGGCCAGATGCCGGAGGTGATCGGCCGTCTCGCCAAGGGCGAGCGGATTGGCACCCTGTTCCCGGCGCTGGCGTCCCCGCTGGAAGGGCGCAAGAGCTGGATCCTGGCAGGCCCGCCCCCTCACGGCGAAGTACATGTGGATCAGGGGGCTGTCGCCGCCATGAAGGAGAAAGGCTCCAGCCTGCTGCCCAAGGGGATCGTCGCGGTCAAGGGCGATTTCATTCGGGGCGATGTGGTGCGCATTCTTGATCCCAAGGGCGCCGAGCTGGCCCGCGGCATCTGCCGTTACGACCATCTGGAGCTGGAGAAGCTGCGCGGCGTTCACTCGGATCAGATTGAGCAGGTACTGGGCTATGGATATGGTTCAGTAGCCATCCATCGAGACGATATGGTGCTGCTCTAATCAGGGCGGCACGGCATGAACAAAAGGGAACCGAGATGAGTCTGGAGAAAATGGGGCAGGCGGCCCGTGAAGCCGCCTATCAGCTGGCTACCATCAGCACGGCGCAGAAGAACCGGGCGCTGGCCGCCATCGCCGACGAGCTGGAGGCGCGCAGTGAACAGATCCTCGCCGCCAATGCGAAAGATATCGCCGCCGGCCGTGAGGCGGGCTTGTCAGAGGCGATGCTGGATCGCCTGCTACTCAATCCGGCCCGGCTGGCCGGGATTGTGGCGGATGTGCGCAAGGTGATCACGCTGGATGATCCGGTCGGTGCTGAAATGGATAGCCGGGTGCTGGAAAATGGCCTGCGGCTCTCTCGTCGTCGGGTGCCCATCGGGGTTATCGGCGTCATCTACGAGGCGCGCCCCAACGTCACCATCGACATCGCCAGCCTCTGCCTCAAGACCGGCAACGCCAGCATACTGCGTGGCGGGCGTGAGACCTTCCACTCCAATCTGGAGCTGGTGCGGGTGATCCAGCATGCCTTGGCGGCCTCCGGTCTGCCCGAGGCGGCGGTGCAGTACATCGACAACCCGGATCGGGCGCTGGTCGGCGAGTTGCTGCGTCTCGACCGCTATGTGGACATGATCATTCCCCGCGGTGGTGCCGGTTTGCACAAGATGTGCAAGGAGAACAGCTCCATTCCAGTCATCATCGGCGGTTTCGGCATCAGCCACATCTTCGTCGACGAGAGTGCCGATCTGGTGCGCTCTCTGGCGGTTATCGACAACGCCAAGGTGCAGCGCCCCTCTGCCTGCAACGCCCTCGATACCCTGCTGGTACACGAGAAAGTCGCTTCGACTTTCCTGCCGCAGCTGGTCGCTCTGATGAACGAGCGCAAGGTGACGCTGGTGGCCGCGGCCAACGCCATGACGCAGCTGGCGGGTGCCGACAACCTGTGCGAGGCGGGGCCGGAGGATTTCGATACCGAGTGGCTGGGACTGACCCTGGGGGTCAAGCTGGTGGCGGATGTGAACGAAGCGCTGGCCCATATGCGCGAGCATAACGCCGGCCACTCCGATGCCATCCTGACCAACGATCTGGCCAACGCCGAGCGTTTCGTCAACGTGGCCGGTTCGGCGGCGGTCTACGTCAACGCTTCGACCCGTTTCACCGATGGCGGCCAGTTTGGTCTGGGCGCTGAAGTGGCGGTGTCGACCCAGATGCTGCACGCCCGTGGCCCCATGGGGCTGACCGAGCTCACCAGCTACAAGTGGGTGGGGCAGGCCGATTACCTTAGCCGCGCCTGATAACAGTCTGTTTCACATACAAAAATGCCGACCACTTGGGTCGGCATTTTATTTGGCGGATATCGGGAAGATATCAGGCGTTCGGGTTACTCCCCCTGATAGAGCACCTTGTCACCGGATTTGAGCACATAGCCCTTCCAGGGGAAGAGGGTGTAGCCGCTGCCCTGCCACGACCAGTTGCCCTCCGCACCTTGACGGGTCAGCAAGTGCTGCTCGCCGCTTGGTAGATGCAGTTCGGCTTGCGTCTGGTCGGTGTTGAACAGCACGAAGGCGCTGCTGGTCTGGCTGGCATCGGTTGGATTGAGCCGGATACCCTCTTCAAACAGGCGCACACATTTGCCAGTCAGTGCTGACCACTGATAGCCCGCACTGCCGATACAGCCGTGGCTGTCGCGATCGCTGCCAACCAGATGTTGTTCCGGTGTACTGCATGCCGCCAGCAGCAGAGAGGCGGCCATCAGGGTCAAGGTGCGCATGGTTACTCCTGATCCTCTTCGAGATTGTCCCGTTCGATGACGATGTTGGAGAATCCCAACTCTTTGAAGTAGTTCTCCTGATAATCCTTCACGCTCTTCTTGTCACGGCGACAAACCTGAGCCAGTTGGGCCTCCATAGCGTGAAAACTGGTGAGATCCAGCCCTTCGGCAGCCGCGATGGCGTCGTAGATGCTGCGGAACTTGTCGTTCGCGTAGCCGATCTCTTTGGCCTGTTTTTTATAGGTGTAGGTAATCTTAAAGGCCATCTTGCCCTTCCTTCTTCGATTTGGCTTGCTTGCGCTGGGCGTAGAGGTAGAGGCTTTCGACCTTCTCCCGAGCCCAGGGGGTCTTGCGCAAGAACTTCAGGCTGGACTTGATGCTGGGATTATCGGTGAAGCAGCGGATATTGATCTGCTGCCCCAGCTCTTCCCAGCCGTAGTATTCGACCAGCGCGGTGACGATGGCTTCCAGCGTCAGCCCGTGCAGCGGGTTGTTCTTCTGCGAGGCGTTCGGTTGCTCGCTCATGCCTGCTCCGCCAGCTTGGCAAAGGGCTGACCCATGCGGGTGGTGACACCGTTGGCCAAGTGAGGTTCGAAACCGGCCAGCATGCCCGGGCCAAACAGGCAGACCACGGTGCTGCCCAGCTTGAACAGGCCCATCTCGGCACCTTTTTGCAGGGTAATGGCCTCGTCGCCGCTGTAGTCCCAGCGCACCACCTTCTTCTCTTTGGTCGGCGCAATATTGCCGGCCCAGATGGTCTCGATGCTGGCCACGATAGTGGCACCGACCAGCACCAGCGCCATGGGGCCGTGCGGGGTGCGGAAGGTGGCCACCACCCGCTCGTTGCGGGCAAACAGGTTGGGCACGTTCTCGGCGGTGAGCGGGTTGACGGAGAAGAGATCCCCCGGCACGAACACCATGCTCTCCAGCACGCCGTCCAGCGGCATATGGATGCGGTGATAATCCTTGGGCGCCAGATAGATGGTGGCAAAGTCGCCATCCTTGAACGGCGCCACCAGATCCTCATAGCCGCCCAGCAGTTCGCGGGCGCTGTAGTCGTGGCCCTTGGCTTGGATGATGCGACCCTGCTGGATCGGACCGAGCTGGCTGACGGTGCCATCCACCGGCAGCGCCAGGGTCATGGCATCTTCTACCACGGGGCGGATACCGGGCTTGAGCTCGCGGGTGAAGAACTCGTTGAAGCTCTTGTAGTGGGCCGGGCTCTCGTGCAGCGCCTCGCTCATGTCGACCTTGTACTGCTTGATAAAAGCCTCGATCACCCTTGTGGTGATGTTGCCCGCTTCGGCGGCGGCAAACTTGCCGATCAGACGGGAGAGGGCGTGCTTGGGCAGACAGTATTGACCGGCAATTTTCAGGTTGTCAGTAATGCTCATGTTCATCATCAACGTAGGTTTATTAGGGTCACAGGCGCGCCTGTTGGCGACCGTGACGGGCTTCCTGCATGGTTTCCAGGATGCGGTGATAGTTGTGGAAGCGATCGGCACTGATAGCGCCCGCGTCGACCGCGGCGCGCAGGGCACAGCCGGGATCGTCCTTGTGGGTACAGTCGCGGAACTTGCAGCCACCCAGATAGTCGCGAAACTCGACGAAGCACCAGGTGATGCGGTCGGCTTCCAGATGCCAGAGGGCGAACTCGCGGATCCCGGGGGAGTCGATGAGATCGCCACCGCTCGGGAAGTGGTAGAGCCGCGCCGTGGTGGTGGTGTGCTGGCCGAGCCCCGAGTTTTCGGAGATCTCGCCGGTCAGTACATCCAGTCCCGGCATCAGGGCGTTGGTGAGCGACGACTTGCCCACCCCGGACTGGCCGACGAAGATGCTGATCTTGTCGGTCAGTGCGGCTTTCAGCTCATCGAGCCCTTCGCCGCTCTCGCAGCTCACCAGCAGCACTTCGTAATTGAGTTTGCGATAGGTTTCGAGCTGGCTCTCGATGCGCGCTCTGGCGGCATCATCGAGCATGTCGACCTTGTTCAGCACGATGAGGGGGCGGATCTCCACATCCTCGGCGGCCACCAGATAGCGGTCGACGATGTTGGTGGAGAACTCGGGCATCACCGCCGAGACGATGATGATCTGGTCGATGTTGGCGGCGATAGGTTTGACCCCGTCGTAGAAGTCCGGCCGGGTCAGTACCGAGTGGCGCGGATGCACCGCCTCGATGACGCCCGCTGTCGCGGCATTGAGGCCGGGACGCCACACTACCTTGTCGCCACAGACCAGACTGCTGATGCTGCTGCGCCGCAGGTTGCTGCGGTGGATGGTGCCATCGACCGCTTCCACGTCTGCATGCTGACCAAAACGGCTGATCACCACCCCTTCGATGGCGGGGCCAAACAGGGTGTCATCCACCACTGTGGTGTGATCTTTTTGCAGCCGCCGCTCGCGGTTGGCCTGGACGCGCCTTTGTTGACCCAGATTGAGTTTTGCTTTCTTTGCCACTCGATTCGCCAGTTTATGAACAGATCCAAAGCCAGTATGATACATGCAAATTGGCAAAATTCCGCCATTCCTCCCAATAGAGAGAGCAATCATGACAGTCAGCGCGCAGAACCTGGTATGGATCGACATGGAGATGACGGGTCTCGACCCCGAAGAGAACGTGGTACTGGAGATTGCCACCATAGTCACCGACAAGGATCTGAACGTACTGGCCGAAGGGCCGGTCATCGCCATTCATCAGAGTGATGAAGAGCTGGCCAAGATGGACGACTGGAACGTCAACACCCATACCAAGAGCGGTCTGGTGGCCCGGGTCAAGGCGAGCCAGCATGACGAGGCGAAAGCCGTTGCCGAGACCCTCGCGTTCATTCGCCAGTGGGTGCCGGAGCGCACCAGCCCGCTGTGCGGCAACAGCATCGGTCAGGATCGCCGCTTCATGGTCAAGCACATGGCTGATCTGGAAGCCTTCTTCCACTACCGCAACGTCGACGTCAGCACCATCAAGGAGCTGGTACGCCGCTGGCAGCCGGAGTTGCTGGATCAGTTCAAGAAGAGCGGCACCCACCAGGCGCTGGACGACATCCGCGAATCCATCGCCGAGCTGCAGTTCTATCGCAGCCACGTCTTCAAGATCTGATTCCCCGGCAAGGGTTTGTCATGCGCTGGCTGCTAAAATCGACAGTTCGGCCAGCTTTTGAGCGAACGCGCGCAACCAGACAAAAAAGCCCTTGCAATTGGAATGACTGCTCTTATAATTCGGCTCCCGTACAGTAGCGCAAGCAACCAAATGCTGTACGGCCTGTTTTAAGGTAGTTGCGGGAATAGCTCAGTTGGTAGAGCACGACCTTGCCAAGGTCGGGGTCGCGAGTTCGAGTCTCGTTTCCCGCTC